>CABZMF010000002.1:40000-161198 GCA_902526795.1 uncultured Fidelibacterota bacterium
CTAGTTTTGGAATGCAAGCAGATGTAACAATAGCTGAACCAAAAGCTTTAATTGGGTTTGCTGGACAAAGAGTAATTAAGCAAACTACTAGTCAAGAATTGCCTGATCATTTTCAAACATCTGAGTTCTTAAAAGAGAAAGGTTTTATTGATTTTGTTGTTGATCGTAATAATTTAAAAAATAGCATATCAAAAGTGTTGGATGTTTTAACATGAAAAGCAGTGATAAAATATTAATTTTAGATTATGGCTCTCAATATACTCAGCTAATAGCTAGAAGAGTTAGAGAAATCGGTATTTTTTCAAAAGTAAAACCATCCTCAATATCTACTGAAAAAATTATAGAAATGAATCCATCAGGAATTATTCTTTCTGGAGGGCCAGAAACTGTGACGGTGAACTCTTCACAGAAAGTATGTAAATCATTACTGGAGGCTAACATACCAATTTTAGGTATATGTTATGGAATGCAAACTATTGCAAATGAACTTGGAGGTTCAGTTGTTAATTCTGACGTAAGGGAATTTGGCCATGCTGAAATTTCTAACGTAAATCAGTCTGTTTTATTTGATGAGATCAGTTTTGATTCAAATAATCTTGATGTTTGGATGAGTCATGGAGATAAAGTAGTATTACCACCAGATAACTTTGAGATTATAGCCTCTTCTAAAAATTGTAAAGTAGCTGGATTTCAAAATTTGGATTCTAACATTTTTGGATTACAATTTCATCCAGAAGTAACTCATACTAATCAGGGAAAAAAGATTCTATCAAACTTCATTTTTAAAGTGTGTAGTTGTAGTAAAAATTGGTCAACATCAGATATCATAAATTCAATGGTTTCTGACGTAAAAAATAAAGTAAAAAATGAGAAGGTTTTATTAGGGCTCTCAGGCGGTGTTGACTCATCTGTTGTAGCTATGTTATTACAAAAAGCTATTGGAAATAATTTAATTTGTATTTTTGTTAATCATGGTTTGTTAAGGCTCGGTGAAGTAGATGAGGTAATGTCAACATTTGAAGCCCTAGATATAGATATTAGATTAGTAGATGCCTCAGAATTATTTCTTTCAAATCTTTCAGGAATAACGAATCCTGAAAAGAAAAGAAAAATTATTGGAAATACTTTCATTGACGTATTTGAAAATGAAGCAAAAAAAATAAAGGATGTTGATTGGCTAGCTCAAGGAACTATCTATCCAGATGTAATAGAGTCTTCTTCTGATGATCACAATTCAAGTGTAATCAAATCACATCATAATGTTGGCGGTCTTCCTGAAAGAATGAATCTGAAATTATTAGAGCCAATTAGAGAACTTTTTAAAGACGAAGTTAAAAAAATTGGAGCAGAACTAGATACTCCCGAACATATTTTACAAAGACATCCATTTCCAGGTCCTGGACTTGGTATTAGGGTAATGGGAGAGATTACCAAAGAGAGAATTGATATTTTGCAAAAAGCAGATAAAATTTTTATAGACGAATTAAAAGCAGAAAAACTATATAATTCATTAAGCCAAGCTTTTGTTGTATATCTACCAATAAAGTCAGTAGGTGTTGTAGGTGATGAAAGAAGGTATGAAGATGTTTTAGCTTTAAGAGCAGTTGAGACTGTTGATTTTATGACAGCAAATTGGGCACATTTACCTTATGATTTTATTGGTAGGGTATCAAACCGAATTGTTAATGAGATTCCACTCGTTAGCAGAGTTGTTTATGATTGTACTGGCAAGCCTCCTGCAACTATTGAGTGGGAGTAGAATGAAAAAAATAACTTTTATTTTTTTGGTAGTATTTCTAGCTACCATTTTTTGGCAAAATAGAGTAAATATTGTATTATGGACTCTCCCCAAAATGCTAAATATCACAAGACCTGTTTCTGCTGAAGGAAGTTCTAATTGGCAAAAAGGTCCATTGGAAAAAAATAATGAAGATCAAAGACCAAATATTATATTAATATTAGCAGATGATTTAGGGTTTAATGATATTTCGCTCTATAATGGAGGTGCCGGTGACGGTTCTTTAATGACCCCTAACATTGATAGAATTGCATTAGAAGGAGTTAGTTTTAAGAACGGATATGCTGCCAATTCGATGTGCGCCCAATCAAGAGCCTCAATAATGACAGGAAGATATTCTACTAGATTTGGTTTTGAATTTACCCCTTTATTTCCTGGAGCAACTAAATTGATGGAATGGATTATAAATACTGGCGATAGAGAACTCGAGGTGGAATTCCAAAATGATGCATATTCAAAATTAGAAAATGTATTTTCAGCTGGTGTACCTTCTTCTGAAATTACCATAGCAGAAGTATTAAAAGATTCGGGTTATTACACTGCTCATATTGGCAAATGGCATCTTGGGAGAGTTAATGGCAGTCATCCTAATGATCAAGGATTTGATGATAGTTTACTCATGGAAGGAGGATTATATCTTCCTGAAAATGACCAGTCTGTGGTCAACGCAAAATTTGATAATCCTGTAGATAATATGGTTTGGGCAGGATCTCAATACAGCGCGTCATTTAATAAAGGAAATACTTTTACCCCAAGTGGATATCTCACAGATTATTATACAGATGAGGCGATTAAAGTTATAATGAGCAACAAAAATCGACCATTTTTTCTCTACTTAGCACATTGGGCTGTTCATAATCCTTTACAAGCTTTAAAAAAAGATATTGATATTCTTCACCATCATTCAACACCTCACAACCTTCAAGTATATTCAGCTATGATTAAAGCTCTTGACAGGAGTGTTGGAAGAATACTTGATACGTTACAACAAAACGGTTTATCAGAAAATACACTAATAATTCTAACAAGTGATAATGGAGGAGCAAGTTATATTGAGCTTTCTGATATTAATAAACCATATAGAGGTTGGAAGCTAACACATTTTGAAGGTGGAATGCATATTCCTTTTATGGCTAGATGGCCAAAAGAAATTGAAGCTGGAACTAGCTTTTCCCCAGTTGTCCATCATAATGATATTTTTAAAACCATTTCTGCAGCTGCAAAGGCTGAGTTGCCAAAAGATAGAAAACTCGATGGATTTAATTTTTTACCATTTGTAAAGGGAGAAAAAAATGGAGAAATACATCAAACTATTTTTTGGAGACAAGGACATCAACAGACAGTTTATCATAAAGGATGGAAATTGATTAGAACAAACGATGAAAATCAAAAATGGTTGTTTAATCTTAACGAAGACCCTACTGAAAAAAATAATTTAATTAAAAATTTTCCAGATAAAGTTAATTTATTGGATAATCTGCTAGATAATCATAATTCAGAACAGAAAGAATCAATGTGGCCTAGTATTATGAATTCACCAATTTTAATTGATAAGCATTTTGGAGAAGATTATGAGCATGGAGATGAATACATCTATTGGCCAAATTAATGATAAAAAATATTTCAAAAATTTTCATTCAGAAGTATGAAACAAAATTTGATAATGATTTTTTCGTTTTAAACAAGGCATGGATTGAAGAAAGTTGGATTCTAGAAGAGTCTGACAAAAAAGACTTACTGAATCCTGATAAAATTGTTCACAATGGTGGACAGGTTTTTTTTGCTTTAGAAAATCAAAAAGTAATTGGTACCGTAGCAATGATAAAGAGCTCAGATGATAGATTTGAACTAGCTAAAATGACAGTTCAAGAAGATTTTAGAGGAAAAGGAATTGCCAATATGCTAATGGACGAATGTATAAAATTTGCAAAGGAAAATAAAGCAAACGAGATTTTTTTAATCTCGAACGACTCTCTCACAATTGCAAGAAACCTTTATGATAAATATGGCTTTAAAGAAGTAGATTTAGATTCTCAGAAATATGATAGAGGGAATGTAAAAATGATGTTAACTTTAAATTAAATATATCATGTGTGGAATAGTTGCTTATAAAGGTCATAAAAATTGCCATCCAATTTTATTAAGTGGATTGAAAAGATTAGAGTACAGAGGATATGATTCAGCTGGTATTGCTTGTATTAATTCAAATGACAAATTAGTTGTTACAAAACGTAAGGGTAAAGTAAGTGAACTTAAATCGGCATTATCCAATTCAGAAATTTATAATTTAGGAATAGCTCATACAAGATGGGCAACTCACGGCAAACCTAATCAGTTAAATGCTCACCCGCATCTTGATCAATCTAAAAAAATTGCTCTTGTCCATAACGGTATCATTGAAAATTATGATCCAATTAAAAAATTTCTTTTATCAAAAAAAATAAAATTTAAATCTGAAACTGACACTGAGGTTTTAGTTCAATTGATTGGATATTTTTACAATAATGGTAAGATGAATTTTGAACAATCAGTCCGAGCAGCTTTGCAAAGGGTTGATGGTGCATTTGGAATTGTAATTCTGAATACCGATTATCCAGATATGATGATAGCGGCTAGAAAGGGAAGTCCATTAGTTTTAGGAATTAAGGAGAATGAATTTTTTATTGCAAGTGATATTTCACCTATTGTGAAGTATACTAAAGATATTATTTACTTAAAAGATTCAGAAATGGCAGTAATCAATAAAAAAAGCTTTAAAATTAAATCTGTAGATAAAGATATTTCATTACCAAAAAATATAGAAAAAATTGATTTTAAAATTGATGATTATGATAAAGGTAAGTATAAATATTTTATGCACAAGGAAATTCATGAGCAAATTAATACAATACCCAATACAATTAATGGTAGAATTAAAAATGAATCAGTTTTATTACAAGGTTTATCAGATTATTGGAATATTATTGAGTCAGCGGAAAAAATTTATATAACTGCGTGTGGAACATCATGGCACGCTGGACTTATTGGAAAAAATTTTATTGAACGATTTGCTAACATTCCTGTTCATGTTGAATATGCTTCGGAGTTTAGATATAATCATGCTCTAATTGATAGCAAAACTATTGTTATTGCAATTTCTCAATCTGGAGAAACAGCAGATACATTAGCTGCAATTAGAAAAGCAAATAATCACGGAGCACTTACAATTGGAATATGTAACATAGCTGGTAGTTCAGTTTCAAGAGAAACTAAATGTGGAGTTTATACTAGATGTGGTCATGAAGTTGGTGTTGCATCCACAAAAGCATTCACTTCTCAGATTGTTGTACTATATTTATTAGCTCTCAAGCTCGCTGAGAGTAGAAAAACAATTTCAAAAGAATCTTTGAAGAGACACTTAGACTATAAAAAATCGGTAAATAAAATTAAATCTATCTTTAAGCAAGAAAATGATATTAAAAAAATTGCAAAGAAGTATAAAAAAGCCAACGATTTTTTATATTTAGGTAGAGGATTAAATTTCCCTGTTGCGCTAGAAGGTGCTTTAAAATTAAAAGAAATATCTTACATTCACGCAGAGGGTTATCCCGCTGCGGAGATGAAACATGGACCAATAGCTTTGATCGATAAGGATATGCCTAGTGTATTTATAGCACCAAAAGATAAGACTTATGAAAAAATAATTTCAAATATACAGGAAATTAAATCAAGAAAAGGAAAAATTATTGTAATCACAGATTCAAAAAATGATAAAGTTCTTAAAGAGCTTGCAAATGATTTGATTGTTGTTCCAAAAACTAATCATTATGCATTTGCTATTTTTGCATCAATCGTTTTACAACTATTAGCATACCATATTGCTTTGGATAAAAACTTAAATGTTGACCAACCTCGTAACTTAGCAAAATCAGTTTCCGTCGAATAATACTTTTCTCGTCGACAAATTCAAAAAAATCAATAGATAGAACATAACTTTTCGTAAATTGGAGGGTGAGTGAAATATTATAGTTGGAGGGATTATGATTTGTTATGAAATAAATTACGAAAAGAGTATTCATTGTCCATTTTGTGGTTGTTTATCAACTTATGATGAAGATGGTACCCAACCAATTTACTGTGAACATAACCAAGTCACTTGTTTTGATGACGATTATTATCATTTAGATGAAAAAGATGGTACAGTAAAAGGTTTAATAGAAAATTTTAAAAAACTTGAGGAAGATAGAAAAACTGAGAAATCACTATATGAACATTTAAAAGATGTATTAGATGATGATTTTTTAATGATTGAACAAAATTATCCTCAAAATTCTCATTTTGGTTTTGTTATTTTTAGTGATAATGATTAAATGATTATTACCAAAGATAAATTCATAAAATTTTTAGATTATAGTTCATTTAAATGGGATACTTTTACACTTCCATTTGAAGGATATCAATTTTTTAACATAGACGAACTTAGTCAAGATAAGATTGATATCACTTTGATAGATGAAAATAACAATACTTATTCTTCATATATAAGATATACTGATAAATCCAGAGAAAACTCTCCAACAAGATTATTAAAGTGGAATAAGGATTTCACATCGTATTTAAAGGAACACATCCCACAATGGGAAACAATCAAAAAAGGTGAAAAATCTGAAAATTTTCAGTTAATATTTAAACCATCAGATGAACCAAATGTCTTTTATATAACTATTTCATCAAAATTTTCACTTGTTGAGGATGTAAATAAAAGATACTTCATCTTCACAACTGGTAAGAAAGAAAATGATGTTGACTTTGAAACTTATCCTTGGGAAAGAAGTAGATTTGATAAAGTGAGGGAAGGAGACTTCTTCGTTTATAAAAAATCTTCAAGTTTATCAGAAAATAAAAAACTTTATTTTTTTGGAATGGGACAGGTTGGTCCAATTGAAGGTGATGATTATGTAGTAACTCAAATTTTTAACCCTGTTAAATTTGACAATATTATTCATCAAGAAGATTTAAACGATTATCAGTGGAAATGGAAAGATAGAGGAGAAAATTGGAGTAATTTCTTTAATCATTATGGAATGGATATTATACCATTTGAAGACTTCAAATATATTTGTGAACAAGGAATAAGTAACCAAACTGATGATAATTTTGAAAAACAAAATAACGATTTAATTAAATCACATAAAAAATTTTATTTCCCAAATTCTAATAAAAAACCAAAAGAAAAATTTTCAAAACTTAAAGTAAGGACATCAGATGATAAAGTCTGGTCTGATAATATAAAAATAATTTATGATTTTAAATGTTGTGTTACGGATATCTCAACAAAAGGATTAAATCATAGTTCACATATTAGTCCCCACTCCTCTGATGAAGAAAATAGATTAAATCCTAAAAATGGTCTTTTATTATCCATGTTGATACATAAGTGTTTTGATGAAGGAATTATATCAATTGATGATAATTATAGAATATTATTATCTGATTCGATAAAAGATAAAAATCTTCTTGATTATTTAAAGAAATATGAAAATAATAAGATAAACCTTCCAATTAGGAAAGATTTTTATCCTGATAGGAAATTATTAAAAATTCACAGAGAAAAATTTGGTTTTGAGTAATTACTTGAAAAAAATATATATAAGGTTTATGATTAAAAATGAATAATAAAATACCTCCTCCAATAGTCACTTTCATTTGTGGTATAGCTATTTACTTTTCAAAAACCTTTTTTAATCAATTTTTTAGTTACAGTAATAATACAATTAGTCTATTTCTTCTAATTTTTGGATTAGTAGTTTTCATTTCTGCAGTCATATCATTTAGAACACATAAAACAACTGTTAATCCTTTAGAACCTAGAAAAGCATCCTCTTTAGTTACCTCTGGAATATTTAAGTTTTCAAGAAATCCTATGTACCTTGGAATGCTAATTATTTTGTTATCCATATCTTGTAAGTTCAATCTCATTGGAGGAATGATTTCATCTCTATTTTTCTATATTTTTATAACAAAATTTCAAATTATTCCAGAAGAGGTAGCAATGAACGAGTTATTTGGAAATGAATTCATTGATTATGAAAAGAAAACAAGAAGATGGATTTGATTATTAAAAGGTAATTTTATGAATGTATATTTAGCTTTACTCTTTGCAATTTTATTTGAGGTAACTGGTACGATGTTACTTCCAGTAACAAAAGAATTTTCAAAGTTTTTTCCAACTAGCCTCGTTATAATTTTTTATTCCTTATCTTTTTATTTATTATCTATTGCTGTTGTAAAATTACCATTATCAATTGTTTATGCCTCTTGGGCAGGATTGGGTGTTTTTTCAGTAGCTATATTGAGCTATCTTTTTTATAAACAACCTTTAAATTTTCCAACAATTATTGGATTATTCTTAATTGTCATCGGAGTTGTTCTCGTAAATGTGTTTAAAACTGATTAAATAACCTTATATTTCGTTTATAATGAGATTTATTACATATATAATATTATTAAGTAGTTTATTTGGTCAAAATATTGATAATGAAGCCAATGAATTATTTATTAAATCACTTGTTGACGATTTGAATCGTCAAAGGAATAATTCTGTTATTAAAAAAATAAATGATAGTGGAATTTTAGATACTGTTTATGCTAATCATGCAAAGGTGATTAAAATTAAGGCTTTATACAATCTTGAAGAATTTGATTTAGCTCTCAATGAAGCAAAAAACATTAGTCCTTTAAGTTTACCTTTAAATTTAAAAACATCTTTTTATATCACAATTGGTGATATTTATTCGTCAAAAGGCTATTACAATTTCGCTTTTAGAAATTATATACTTGCTAGAAAATCAAATAATGATTCTCGTTCAAAAAAACCTATTAATAGAAGAATTGCAAAAATTATTCCATTGGATCTTGACTATAAAAACTTAGAGTTAATGCAGATTTTAGAAGAAGATAAAGGAAATTTAAATATTATTCTTTTAGCTCAATCCTTTTCTTTGGTTTATGATAATTCAGATAATGTATCAAATAAATTTAACGAAATTGATCAAAGTTTTTTGGATCGAGAATTCAGGTCAAATTATAATTTTTTAAAAAGAAACATTGAATCTAAGACTTCTTTTTCTAAAAAAGTTGGAGTTGTTCTTCCATTATCTGGAGAAAATCTAGAAATAACTAATGCTTTTCTTAAAGGGTTATTACAAGCAAATCTAAATTCTCAGTCAAAAGATAAAATACAATTTATTATTATTGATAATTACAAAGATCCTATTTTAACTGTAGAAGCTTTTAAAGATTTGGTTGAAAGACATAATGTCAGTGCAATTATTGGTCCTTTATTGGATAAAAATCTTATTGCAGGTTCAAGTTCCATCTCCGCAGCAAATATTCCAATTTTTGCTCCTTTTACTTCATTAAATAACTTAGAAAATATAAATGAAAATATTTTCTTACTTAACTCTTCTATAGATTTCAAAAATCAGTTATTAGCTAATCATTCATTAAAAAATTCTGAGTTAAATAATATTGCAGTTATTGCTCCAAGAACTGAACTTGGAATTAAAGAGGTTGATTCGTTTTTAACTGCATTAGATAAGCTTAATAAAGAGCCAGTTTATATTGGATGGTATGAAGAAAATTCTGCAATTGATCTACGTCCTAATTTTAAAGAATTAAGGCAAATAGCATGGGATATAGAAACAAAAGATGAATATCAAGAATTCTTAGGAGTCGAAATTGACGTTCTTGATTCTATGTTCGAAGTTGATAATGATGAAGTATATGATATGTTCAATATTGAGAAAGAAGAGTCTATAGATTCTACAAAGGTTGTTTTGGAAGCTATAGATGGATTATTTTATCCGGTAAGCGAAAATTCTTTAGAGTTTGTAGCTTCTCAGGTTTCTCTATCGAATCTACAAACTCAATTATTAGGAAATGAATATTGGTTAGATATTGATTTACTTAAGCAAGAAAATATATCTCCACATATTACAGATATGCTTTTTGTTTCAAACTATATACCAAAGTATATTGAAAATAGTGAGTTTGATTATGATAATACATTGAATAATATATTTCATTTTGGAATAGATTTTTCAAATTTTTTAATTAACTCAAGTTATAAAAACTCCAAATTTATTTTTGATTCAAATTACAAGGGAATAACAAGAAATTTTGATTTTTCAAATTCAAATTCTAATCAAGCTTCAAAAGTTGTTAGATTTTCAAATAGAAAAATATTTAATTCAAATTAATTTTTATGATTTTTGATTTTTCAGATAAAATCAATGTAAAAGGTTTGAGGATTATTTTTTCAAATGACAAAATTGAATGTCATATTTTTGAAAGAAATATTTTTTCAATGTGTCAAACTCATTCAACAAACATTAAAATTGTTAATGAAAATAAAATAATTTATGATAATACAGATGGAATTTTTTCTACAGAAAAAGGTAATATTTTAAAAATTAAAACTGCTGACTGTTTACCAATTTTTTTTATGCATAGGAATCATAGAATTTTTGGAGTAGTTCATGCAGGCTGGAAAGGTTTAAAAGATGGTATTATAGAAAAATCTATCTATCTTATCAAAAAATATGTAAATGATTTCAATAATCTTGAAGTATTTATTGGTCCTTCAATATCAAAGAAAAATTATGAGGTTCAAAAAGAATTTATTGGCTATTTTGGAAGTGAATTCATTGAAAAAATCGATGATAGATTATTTTGTAATTTAAAAGGTATTGCAAAATACCAATTAAGAAAATTTGGTTTAAAAAATATTATTGATATAAATCAATGCACTTTCGACAATACAGATTATCATTCTTTTCGAAGAGATAAAACTTTAAACAGAATGATAGGACTAATTTATTATGAATGATTTAATTAATTATATTATTTTGGGCATAATTCAGGGATTAACTGAATTTTTTCCTGTCAGTAGTTCAGGACATCTTGTGCTTTTTCAGGATTATTTAGAAATAACTAATGAAGGTGCCTCCGCTGAAATTATCGCTCATTTTGGAACACTTTTTAGTATTTTATTATTTTATAAATCTTCTTTTTTTGCATCTGCTAAAAAAGATGATTTCTTTAATATAAATAATATTAAGCTTTTAGGAGTATCAACGATACCAGCCGTTATTTTTGGTTTTATTTTCGATTTTGAACAATTTTTTAATTATAGTTTTGTTCAATATTCATTAATGGCAAATGGATTAATAATAATTTTGTTTAGTTTTCTTAAAAACTCTTTTTCAATCGAATTAAACCTCAAATCTGCATTGATACTAGGTTTCTTTCAATCAGTTGCTATACTTCCTGGAATCTCAAGATCTGGATTGGTTATAAGTTCTGCTTTAATGTTAGGATTAGATAAGGAAAAATCTATCAAATATTGTTTTTTTATGGTTATACCTATAATCGTTCTTTCTATTTTTTATGAAATACTTTTTTCTTCTGGATTTGAGGCTATCAAATTAGCTGATGGTTTAGGATTATTTTTGTCTTCATTTATTTTTGGATATTTTAGTCTATTTTTTTTGGTTCAATTTTTGAAAAAATTTAATTTTGGGTGGTTTGGGCTATATTGCATACTTGTGAGTATAATTTCATGATTGAAGTAATATTTATTTTATACCTTTCATTAATCATATTTGTTGGAATTCTATCTAATAAATTCGTTTCATCTCAACTTGACTTTTTACTGGCTGGAAGAAAGCTTGGGCCGTGGGTCACGGCATTTTCTGAAAGAGCATCTGGTGAATCTGCGTGGTTACTTTTAGGTTTACCTGGAGCAGCAATTGCTGTAGGTTATGGTGAAATATGGGCAGTAATCGGAATTACAATTGGAATTATTTCATCTTGGTTTTTAATAGCTGAAAAATTAAGATTTGAAACTGAAAAATTAAATTCATTAACAATACCTGATTTTCTTGAAAAAAAATTCAACGATTCATCTGGATTGATAAGGACAATATCAGCTTTAATTATTGGAATTTTTTTTACTTTTTATGTTTCTGCACAATTTCATGGTTCTGGAAAAATTTTAAATACTATTTTTGGAATTGAACCATTATATGGTATTACTCTTAGTGCAATCATAATAATTATTTATACCATTTTAGGAGGTTTATTAGCTGTTGCATGGACAGATTTAATTCAAGGCATATTGATGATAGGCACTTTAGTTATTTTACCGATAGTCGGAATTTTTGAACTTAATTCATTTGATCAAAGTTTATTAGAATTACTGCGATTTAATGATGAGGAACGTAATTCAATTTTTGGAGGTTTATCAGGAATTGGTTCAGTTACAGTAGCCTTAGGAGGGATGAGTTGGGGGTTGGGATATTTTGGTCAACCACATTTACTTATAAGATATATGGCAATAAAATCAGTTACCGATATAAAAAAAGCAAAATGGATTGCTGCTTTATGGGCTATTCCAGGAATTTCTGGAGCTTTTATGGTTGGAATTACAGCAGTTGGTTATTTTGGCGAAGATTTTTTTATTGGAAAAGATACTGAAATTGCAATGCCTTTGTTAGCTCAAACTCTACTTCCTGCTTGGATTGCTGGGCTATTAATTTCAGGTGCTGTTGCTGCAATGATGTCTACTGCTGATTCTCAATTGCTTGTATCAACCTCAGCAATTAGTGAAGATTTAAGGCTCAACAAAGTAATTAATAATAAAAACTCTGATAAATTAAAAAATACAAGATATATCACAATCGTTCTAGGTTTATTTGCCTATAGTAATGCAATGTATTCTGAAATAACAGGAAATACTATTTTCGGAATTGTCAGTTTTGCTTGGAGTGGATTAGGTTCATCGTTTGGTCCAGCTATAATTTTATCGCTTTGGTGGTCAAAAACAACGAGGATGGGTATTATCGCTGGATTATTGACTGGTTCTATCATCACAATAATTTGGGGAAGTAGTACATTCTTACAATCATTAGTAACAGAAAGATTATCAAGTTTTGTATTTGCATTTATTGCCGTTGTCACCATTAGTCTTTTAACACAAAATAAAGAAAAGCCCTATGATGATTCAGGTCCTCATCTACAATCAGGGAGTTACGGAATTTCTTAAAAATTCAATTAAACAAAAAAAATGATTAAAGCATTAACTTTTATATCAAAAGAAAAAAAAACTTTAAATGACGACTATCTTTTAGTTGGCGATAATGATTTCTTATATTTATTTATTAAAAAACAAATCTTAGATAATTCACAAGATGAGAGAGAAATTTTCACATTTGACTTTGCTAACAAGAGTGAAAAATTGGATAAATTAATTAATGTTTTAGGAACCCAAGATTTGTTTACAAAACAGAAATTTATAATCATTAAAAATATCAATAAGCTAAGTAAAAAAAATTCAGAGATTTTAATATTTCATATTAAATCTAATAATCCGCATCAAATTCTTTGTATTGACAGTAGCTTTTTATCATTTAACTATCAAAAAAAAACAAATATAATTAAAAACTCTTCTACAAAAGAATTTTCAAAGATACTTAATGTGATTGATATATCGACACCTTTTGAAAGCGAAATGGGGCAATGGATCAAATTATTTGCTCAAAAACTTGATTTGAAAATAAGTAATAATTACTCTAAAAAAATTATAGAGTTTTTTGGTAACAATCTCTCTGAAATTTTCAATGAAATGTCAAAATCTAGTTTAGTTTGTGATAATGAAAATGAACTTATCGATTCTTTGGAAAAGGTAGGTTTTTTACATAAAGATAAGCAGTTATGGGAACTAAATTATGCAATATGCGACAAACGTATTGATAAAATCTTTGAAAATGGGTTATCAATCATGAAGCAATACGGTCTTTCATATGTTATTAACTCTATATTCAATATTATTGAAGCAATTTTTTTGACAAAGAAAAATAATGGAACATTTTTAGAATCATTTAGTAGAAATATTAGAGGAAATGTTATTAAGAGGATAAGTTCAGCATCTAATAATTATACTCTTGAAGAGCTTGAACACGCTATTAACGCATTTTCTAAAATTGATATTAAATTAAAAACACAAAGAATTATTGATGAGGCAGAATTTGCAAATATTATCAACGGAGTCTTCAAAGGTGAATGAAAAGTTCAAATTTTCAGATGAAAAATTAATCCTAAGATTTCAAGAAGGTGATATCAATGCCTACAATGAGCTCGTGAAAAGGTACAAAGATAGGTTATTAAATTTTGTTTTTAGATATTTCAACAATTTAGAACAAGCGGAAGATGTTGTACAAGATACTTTAATAAAACTTTACACACATGCTAATTATTATAAAAATGTTGCAAAGTTTTCAACGTGGATTTTCACCATTGCAAAAAATAATGCTTTAACAGAATTAAGAAAAAATAAAAGGAAGAGAACTGATTCTTTGCATACTGATGATGGAAGATTTTTGGATATAGGTTCTAAAGAAGAGTCATTAGAATCTAGAGTACAAAATGAAATTGCAGTAGATCAACTAAATAAGTTTTTAGACGAAATTCCTGAAAATTTTAGAATAGCGGTAGTTTTAAGAGATTTTCAGGAACTTTCTTACGAAGAAATAAGTAAAATACTGGAAATACCAATTGGTACGATTAAATCTAGAATAAACAGAGGTCGTATACAGTTGGCAGAAAAAATGAAACATTTTAAGGAGTAGATATGGATTATAATAAATTTCAAGATAGAATTTCTGACTGGATCGAAAATACAATGGATATTCGAGATCGCAAGGAATTTGAAAAATTTCTTGCTGAAAATCCTGAATATCAATCTGAAGTTGATTTAGTTCGTAATACAATTGATATCATGAAAGCTGCTCCTTCTTTAAGCACTACAAAAGATTTTGATAAGAAGCTTCAAGATCGTATTAATCTTTTAAGAAATAATGATAAATCACAAACAGATATTTTAGGTTTTTCAAAGCAAAATTTTGCTTTTTTAACATTATCATTATTATGCATTTTTATGTTGTCAGTTTATTTACTTCAACCATCTCAGTCCAATTACTTTGTGGTAGATGAAGATGTTGATTCACAAGAACTTAATTCTGATGAGGAAGACAAAAAACTAAAAGAAGTTGAATTACTTAATGACGTTAATGGTTCATTTGTAAGCGATAAAGATTAATTTTCATAGAATTGTAAATCTCCAATCTGAGATGTAATTTGCATAGTTATGTATTTAAAATATTATTTAGCTATTATTGCACTTTTTCTGGTGAATTGTTCTTCAAATATTCCTGAATTACCTCTAAAACCTCAAGAAGTATCTCCTTTAAATGAAACTAATAAAGTAAGTAGTAAAGATTCATTTGAAGGAGTTCAATTTTTTATGGACGGAATGATGTTTTTTGAGCAAGGTGATTATGCTAGAGCTATTTTAGAATTTCAAGAAGCTATCGAAGTTGGATCCAATTCTGCTGAGGTAATTTTTAATATGTCTGAAGCATACTGGATGCTACAGAAATATGACAAAAGTATTTTTTATGCAAAAAGAGCTATTGAGTTAGATGGTAATGCAAAAGATTATACAATTTCTCTTGGTAAAAAATATATTGCTTTAAATAATTATGAATCTGCTTTAGATATTTTTAACAAAATAATTCAAATTGACCCTAATAATGCTGACATTTTATTCATAATCGGAGATTTAAAAGCTGAATTAAATGATATTGATGGAGCGTTGCTCTATTATCAGGAAGCTTATAATAAAAATAATGAATTAGTTTTAGCGCTTGAAGTAGCTGTACAGTTAGCATATAATTCTAAACATCGTGATTTGTCAAAATTATTTAAAAAACTTTTACTTGCAGACCCATCAAATTCTGAATATTTAAGAGGATATCTTGAGTCTTTTGATGGTGGAAATATTGATGAGCTTCTTGAATTGTTGAGTATTAAATCAATACAAGCAAATCCATTTTATAATAATTTATATAATCAAATTGCTTTAGAATACATACGTCTTGGTAGATTTGATTTTGCTGAAGAATATCTTAAAAAGTCATTATCTAAAAAGGATAATGATAGGTTTGCCCTATATTATCTTTCTTTAGTTTATAGAGATCTTGGTAGAAATGATCTTGCATTGGAAATTTCTAAAAAACATATCTCTTATTATCCGAATGATAAAGAAGGATATATGAATTCTTCATTATCATTAATTAGCTTACAAAGGTATTCTGAAGCTATTGAAGAATTAAAAATAGCTGTATCTTTATTTCCAGATGATTTTGAGATTAACTATTTTTTAGGATTAGCAAGTTATTCAAATAAAAGTTTTGAAGATGCAGAGATATTTTATGCAAAATCTTTATTAATTGATCAAAATTCTATTGCAGCAATGCATGGCTTAGCTATGACTTATGATCAAAATGAAAAATGGAACAAATCTGATGAACTTTACACAAAATTAATTTCAATAAATGATAAGGATGCTCAAGCATATAATAATTTTGCATATAGTTTAGTTGAGAGAGACGAAGATTTAGACTATGCTTTAGCTTTAGCAAAAAAAGCTGTATTAATTAATCCTAACATTTCAGCTTACTTAGATACTATCGGTTGGATTTATTATAAGTTATCTGATTTTGCTAAGGCAAAAGAATATATTGGTAAAGCCCTAATATACGATGATACAAGTTCAGTAATTCTCGAACACTACGGAGATGTATTGATTAGTTTAAATGAGATTGAAGAAGCACTTATTTTTTATAAAAAAGCACTTCTTCTTGATGAAAATAATGAAAAGCTTCAATCAAAGATTATTTCGTATGAATCTCAATAAATTACTGATACTAATTTTAAATTTAATTTTTTTAGCTTCGTGTTCATCTAATAATGATTTTCAAATAATTAACACAGATAATAATGTTAAACTTCAGGAACTTGAAAAAAATTTTAATAGAGTAATTGGTAATGGAGTTTTACAAGGGAAAGGAAGATCAAATTTTACTTCTTCATTTATTTTTGAATCCTCAGATAATAATTCAATTATTGTTTTCAAAGACTTTCTAGGAAGAAGGCAATACATGATTGAAGCAAAAAATGATTCTGTAAGGTATTTTAATGTAAGAAAAAAAACTGCAGTGACACAAAAAGAGTTCGATAAATTCTTTCCATTATCAAATCAGTTAAATTCAAATTTTTATAAAGGGATAATATGGGGAGATGTTGACGCCCTTAACACTATCAATGTTCAATATAAAAATACTTACGTTATTTCAACAAAGATGATTTCAATTGATGGTAGTAATTATCTTAATGAGATTGTATTTTTAATGAATAATGAAAAACAAAACTATACAATAAAGTTTTATAGAAGAAATTTTGATTAATGAAAAGTTTATCGATTTTAATACCTGTATTTAATGAAGAAGAATCACTTTTAGCTTTATTTAGTGAACTTAAAAATCATTTCAAAAACAATGTAGCAGTTGAAATTATTTTTATTAATGATGGTTCATTAGATGATTCTCAGACTTTAATTGAAAAAGAAATATCACACCATTCATCATGGAAACTAATAAATTTGTATAGAAATTATGGAAAATCTATTGCTCTCCAATCTGGGATTGATATTTCAAGTGGAGAATTGATAGCAACCTTGGATGCTGATCTTCAAGATGATCCAAAAGAGTTGATGAACCTAGTTAACCAATTACATGATGCAGATATGATAGTTGGCTGGAAAAAAAATAGAATAGATCCTCTAGAAAAAAGGCTAGCATCAAAAGTTTTTAATTTCTTTATAAGAATTTTCAGTGGATTAAAAATAATGGACTCAAACTCTGGTTTAAAAGTTTTAAAAAGGGAAGTAGCAAAATCATTAAATCTTTATGGAGGTAGACATAGATATATTCCGTTATTAGCACATCAAAAAAATTTTGTAGTTAATGAAATTCCAGTCCATCATAGAGAAAGAAAATTCGGTGAATCTAAATATGGTAATGAGAGATATAAAGATGGTTTTTTTGATTTTCTAACTATTTTGTTTCTTGGAAAGTATATGGATAGACCCCTTCATTTTTTTGGAATGATAGGATTTCTTTCAATATTTTTTGGTGTAGCAGCAGAGATATATGTGCTTTACTTAAAGTATGTTTTATTACATTCTTTTCAGCAACATATAGCTATGATCATTTTTGGAAGCTTACTAATAATTACAGGTGTTCAATTATTTACATTTGGATTAATAGGTGAAATAATTGTAAATAAAAATCATAAAACAAAAAATTTTATAAAAGAAGTAATTGAATAATAATCTTAAAATTGTTTCTATAGGTCCATATTTGCCTTTTAGAGGAGGTATTTCTGATTTCCATAAATATTTAGTAAATCAAATAAGTTTAAATCACAATGTAACTGTTTTAAATTTTAAAAAATTGTATCCAAAAATACTTTTTCCAGGCAAATCACAATACAAAGATAATAATCCCGAGAGCAATTTATCATTGAGGATTTTAAATCCTTTAAATTTTTTATCATGGAAGCGTGCAATAAAAAAAATTAATCAATTACATAGTGATATAGTTATTTTTTCATACTGGCATCCTTTTTTTGCACCTATGTATTCGTTTATTGCTAAAAGAATAAGAACTAAAAAAATATATTTCTTAATACATAATGCTAAATCTCATCAATTTTTTCCATTACAGGATTTTATTTTTAGAAAAATGATTAAAAATGCTACTCATTTAGTAGTTATGAATGAAAATGAGATTAAAAAATTAAAAAAATACAATTTTAAAGGAAAAATCATCTCATCTTTTCATCCAATATATGATATTGAATTTAATAGAGATAAACGTAATCAATTCAGAAGTGAGCTTGGAATAAAATCGGAACCAATAATATTATTTTTTGGATTGATTAGACCATACAAAGGATTAGAAATTTTAATTAAAGCTGTAAATAAACTTAAATTACAAATACCTGATTTAAAGGTATTTGTTGTTGGAGAACCATATACTAATTTGAATAATTATATATCACTTATAAAAAAATATGGTATTGAAAGCTCATTTATTTTTGATAGTAACTTTGTAGACGATGAGAAATTGAAAAAATATTTTCTCAGTTCAGATGTGTTAGTACTACCTTACAAAAAAGCAACGCAAAGCGGAGTTCTTTCGCTTTCAATGAACTTTAATTTACCCTCAATTGTTTCATCAAAAGGTGGACTAAAAGATTATGTTGTAAATGAACAAACTGGATATATAGTTAATCCAAATAAAGTTGATTTTGCAGCTGCAATTTTAGCGTTCTTTAAAAATAATATGTACGATAAAATGAGTTCTAACATTGTAAATCACAAAAAAAATTTTTCTTGGGAAAAATTTGAAAAAATTTTAAAAATAAATGATCAAGAATTTGAATACAAATAAGGTTCATATTATTGTACTCACATGGAATAATAAAAATATCTTAAAAAGATGTTTAAAATCATTAGAGAATATTAATTATGCATCCAACATGTATGATTATACCAATTTCACAGTGAATGTAATTGATAATAATTCTTCTGATAATTCCATAGAAATGGTTGCTAAAAAATTTCCAAAAGTAAATGTTACCAAAAATAGTCAAAATTTGAAATTTGGTGCTGGTTATAATGCAGGATTTAAAAAAATGAATTTTGATGAAAAGGATTTTATAATTTTGTTAAATGATGATACAATTGTTAGTAGAGATTTCATGGACGAATTGATAAATCCATTGATAAATGATAATAGGGCAATAATTTCGGTGCCCAAGATATTATTTTCATCAAACATTAATAAAATTTGGTATGCTGGAGGAGCAGTAGATCTATGGAGAGGATTAATTTACCATGTTGGAATAAGAGATTTTGATGGTCCAAAGTACTCTTTTATAAGTGAAACTCAGTATGCAACCGGGTGTTGTTTGTGTTTAAGATATGAGGATTTAAAAAAACTTAATTTTTTTGACGAAACATTTGATATGTACTGTGAAGATGTAGATTTATCACTTAAAGCTCTTCAATTAAATAGAAAAATAATTTATGCTCCAAAATCTATTATTCTCCATAGCGTATCTCAATCTTTGGGAGAACATTCATCTAAGAAAAATATTATGAAGCTTAAAAATCATTTAAAACTTTTTTGGAAGCATGCTACAGGTATCCAATTAATTTCTATATTTTTTTACTGGATATTATTTCATTTACCATATCAACTTTTAAGATGGTTATATTTAAGAAAAAAATGAGTAGTAAACCATCAAGTCAAAAAACCATTTTAAGTGAGGCTTTCCTATCATTTTCTGGAATGACATTAGGTTCAGTTTTTAGGTATATATTTTCTATAGTTATGGCAAGATTTCTAGGTGCCCAAATGTTAGGCATTTATTCACTTGGAAATGCTATAACAAGAATAGCAGAAGTTTTTGCATTAATGGGCCTTGATAATGGTGTTTTAAGATTTGTAAGTAGAAATACTAAAGATACACACAATGTAAATAGTTCAATTTATTCATCTATAAAAGCTGGATTATTATCAAGTTTTGTAATATCAATTGTTTGTTTTTTCTCAGCAGAACAGATTGTAAATAATTTTCTTAAAGAGGATAAATTTTTAATCATAGTAATAAAAGTATTTTCCTTAAGCCTTCCTTTTTCAGTTTTAACATTAATATCTTCCTTCTCAATCCAAGCCTTTAAAATTTTAAAATATAAAATTTTTGTAAATCAGATCGTTAATCCACTTACACTTCTTATTACATTTTTAGTCTCATTTTATTTTCTTGGAACAAAGCTATCAATTTTAATTCCAACGATTGCCACTGCTATCATAGGTTTACTCTTTATATTAAAATTTTTAAGAAATTTTGTAAAAATAAGCTTTAAAAATCTTATAAAAACAGAATTAAATAAGGACATTTTGAGATTTTCTATTCCATTAATGTTTGTTTCAGCTATAGGTATTATTATGCATTGGGTTGATATTGTTATGTTAGGAATTTTATCTAATGCTACGGAAGTTGGAATGTATCACCCAATTGATCGAACAGCTGGACTGGTTAGGATGATCCTCTTTGCTTTTGCAGGAATTTTTGCTCCAATATTTTCTGAACATTATTTCAATAAAAATACTTTGGGAATGAAAGAATCTTATAAATCATCATCCAAATATATTTTAACATTTTCATTGCCTGTTTTTATATTTTTATTCATTTTTGCAAATCCAATGCTATCTTTATTTGGTTCTGAATTCCAAAATGCAGTTGCACTAAAGGTTTTATTAACTGGAATATTAGTTCAAACAATTTTTGGCTTAGGTTCTTCAACACTTTCAATGAGTGGTAACACTAATTATAATTTAATCAATGTATCTATTACTTTAATTTTAAATGTTGCATTGAACTATATATTAATTCCTCAGTATGGTATAGTAGGAGCTGCATTATCAACAACTATTGCATTGTTTATTTTGAGTATTTTAAGATTTATGGAGAATATTTTTATTTTGAATTTAAATCTATTTTCAGTCAAACTATTAAAACCAATTCTATCTGGTATCATTACTTTTTTAATTTTTATCTATTTTAAAAGCATATTTTCAAGCTTATTCAGCTTGGAGAGTATTTTTAGTTTAGTAATTTATTTATTGGCGCACTTTATTTTTGTTTGTTCTACTTATTTTATAATATTCTTTTTATTGGGTTTTGATAAAGAGGATAAAGAACTAATAAATTCATTTAAAACAAAATTCATTTAAAATGAATCTCACTATTTTAATTTTAATTTATTCTATTTTTGTATTATTCCTTTTCAGTGAAGTTATAATTTTCGGTAATACTTTTTCATCAGGTGATTCTTTTAATCCTTATGCCATTCATCACATTCTCGATAAGATTAGATTAAATTCTTCAGAGTGGCCACAATGGCAACCATGGATTTTTTCTGGAATGCCAACTCTTGAAGCTTTCACTTACGTTAATTTATTGTATCTCCCAAGTTACTTTTTAAATTTATTGGGCGTTTCTGATTTAAATATACAATTTTTTCATCTAGTTTTTTCTGCTGTAAGTATGTTTTATTTAATTCAGAAGCTTATAAAAAATAAAAAAATTGCATTCATCTCAGGATTACTTTGGATACTAAACCCATTTTTAATCACTATGATTGTTTTTGGACATGGAAGTCAGATGATGACTGCTGCCTTTTTTCCAATTACATTATATCTATTAATTAGATTGAAAGATAAGCAATCGATTTCTTATATGCTTTTATTTGCTTTAGCGCTAGGATTGCAATTACAAAGAGCACATGTTCAGATAGCTTATTATGCTTGTATGTTTCTGGGATTTTTCTTCATTTATTCTTTTTATTTCAACAGAAGTAAAAAGTATGCTACTTTATTCTTTTCAGCAATCGTTATTGCTCTTTTAATTGCTTCACATATTTATTTACCATCATTGGATTATCGTGAAATGTCAATTAGAACTAGTGATATGGGTAGTTTTACATATGCAACTAATTGGTCAATGCATCCCAAGGAGTTATTAACATATATTTTACCTAATTACTATGGATTTGGAGGATCAACCTATAAAGGTTTTATGCCGTTTACTGATTTCCCAAATTATGTAGGTTTTTTAGTGCTAATATTTGCTTTTTTATCATTAAAAAATGTAAATAGTATTAGATTATTTTTTTGGATTGTATTAATTATTTCAATTCTTCTGTCATTTGGTAAATATTTTGAAATTTTTTACCAATTTTTCTATAATTATTTACCCTTTTTTGACAGTTTTAGGGTTCCTAGTATGATTCTCATCCTCGCAAACTTTTGTATCTATATCTTAAGTGCTTATGGCTTAAAAGATTCTATAGAATTACTTCGAGATAAATTTCCAAAAATTAAGACTGATATAATTTTATCTTTTTTCTTAATATTTTCTTTTATAGATATTTATAGGATTGATATTAGAATTATTAATCCAAAGCAAGATTCTGGTCAACAAAATCAAATCACATCTATTGATAATTTTGAATCAGTTTTCTATGATGATGAAACTATAATTTTCCTTAAAGAAAATCTTGGTTTAAATAGGATTTATCCTGCAGGTTCCTTATTTACTGATCCAAAGTTTAAGTATCATGGAATCGAATCAGTTGGAGGGTATCATCCAGCAAAATTTGGACATTATTCTGAACTATTAAAGAATACAAACAACTTGCTTTCGATACCAGTATTACAATTGTTAAATGTAAAATATATAGTCAGTCCGTTCGAAATTTCTCACCAAGAACTTTTTCTTGAGAAAAAAACTGTTTTTCAATCTGTTAATGGAAAGAAAAATGTCTATATATATTATTTAGTTCGAAGCAATCCAAGAGCTTGGTTTGTAAAAGATGTTATTAAAGAAGATAATAATTTATATAATTATTTGACTGCCTCCGCATTCAATCCATCAAAAACCGCTATTGTAGACAAATTAGAAGATTCAAGGTATTTAGTTGGAAAAATTTTAAATATTGACTGGGATGTTGAAAAAATAATTATTGATTATGAAGCAAAGGAAAATGGAGTTTTAGTGCTTAGTGAAATTTATTATCCTGCTAGATGGAAAGCTTATGTAGACAATAAAGAAGTTGAAATACTTAAAGCAAATGGTGTTTTAAGAGCTGTTGAAGTAAAAGCTGGAACTAATAAGATAACTTTTGAATATGATAATTCATTATTTCAAATTCTTCATAAAATTTCAAATTTTATTGTATTTTTTATAAGTTTTTATCTTTTGAAACCTCTAGTTATGGCCTTGTTAAAGAACTTCAGGTAAGCTAATTTTAGTTCATGAATCAAAAAATAAAAATAATGCAACAAAGCGAAGCATCTTTTTTGGATATTTTTCTTTCTCAGTTACCAATCTTTCTAATTTTTTTAGTTATATATTATTTTATTCTTAGGCCTAACTCAAAAAAACGAGAATCAGTGAAATTAATGCAAGAAAATTTATCGAAAGGTGATAAAGTAGTGACTGTTGGGGGAATACATGGAAAAATTACTACGCTTAAAAGTAAAACTGTTGTTGTAAAAATATCTAATGAAAATGAAATGACTGTAGATAGAGTTGCAATTGCTAAAGTTAAAAATTTTTCAAAATAATTTATGGCAGTTCAAAAAGTAGTTACATATGGTCATTCCGCTCTTAGAGCAACATCAAAAAATATAACAGACTTTTCAAGCATTAGAAGCTTAATTGATGATTTATTTGATACAATGTATGAGTTTGACGGTATAGGATTAGCTGCAAATCAAATTGGAATAAATAAACGTATATTTGTGGTTGATCTTTCTCATACGGATGAATGTGAGTCGCCATTAGTATTTATAAATGGAAAAATAATCAGTAGTGAAGGGTCTTGTATTGACTCAGAAGGATGCCTATCTTTACCAGAAATCAGAATTAATGTTGAGAGGTACAAATCAGTTACTTACGAGTATTTAGATCATAACTTAGATAAACATACAAAGATTTTTAGCGGCTTTCTTGCTACCGTCATTCAACATGAAAATGATCATCTGGATGGAAAATTGATAACCGATTATGCTACTCCAGCTGATCTTTTAAAATATGATAAGGCACTTAAATTGATGAAATCAAGTAATGTCTAATAAAGATATAAATATAATTTTTTTTGGTAATACTGATTTTTCAAATTCAACTCTTCTAGCTTGTTATGAAAGTTTTAATTTAAAAGCTGTTGTTACAAATAAATCAAAAAAAATGGGTCGCGGTCAAAAAATTCTTGATACACCTGTTATGACATTAGCTAAAGAAAAAAATTTAAAAATTATAGAAGGAATAGATTTAAATGATTCAAGTTTTGCTAAGCAGCTTAAAGATTTAAAACCTGATTTTTTTGTAGTAGTTGCTTATAAAATTCTTCCGAAGTCATTATTAGATATTCCAAAATATGGATCAATCAATATTCACTCTTCATTATTACCAAAATATAGAGGCGCTGCGCCAATTCAACATGCATTATTAAATCAAGATGATTCAACAGGAATTACTACATTTTTAATTGAACCTAAAGTTGATACTGGAAAAATAATTGATCAATATAAAATAGAAATATTAGAGGATGATAATTATGGCTCATTATCAAAAAAACTAAGCGAGGCAGGAGCAAGTCTTATTGATTCTTCAATTAACAAATGTCTAAATCATTCTTCAGAATTAATTAAACAAGATAATAGTAAGGCTACTTTAGCACCCAAAATTTCAAAGGATGATTTAAAAATTAATTGGAATGATAACTCAGATATAATATTGGCTAAAGTTAAGGCTTTTTCTCCAACTCCAGGTGCTTTTACTACAATAAACAACAAAAGATTAAAAATTTATAAGGCTCAGTCAATTAATAATGATAATGAACATCAAATTGGATCAGTATATAATGTAGATAAAAATTTTTTCGATGTACAGTGTGGTCATAATGCTTTAAGACTTTTTTATGTGCAATTAGAGGGTAAAAAAGCAATGGATTCAAAAGATTTCATTTTAGGTTATCAAGATTTAGATTTAAGTATTCTAAAATGAAAAATTTTTTTAAAAATTTATCAATTTTCATGGTGACTGGATTGTTAGTGTTAATGGCTTTCAATTTTATTTTAATGCCATTATATATTAATGCAAGAAATATTGTGGTAATTCCAGATCTTGAGGGACTAACATTAGATGAAGCAAACCAGCTATCAAAATCAGAAGGTATTGAGGTTGTAGTAGCAGATACAATTTTTACAAATGACTTAAATCCCAACATTGTAATTGAGCAATTTCCGACATCTGGTAAAGAAGTAAAGCTTGGAAGATCAATTAAAGTTAAAATTACCCAATTCAATCAAAAAATTATTGTTCCATCTCTTTTAGGAAAAACTTTAAGAGCTGCAGAAATTGAATTAGATCAAAATGGCATTGAGTTGGACTCAATTTATTATTCATTCAGCTCAAAGTATCCAAAAGGTATAGTTTCGTGGCAGAGTCCTACAGAAAATGATAGCATAAGAAAAGGATTCGGTGTTCGTATTGAAGTCAGTAATGGACTGGCACCTAATGATTTGGTTGATGTTCCTGATTTTCAAGGAATTTTTCTTAGCGAAGCACTTAAAATAATTGAAGAAAAAGGATTTTTTGAAGGTAAAATTCAGTATGTTGAAAACGAAAAGTTTTTACCAAATACAGTACTAAATCAAAGCCCTAAAGAAGGAACAAAAGTATCTCAAGGTTCAAAAATTAATTTAATAATAGCAAAATGACTCGAAGTTTATTTTTAGTTTCACTTCTCTTTATATCATGTAATAATGATTCTTCTAAAATTGCAATATCTAAGGATATTGATTTTAATATTATAGTAAATGACTATAAATTAGTTGATTCTGATTCTTTGCAAATAAAGCTAAACTATCATAATCCTGATTTAAGCAATATTGAGATAAATTGGTCAACAAATGATACTTTGAATGGAAAATTTGATTTTGGATCCGACTCATTGAATGCTCATGTAAGGAATATTCCTGTAAGTTCTGATGCTGATTCAGTATTTATTGATTTAAAGCAGGACGGAATATCTATTAATAGTTTTTCTGTTAAAGTTGAGCCCAGAAATCAACAAAATGTAGTTATACTAAATGACAATAAAAGTAGATTTGCTAGCTTGTTAGACAACAATCGTTTATTTAAATACGATGTAGTTAAAACTGAAAGTTTCAAAAAGTATGATTTTTATGGATATGATATTTTAATAGTTGAAGGGGTAAAAGATTTTTCAGATGACTTAATTAGAGAGATTCAAAAATTTATGTTAGGTAAAAAACCTATTTTATATTTCATAGATAGTGTTGATTCTGAATATCTATCAAAAACTCTCGATTATCCGCAAGTTAAAGCGTTAAGAGGTACATCTAAAAATCAGTTCTTTAAATTTGAAGAAGAATATCCAATTAAATATTTATCAAATAATAGTAAATCATTTCAAGTATATAGATTTTATGAGCTAAAAGATTATAATGCAGATGAAGCTTATTTTAAAATTTCAACGAATGATCCGCTTTTAATTAAAAAAAATATTTTTGGCTCAAAAGTAATATTCTTAGCTACCAGAATTGATGAGGAATGGACAAATTATATTTTTAATGAATTTATTTACGATATCTTTATTGAACTTGTTTTTAATCAAATTGTAGTAAATGAATCGTAAGATCGAATCAGCGATAGTTGTTGCTCCTAGAATATGGAAAAGCAGCAAGAACTATCATAACAGTATTGAGGAAATATCATTACTAGTATCTACTCTTGGCGTAAAAGTAAAAGGAGTAGTCAAACAAAAAATAAACACTATTAATTCAACATATTTTATTGGAAGCGGAAAAGCAAAACAAGTGATTGAACAAGCCAAAATGCTAGGAGTGGATTATATAATTTTTGATGAGGATTTGAGTCCCGTTCAAACGAAAAATTTTCAAAAATTAAATAAAGATACTAAGCTTTTAGATAGGCCGGGCGTTATACTTGAAATTTTTTTTAGAAATGCAAAATCAAAAGAATCTAAAACACAAGTTGAATTAGCCAGATTACAATACCAATTACCAAGGTTGACCAGATTATGGACACACCTTGAAAGGCAGATGGGAGGATTTGGAACTAGAGCTGGAGCTGGTGAAACACAGATTGAAGTTGACAGAAGAATCATTCGTAAAAAAATTTCATTGCTTAAGAAAAAACTTAAGAGTATCGATTCTGAAAGACAGGTACAAAGTAAAAAGAGAAAGTCATTTTTTAGAACGTCATTTGTTGGATACACAAATGTAGGAAAATCGTCATTAATGAAATCAGTTACTAAAAGTGATGTATTAATTAAAAATCAGTTATTTGCAACTTTGGATACCACCGTTAGACGATTATTTATTGGCAATAATAATTATGTTCTCTTAAGTGATACTGTTGGTTTTATTAGAAATCTTCCTGATAATTTAATCGCTAGCTTCAAATCTACACTACAAGAGGTGGTTGATTCTGATTTTTTATTAATTGTTCTTGATGCAAATTCTCAAGATTTATTCAATGAAATAGACACAATTAAAAGTGTTTTAAAGGAGATAAATGCTAATGAAATTAATTATAAATATGTTTTTAACAAGATTGATTTAGTTAATCCTGAAAAAATCTCATATTTAAAGCAATCTTTCCCAGATAGTTTAATGGTTTCTGCTGAAAGATCGTTACAGATTTCAGATATAAAAGATACAATTACTGAACAATATAAAGACTGGATTAGCTCTCTAAAGAATCCATTACACTAGCAATTGTTGCATCTCCAGTGACATTTGTAGCAGTTCTTATCATATCAAGAATCCTGTCAACACCTAAAATAAGAGCAATTCCTTCACTTGGCACATTTATGGCTTCCAATATAATGATTAACATAATAATACCTGCTCCTGGAACAGCTGCAGTTCCTATGGAGGCTAAAACAGCGGTAGCCACGATCGTAAATTGGTTAGCTAATGTTAAATCCATACCAACAGCTTGCGCAATGAAAACTGCTGCTACTCCTTGATACAATGCAGTTCCATCCATATTAATTGTTGCTCCAAGGGGCAAAACAAATGATGAAATCTCCTCTGATATTCCAAGATCTTTTTCACAACGCTTCATTGTTACTGGTAATGTTGCTCCACTTGAACTTGTTGAAAATCCTAAAAGCTGTACAGGTGCCATTGATTTAAGAAAATGTTTTATATCCATCATTGTAAAAATCTTTAGTAGTGTCATGTAGGTTATACCCATATGAACAAAAAGACCAAGAATCACTACACCCATATAAAAAATTAAAGCAGAAAGAATTTCACTTATTTGGGAAATATCACCAGAAACTGAACTAATTGTTTTAGCAATCAATGCAAATACTCCAAAAGGAGCAAAATACATTATCATTTCAACTAGTTTAATAATCATTTGATTTATACCTTCTAAAAACTCTAAAACTGGTCTAGAGTATTTTCTGTCAATTCCTATTAGGGCAATTCCAAATATCAGTGAAATAAAAACTACTTGAAGCATATTCCTGTTGTTGGATGCAGCAGAAAAAATATTACCAGGAACCATGTCTACTAGCGGTTGGAGGGGTCCTCTATTTTGTTGAATTGATGCTGCAGCTTCTTGTTTATCTGCCGCAGTATTAAAATATTCACTTGATAAGCTTTCTTTATAGCTTTCTGGAATTGTGTTTCCAGGCTCAAGTAAATTAACCAATATAAGCCCAATACTAACTGCTACTGCAGTTGTTGAAATGTAAAGCGCAATGGTCTTCCAACCTATTCTTGATAGTTTTCTAGTATCAGATAAAGATGCAACACCAGTTATTAATGAAGAAACAACTAATGGAACTGCAATTAATTTTAAAAGATTAAGAAAAATTGTTCCAAAAGGGGAAATAAAGTCTGATGTAAAACTATTCCAGCCATTTATTGCACTTAAAATACCATAAATAGCTCCTAGAACTAATCCAATAATTATTTTCCAATGTAATTGCATTTGTAAAAATAATATATGTATTATGTATAAACTATTACAATGATTTATTATCTAATAATATCAATTTATCTTATTACATTACTTTGGATCGGCTTTAGTAAATCTGATTCAATAAAAAATCAGGAAGATTTTTCAGTTGCAGGAAGATCATTATCGCCCTGGATATTAGTTGGAACTATGGCAGCAACTTGGATGGGTACTGGTTCAGTTCTTGGTAATGCAGGAAAAACCTTTGAAATAGGTGCAGCTGGCTTCTTACTGCCAATTGGAGGAATGCTTGGTGTTTTAGCTCTTACTAAAATTGCAGGAAAAGCAAGAGCTTCAGAAAAATTAACAGTACCGGAAATTATTGGATCACGTTTTGGTGATGTTGCAATGATTTTATCTGTAGTTGCACTCTTAACCGCTTATTTAGTAATTGTAAGTTATCAGTTTAACGCTGGTGGAGCAGTTATTTATACTATTTTTCATGATAACTTGGGTTCAAATCTATCTTTAGATCAAGCAACAATTATAGCAGCATTATTTATCGTTGCTTATACTGTATTAGCTGGGCTATTAAGCGTTGCTTATACAGATGTTGCTAATGGTATATTGATGATTATTTGTTTCATCATAGCATTACCAATTCTATTTTTTCAAGCTGGTGGGTTTGATGAAATGGCAATGAGCTTTGAAAATAAAGGTATGCCAAACAATATGTCTTTATTTGGTGTTTTATCTTTTAGAGATGTAATTAATTTTACATTGCCCTCGTTCTTATTGATTCTTGGAGATGCGAATATGTATCAAAGATTTTTTGCAAGTGAATCCGTTAAATCAGCACAAAAGGCAACCTTCCTTTTATTTTTTGCTGTAGTCATTTTAGAATCTTTAATTATTGCAAATGCTTGGATTAGTTCAAGTATGATTACAGATATTGCAAAAGAATCACATGTATTAATCTATGCTGCATACAATTTCCTTCCACCTTTCGTAGGTGCAATTATGCTTGCTACAATTATTGGTATTATAATTTCTACTGCAGATTCTTTTTTATTGGTGCCCACAACTATTTTGATTAATGATATTTATTTAAAGTATTCAAATAAAAAATATTCAGATAAAATGATTGTTACTCTCAGCAGAATTTTAGTGCTAGCTTTAGGATTCTTTTCGTATTGGGTTTCAAGAATGTTTGCCGCTGATACAACTATTTTTGAAAAAGCATTATATGCATTTACAATTTATGGAACTGCAATTACTCCAACTTTACTAGCTGCATTTTTTTGGAACAAAGCAACAAAGTATGGAGCTATTTGTTCTATACTTTCGGGTATAGTAGCCACAGTATACTTTGGAAATCAGTGGAGTTTAGATGAAGCTGTTATTCCAGCACTTGCAATTTCATCAACTTCATTAGTTTTAGTGAGTTATTTGAAAAAATAATTATTCTACAATTATTTCAAAAGGAGGACTAAAGATAGAGCTCTCAACACCCTCCTCAAAAGATCTTCTATAATATTCAAAAGATTTTCCAGTTCCTTGCCAATTTTCTTCAAAGGATACTATCTTAATACTACTATCTTTAGTATCAGCAGTTCCATATAAAACATGACCAGTAATATATCTTATCCTGTCTCGTTTTTTCGCCCAGCTTAAATAAACTCTTTTTAACATTTTTGCATATCCATTGGATTTATATTTTTCCATTATAACAAAAGCGTAGGTATATAATGTGTTATGTTTACCATAGTTCTCATCATTCAAAGCCCAAGGTTCCATTGTAAGTTCTTCCAATGGGATGCCAATTATATATCCAATAATTTCATTTTGGTACCTAGCAATAAAAGGAAGCGATTTTTCAGTATTAAAATATTTTTCAATTGAAGCCTTTGTAAAAACAGCTTGTTTACCATATTCTTTAGCAAGATGTAAAGATATTTCAATAAGCTTTGGATAATCAGCTTTACCAATTTTTTCAATTTTTTCTATTTGGAAAACATTTGTTGAAGCAATAATTCTAGTTTCTGACTGTCCAGTAGATGTTTCCATATTCCAAAATTAAAAATTTTTAATTCTAGTATGAAGCCATTTGTTTGCTATGATAGAATATCTTAAATTTCTTTGTGCTCTCATTTATCGATAAACTAAAAACAAACATTTCTGATAAAAATTCAAATCTTTGTGTTGGAATTGATATTGACAAAAAATATTTCAACGATAATGTATCCTTAGATGAAATGATAGAATATTCGATGATGGTTGTAGATGCTACTAGCGATCTTGCAGCAGCATATAAACCAAACCTAGCTTTTTTTGAAGAATGGGGCTCAAAGGGTTATTATTGGCTTGAAAATTTAATGAAACATATTGGAAATGATCATGTTGTTATAGCAGATGCAAAAAGAGGGGATATAGGAAATACCGGCTTACATTATGCAAATGCATTTTTTAATCATTTTAATTGCGATGCCATAACTGTAAGTCCTTATATGGGAGAAGAATCAATTGAACCATTTATTTCAAGTCCATCTAAGGGTGCTTATGTATTATGTAGAACATCAAATAAATCTTCAACCTTTATTCAAGAAGATATTTTTTCAAAAGTGATTTCTTTATGTGAAGCATTAAATAATCAGCAAAATATTGGTCTTGTTTTAGGAGCAACTAACGATGATGCATTAATGAAAGTTAGAAATTCAACAGATTTACCTTTTTTAATTCCCGGGATTGGAGCCCAAGGAGGAGATTTGCAAAGCGTTCTCAAAATTAATGACAAGAATATGGATACTACCTTAATAAATGTATCTAGAGGTATTATTTTCTCTGGAAATAAAGATCACGATTCAATTCGTAATTCTGCCAAACGGTATTTAAATCAAATAAGAGGACTAGATGGATAAAGATTTCATAAAAATTTTTGAAGAAACCGAAGCACTTATGCAAGGCCACTTTATCTTATCATCTGGTCTTCACAGTGACACATACTTTCAATGTGCAAAAGTTTTACAGTATCCAAAGTATCTGTCATTGTTTGGTGAAATATTATCAAATCACTTTTCTCATTTAGATATTGATAAAGTTATTTCTCCTGCAATTGGAGGGATTGTTTTAGGTACAGAAGTTGGAAGGCAACTAAATAAAAAGACAATATTTTCTGAGCGATTTGAAGGAAAGATGAAGTTGAGAAGGGGATTTAACATCAATGAAAATGAGAAAATTCTAATTATCGAAGATGTGCTTAGCACTGGTGGATCAATTAATGAAGTCATTGATCTTATCGCTCAATTTAAAGGAAATGTTGTCGGAGTTGGAGTGATTGTAAATAGAAGCCTTTCTCCAGTTTTCATTCATGATAACTTTTTTTCAATCACTTCTCAAAAAGCTAAAATTTTTGATAAAGATAATATTCCAAGTGAACTTCAAGGAATACCTGCTATAAAACCAGGAAGCAATGTATAAGGGTTTAAAAATTGGACTAGCATTAGGTGGCGGTGGAGCAAGAGGAGCATGCCATATTGGAGTATTGAAAGTTCTTGAAGCAAATGGTGTTGTTCCTGATATCGTTGCAGGTACAAGCGCTGGTTCAATGGTTGGTGCAATGTATGCATCTTACCATAACGCGAAAATGGTAGAAAAAAGATACCTTGAAAGAGTTGATAGTGAAAATTTTAATGATCTGGGATTTAGATATATTGCAAACTCAGAGGAAGATGAATCTATTTTTTCACAAGTTTTCAAGCAAATTAAAAATCAATATGTTTTAATGGTTAGTTCAAATAGAAAATCTATTATCAAAAATGAAAGAATTAAAAAAGCTGCAGAATTACTTTTTGATGCTAAACAGTTTAGTGATTTAAAAATTCCATTAATTGTTTCAGCAACTGATTTAATTTCTGGAAATTCAATAATTTACAAGTCAGGAAGTCTAATAGATGCAATTGTACAAAGTTCATCAATTCCAGGATTTGTGGAGCCAACATATAAAGATGATAGAATGATGGTTGATGGTAATGTTGCATTGCCTACACCTGTAACTCCTCTTAAAAATGAATGTGACTTCATAATTGCAATAAATATTACAAGAGGTATGGAAGATCAACCTGAACCATCAAATATTGTGGAAATATATTCGAGAGTTAGAGACGTATCGGTTGCTCACTTAAACTCTTATTTGCTCAACGAAGCAGATTTTGTAATAAAACCAAAACATGATAACTTACATTGGTCAGCATTTGATAAAACAGATAAATTTATACGAGCTGGTGAATTTGCTGCAAAAAATGCTATTAATAATCTACTTGAAGAACTTGAAAATATTGTAAATACATCCAAAGAAACAAAAAAAGAAACTTTTTGGACAAGAATTAAGAAAAGATTATTTTCATAGCCCAATATGAAAAAGTTTTTTTTAACATTATCATTTTTAAATATTATTTGGGCTCAGTTTAGCGATCCAGCCCAATTTACCGTTAACATTGACGATGTGAATCAAGGTGAAGTTGCGATTATTGATGTAAACGCTGAACTTGATTTTACGTGGAGAATTTATGCGGTATATGATGTACCTGAAGGTCCGTCCTCAACAAAATTCATCATAGAATCAGACATTGTTAATAAGTCTGGAAGAGTTATCGAGCCAAAGCCAATAGAGAAATTTGACGAAGGGTTTGGAAATATCACTAAATATCACGAAGGTGCTCCTCAATTTAGTATCCCATTAGAATTAAAAGATGATTTGCCAAACGGTACTTACAATGTAGATGTAATTATCGACTATCAGGTTTGCAATAATAGTTTATGTTATCCGCCTAACCAAATTACTAAAACAGCAACCTTCAGTATTAAATCAGGTCCCATAAGATCCGATTTCGTTTTCGAAAATTTTGATTTTGATAAAGAATCGATTCTAGCAATTGCAGATAATAACATAAGCTCGTTTCTTATTCTTGCTATGAGTATGGGTTTTCTTGCTCTTTTAACTCCATGTGTTTTTCCTATGATTCCAATTACCATTTCATTTTTTATGCATAGGAGTGAGAATACTAATTCCTCTCCAGTAAAAAGTGCTACTGTTTATATGTTTGGCATCGTTTTAACATTTACTTTTTTAGGAATGATGTTAGCAATTTTATTAGGTGCATCTGGAGCAAATCAGCTTGCTGCAAATCCAATAGTAAATATGTTCATAGCATTTTTATTCATTTATTTTGCAATGTCTTTATTTGGATTTTATGAAATAGAAATACCAGAATCATTAAGAAGGCTTTCACTACAAAAAGAAAATTCCGAAGGTTATGTTGGTATTTTATTTATGGCTTTAACTTTTACTTTAACTTCATTTACATGCACTGTTCAATTTATGGGATTGATATTGGTTGCCGCATCCCAAGGAGAATGGTTTTGGCCAATAATTGGGATGTTAATTTTTAGTTTAGCTTTTGCTTCACCATTTTTCTTTTTAGCTCTCTTTCCACATTATTTAACAAAATTACCACAGTCTGGTGGATGGTTAAATTCTGTAAAAGTAGTAATGGGTTTCTTAGAACTTGCAGCTGCTTTCAAATTTATCAGCAACACTGACTTGGTCTGGAATTGGAATATTTTTACGTATGAAGTTGTTTTATATTTATGGGCATTCATAATGCTATTAACTGGATTATATATTTTTGGATTAATTAAGTTTAAAAATGATTCACCAGTAACATTTTCAGTTCAAAGATCATTGTTTGCTCTTTCTTTTATACTATTTGGAACTTATTTAGCAGCTGGAAATCATGGTTACGATATTAATGGTAATATTAAATCTTATTTGCCTCCTAAAAAATATCAATCCAATCTTATCTGGAATAATAATTTAAATGATGCATTTATTATTGCTAAAGAGCAGAATAAAAATATCTTTATTGACTTCACAGGTGTTACATGTACAAATTGTAGATGGATGGAAACAAATATTTTTAGTATAAAATCTGTTGAAGAAATAATGTCTAAATACATTCTTGTTAGCTTATATACTGATGCAGGAGAGGGATACTTAGAAAAAAGAGAGTATCAAATCAATCGATTCGAAACTGCTGCATTGCCATATTATGTAATTTTAGATAGCAACGATAAAGTTTTATCGGAGTTTCCAGGCTTAACAAGAAACATTAAAGAATTTAAAGACTTTTTAAATACAGGATTAAACTGAGGAACTTTATGGCAATTAAATCATTTCAGTTAAATATGATAAAAAAACTAATATTCATTTTATTATTTGTTTCAACTTCTTTTGCGCAATCCAAAGCATATGAATTTTTTAATTCTTTTGCTGATATTGCAGAAGAAGTCAATGAGTCAGTAGTTACAATTACTACTACAAATACAGTTCAAATGGACCGAGATGTACAAAACTTTTATAGATATTGGGGTAGAGAAATCCCAGATGAGTATGAAAGTAAATCTCTTGGTTCAGGTGTAATTGTTGATGATAAAAATGCATATATAGTCACTAATCATCATGTTATTTTTGATGAAAGATCTCAAAAACCTGTTGAAGAAATTAAAGTCCAATTACTTGATAAACGTATTTTTGAAGCTACTGTTATTGGGTTAGATAAAGCTACCGATTTAGCTGTACTTCAAATAGAAGCAGATGATATTAAAGCTGTTGATTTGGGCGATTCTGAAGCAGTAAGAGTAGGAGAATGGGTGATAGCTATTGGAAGTCCTTTTTCTGCATCATTAAGTCATACTGTTACTGCTGGAATTGTTAGTGCATTAGGTAGAAATGATGTAATGAATAACTTAAATACTTATCAAAACTTTATTCAAACTGATGCAGCAATAAACCCTGGAAATAGCGGTGGAGCTCTATTAAATATGAACGGTGAATTAATTGGTATTAATGCTGCCATTGCTTCAGGAGGAGGAAGAGCTAATGCTGGTATTGGCTTTGCAATTCCTTCTACTATGGTTAAAAAAGTAATGGACGATCTTATTATTAAAGGATATGTTGTTAGATCTTTCTTGGGTATTTATATGCAAGATATTAATGAGGATTTATATGAGACATTGGAACTTCAAACGCGCAATGGAGCGATCGTTAGTGACATTGTTGAAGGTAGTCCAGCTTCAAAATCTGATTTGGAAGAGGGAGATGTGATTGTTACTTTTGAAGGAAAAGAAATCAGTAACGGTTCTGAGCTTAAAAATCTTGTATCAAGCACTGATCCAGGTTCAAGAGTGAAGCTTGGTATTTATAGAGATAATAAAAAGAAAAATATATTTGTCACACTCGAAGAAAGAGAAGATATTGTAGCTGCTTCTACAAATGTTAATTATGAATTTGGATTGTTACTTGAAAATCCGACTGAAGATTTGATTAATAAGTATAAATTAGGTGAAGAAAATCCTTCAAATATCCAAGGAGTAATTGTAACTGGGGTTGAAGATAATAGTCCAGCAGAAGAGGCAGGGCTTCAAGAGGGAGATATCATTACACGTGTTGGACGCAAAAAAATTTATAGTACAAGAGACTTTCTTTCTGAAATGTCAAAGTTTGATGATGAATCAAAAGTATTATTTCTTGTTAAACGTGGCTCCTCATCAAGATTTATTACTATTACGAGATAATTTCTATACAATTGCAATAATTCCCCTTTTCTTATAAGTTCATAGTTAAATATGAGTATAAAGAAAGAAAATCCAAAATTTGATTTTGTTAAAAATGAACATGAAATACTCGATTATTGGTCCAAAAATAAAATCTTTGAAAAACTAGTCGATAAAAACTTCAACGGTCCAAAATGGAGCTTTCTTGATGGACCAATCACTGCCAATAATCCTATGGGTGTTCATCATGCGTGGGGGAGAACCTTAAAAGATCTATACCAAAGATATAAATCAATGAATGGATATCAGTTGAGATATCAAAATGGTTTCGATTGTCAAGGTCTTTGGGTAGAAATTGAAGTGGAAAAAGAACTTGGAATTAAATCAAAGAAAGAAGTTGAAGATCTAGGCATTGAAAAGTTTGTAAATCTTTGTAAAGAGCGAGTTGAAAAATTTTCTGAAGTTCAAAAGAATCAATCTGTAAGACTGGGTTATTGGATGGATTGGGATAATTCTTATTTCACAATGTCAGAAGAAAATAACTATGCAATTTGGGCTTTTTTAAAAAAATTACATGAAGATGGAAAAATCTACAGAGGAACCGATGTAGTTCCTTGGTCTGGTAGATCAGGTACTTCATATTCACAGATGGAAATTATTGAGGGAAGAAAGCTTACATTACACAAAGGTGTTTTTGTAAAGTTTCCCCTAAAAGATAAAGAAAATGAAAATATTTTAATTTGGACAACTACCCCTTGGACTCTTTCATCTAATATTGCTGTTGCAGTAAACAAAAAAATAAATTATGCAAAAATTAAGGCTAAAGATGGTTCAATTTATTTTGTAGCTGAAACAAATTTAAAATATCAAAGATTGAATAAAGAATTTTCAGAGAAAAAAAATTGGGTAGATGGTGTTCCAAAACTAAAAACATTAGATCAAATTTTTAAAGAGCGTGGTGGATATGAAATTTTAGGAGTCCTTAAAGGTGAAAAATTAATTGGTTTAACATACCAAGGACCATTTGATCATTTAGAGCCTCAAAGTTCTAAAGGGGGTTATCCAATTCATGATTCAAGCAACTTACAAGATAAATCAGCCATAGATTGTCATATCATCATTGATGGTGGAAAAGATTCTGAAGGTAACGATATGGTTGTTGAGGGTGAAGGAACAGGGTTTGTTCACATGGCTGGTGGTTGTGGTGCTATTGATAATAAAATATGTAAAAGAGAAGGTTTTGTAGAAATTTCCCCAATTGATAACCAGGCAAATTTTATTCAAGGCTTTGATTTCATGTCAGGTTTAAGTGTTACAGATCCTGATACCGCTCAAAAAATTATTTCCAATTTAAAAGAAAGAGATCTTCTTTTATATGTTGAAGATTATCCTCACATATACCCACACTGTTGGAGATCCGGAGACGAATTAGTCTTTAAACAGGTTGACGAATGGTATATCAATATGGATTGGAGAAATAAAATTAAATCTGTTGTAGATGATATTAATTGGATTCCAAGCTGGGGAAGAGATAGAGAGTATGATTGGTTAGACAATATGGGAGATTGGATGATTTCAAAGAAGAGATTCTGGGGATTAGCCTTACCGATATGGACTTTTGATGATGGAACATTTCATGTTGTTGGTTCTAAAAAGGAGCTTAAGGAATTAGCAGTTGAAGGATGGGAAAAATTTGATGGAAATACTCCACATAGACCTTGGGTTGACTATGTTAAAATTAAACATCCTAAATCTGGATTAATTGGAACTAGAGTTGAAGATGTTGGAAATCCTTGGCTAGATGCTGGAATTGTACCTTTTTCTACAATGAAGTATTTTGAAGATAAAAGTTATTGGGAAGAATGGTTTCCAGCTGACTTTATTACAGAATGTTTTCCTGGGCAGTTTAGGAACTGGTTTTACTCATTATTAGCAATGTCATCTTTTTTAGAAGGCAAAGCACCATTTAAAACTTTACTTGGACATGCGCTAGTAAAAGACGAAAAAGGTGATGAAATGCATAAATCTTCAGGTAATGCCATCTGGTTTGATGATGCAGCTGAAAAGATGGGTGTCGATGTAATGAGATGGATGTATTCAAAACAAAATGTAGAAAATAACTTATTATTTGGATATGATAAAGCTGACGAAGTCAGAAAAAAGTTGATTAGCCTATGGAATATTTATTCGTTTTTCTGTACCTACGCAAATCTTGATAAGTTTTCTCCTCACTCACAAAAAATAAATCCTAAAAATTTAACTTTATTAGATAATTGGATTATTTCTAAATCACAACAATTAAATGCTAGCGCAAAATTGAATTATGAAAATTTTGAAGTAGATAAGCTATTAAAAAATGTAGAAACCTTCTTAGATGATTTATCAAATTGGTATATAAGACGTAATAGAAGAAGATTTTGGAAAAGTGAGAATGATTCAGACAAATATGTAGCTTATCAGACTCTTTATGATGTGATTTTGGATTTAATAAAAGTCTTATCGCCTGTTTTACCGTTTATTTCAGAAAGAATGTATTTAAATATAACTTCTGCTGATAAAAACGAGAACAAAAAAAGCATCCATTTATCAGATTTTCCTAAATGCGATAATGATAAAATCGATCAAGAATTAATCGAGAAAGTTGACTCTTTAAAAAAAGTAATTGAGTCTGGACGAGCAGTAAGAAAAAAAGCTAATATAAAAGTCAGGCAACCGCTCGAAAGCTTAAGAGTTTTCCTTATTAACGATGAAATAACTTCATTTATTAAAAATCAAGAACAAACAATTCTAGATGAGTTAAATATTAAAGAAGTAATATTTTCTAATGAAATCAAAGAGTTTGGAACTTTGACTTTGAAACCAAATTTCAAAAATATGAAAATAAAGTTTGGAGATGAAATGCAGGATGCTATGAAATCTATTGGTAATCTTGATCCTATGAAAGTTACAAATAATATATTGAATGGATTAGCAATTCCAGACAACGAATATGAAATTACAAAAGATGATCTAATCATAGATTTAAAAGCAAATGAGGGAAGCGAATCTTTCTTAGGAAATGATTTAATTGTATCATTAGATACAACTATAAGCGATTCTTTAAGACTAGAAGGTATTTTGAGAGATTTAATAAGGCAAATACAGTTAATGAGAAAAGAAGCAAATTTTGAGATTGATGACAGAATCATCATTTCTGCTAATTTTTCTCATGAGTTGAAAAATATTGTTGAAAAAAATAAAGAATATTTTATGAATGAAGTATTATGTACAGATATTGTAGCAAATATGGAAAATTTTGACTATTATTCTTCATTCAAATACGAAAACAATGAAATAAAAATTTATTTAAAGAAACTATAGAGAAAAAATTGGCTAAGAAAAAAACAAAATACACAAAAGCAGAATTAAAAAAATTTGAAGCTAATATTTTAAAGAAGATTGCTGAAGTTAATGAAAGTATTGAGGGAGTAAGATCAACTACTAAACCAACAAATTCAGTTTTCATTCAGGAAAGATCTGAAGATTTCAATGAAGGTACTGAAGCACATGAAGTAGAAAAAAACTTTCTTTTAATGTCTCGTGAGTCTGACTATTTAGTTAATCTTGAAAAAGCTCTCCAAAGAATTAAAGATGGAACATATGGAATTTGCGAAATATCTGGTGAACTGATATCAAAAGAAAGATTAATGGAAGTTCCTAATGCTACCAAGAGTGTTATTTTTAAAGAAAAGAAAAAACTAAATCTGATATAATGAAATATTTATCATTTTTGATTGTTGTTTTTGATCAACTTTCAAAATTCATTGTTCATTCTACAATGAACGTCTATGACTCTTTTTCTGTAATACCCAATTTACTTAATTTTACTTATATCCGAAATGAAGGTATTGCTTTTGGAATTTATTTTGAAGGGGCAGAATTACTATTTATAATTTTACCAATTATTATAACAATCTATCTTTTTTACTTACTTAATAATGAGGATTTTCAAGATAAGTTTTCTCAAATTGCTCTTTATTTAGTTATTTCCGGCGCTATTGGAAATATAATTGATAGAATTTTTAGAGGTTATGTAGTGGATTTCATTGATTTTCATATAAATGGAATGCATTGGTATGTATTCAATTTAGCAGATTCGTCTGTCACAATTGGATTGATATTCTTATTGTATAGTTCTATACTTATAAATAAATAAAATTATGACAATATCTGTTTCATCATCAGATGAATTAATCCGATTAGATGCCTTTTTATCTTCAAGATTAATTCAATTTTCAAGAAGTAAAATTCAAAAACTTATTCAAGATGGAAGTATAACTGTTAATGATAAGTTAGTGAAAAAAAATCTTAAGCTATCTTACGGAGATATTATAAATATTGATTCAAATAAAGTTGATTCACATAAAGCTATACCAAAGTTAAAAAAATGGGACTATCCTTTAGAAATAATCTATGAAGATAATGATTTTGCCATCATAAATAAACCAGTTGGAATAATTTCACATCCAGCTCCAAATAATCATAATAGAACTATAGTAAATATTATTTTAAATATCTTTGAAGATAAACTCATTAATCATCCAGACCCACTAAGGCCAGGAATAGTTCATAGGCTTGACAAAGATACTTCTGGAATAATGATTATACCGTTTAATGAATATTCTCATTGGAAAATAGCTGAACAATTCAAAAATAGAACTATTAGCAAAGAATATATTGCATTAACATGGGGGGAATGGATCGAAGAGGAGGGAATAATCAAAAATAAGCTATCCAGAAGTAAAAAAAATTCGATAAAGTTTAAATCTTCAAAAGATGGAAGAACAGCTTATTCAAAATTTAAGTTAATTAGTAATGGTAAGTACTTTTCTTCAATTAATTTTTTTCCTAAAACTGGAAGAACGCACCAAATTAGAGTTCACTGCAGTGAAAAAGGCTATCCAATTGTTGGTGATGAGCTTTATGGAGGAGGTTGGAAAAAGCTAAATGAATATCTTCCAGATGTAAAGAAAAAAATAAATAAAAATGTTGATTTTCAAGATGGTCATTATCTCCATTCAAATAGGATATCCTTTTTACATCCTAGAAGTGGAAAAAAAGTATTTTTTCAAGCAGATCCAAATGAATCATTTGTTAATTTATTCAAAATGATAAAAAGTGCAGAAGTTTAAAATAATTAAAAAAAATTTTTTTGAATTTCTTGAATACGATAAAGGATATTCAAGAAAAACAATTGAATCTTATAGCAGAGATATTAAAAAGTTTGAAGTTTACATTGAGGAGTTTTCTATTAATTTTAAACAACTATCTAAAGAAAATATTTTTGATTTTCATTTAGATTTAAGTAAATCAATTGGACCGAGATCGTTTTCAAGAATACTTTCATCCCTAAGAACATTTTATAAGTATTTATTTTCTGAAAAAATTATTAATGATGTTGTTTTAAACAGTATTCAAACTTATCCGTCACCAAAATTTAAAAAATCAGTTCCGTCATTTCTTTCAGAAAAAAAAATCTACGAAGTAATTGATAAAATTGATTTATCAAAAAAAAAAGAATTTATAAAAATGCGAGATAAAGCTATAATAATGCTATTTTTTACTTCGGGTTTACGATTAGAAGAAATGACCAACTTAATATTTCGTGATATAGATTTTGCAAACAATTCAATAAAGATTTTTGGAAAGGGTGGAAAGGAAAGGTTTTCAAAATTCGATAATTTTACCAAAGATTTAATTATAAGATATTTAAAAAAAATCAAAAAATATCCATTGTTAAAATCAAACATACATAATAACTTGTTCGTCGACAAAGACAATAAGTCTTTAACTAGAGATAACATTCAATATATAGTGATGAACAATTTAAAAGGACTGTCGTTAAGTTCATTTGGTCCTCATACCTTGAGGCATTCTTTTGCTACTCATTTATTAAATAAAGGGGTAGGTATAAGTGCTATTCAATCTTTATTAGGTCATTCTAAGCTTTCATCTACCCAAATTTATACTCATGTGAGCCTAAATAAACTTCAAGATACAATTAATAAAGCTCATCCTAGGGGCAAAAAATGATAAAAAATCAGAATTTTAAAAGAAATCTTAATGTCGAAGATTTGATAAATGATGCTGTTGATAATAAAGAGGGTGTAATAGGCCTTAATGGTTCCTTAATGGTTGACACAGGAGAATTTTCAGGAAGAATTCCTAATGATAAATTTATTGTTGATGAAGATTTTTCAAATAAAAATATTTGGTGGGGTGAAGTAAACAAAAGGATTTCAGAAAAAAATTTTGACTATCTTCTAAATAAAGTCTTAAAAACATATGAAGATCTTTCAACTAGTTATTATGTATTTGACGGTTTTGCTGGGGATGATAATGATAATTCTTTAAACGTAAGAATGATTACAAAAAAGGCTTGGCAGTCTTTGTTTGTAAATAATATGTTTATTAGGCCTTCAAAAAATCAACTTGAAAATTTTTTTCCTGATTTTACAATCATTAATGCATATGATGTAAAAGAAGAAAATTGGAATGATTACGGATTAAATTCCGAAAATTTTATCGTATTTAATATTAAGAAGAAAATTGCAATTATCGGCGGTACTGAATATGCAGGAGAAATGAAAAAAGGAATTTTTTCTATGATGCACTATTATTTACCTTTAAAAAATGTTCTTTCTATGCATTGTTCAGCCAATGTATCTGCTTCACATAATCAGTCAACATTATTTTTTGGTCTTTCTGGTACTGGAAAAACCACCTTGAGTACTAATGCAAATAGACCTTTAATTGGTGATGACGAGCATGGATGGTCTGACAAAGGAATTTTCAATTTTGAAGGAGGGTGTTATGCAAAGGCGATTAATCTTGATAAAAACAAAGAACCAGAAATTTTTAATGCTATCAAGTATGGGACGCTTCTAGAAAATGTCGTATTTGATTTAGAAAGTAAACAAGTTGATTTTGATGACAGTTCAAAAAGTGAAAATTCTAGAATATGTTATCCAATTGATTTTGTAGAAAATTCATTAAGGTCAAAAGGTTTAAAAAGTGCTGGTCCTCATCCTAATTCTATAATATTCCTTACTTGTGATGCTTACGGCATCATGCCCCCATTAGCAAGAATGACAAAAAAACAAGCTATGTATCATTTCATAAGTGGATATACAGCAAAAATGGCGGGTACTGAAATGGGTGTCACAGAACCAGTAGCTGCTTTTTCTCCATGCTATGGAGGCCCTTTTTTAACATTACATCCTTTAAAATATGCAGAGCTTTTAGAAAAAAAATTAAACAAACATAATTCTTCAGTTTTTTTAGTTAATACGGGATGGTCGGGTTCAAGTTCTACTAGTGGCTCTCCCAGAATTGATTTGAATCTTACTAAGCATATTATTTCTCTAATAACTGAAGAAAGATTAAATTTTAACAAATCTATCCATGATAAGTTTTTTGATCTTGAAATTCCTATTAAAGTTGAAGGATTAGATGATAAGTTTCTTGTTCCTCATTTATCTTGGAGTAATTTAGAAAAATATTTTTCTACTGGAAATATGCTTGCAAGATTATTTAATAATAATTTTGAAAAATTTAATATTAAAGACCCAGATATTTTAGCAGTAGGCCCAAAAATAAATTTAAGCTCATAATATATAAACTGATTTTATCGTAAAAGGAAAGTGAAATGGCTACATTAATTTTAAGAGAAACTCATCAGGCTTTAGAAGAAGAAATAAAGTCACTCGAAAAACTTAAAAGAGAAACATCCGAAAAAATTAGTGAGGCAGCAGATCATGGAGATCTTAAAGAAAACGCTGAGTATCATGCCGCCAGAGAAAAGCAGAGTCTCATCATTTATAAAATTCAATTGATGCAATCACATGCACCTTTTAGAATAATTAATCAAAGTGATATCAATATCGAACAAGCTGGATTCGGAAACAAAGTTTCAATCTTAGAAGAAGGAAAAAATAAACCTGAGGATTATTATATCCTAGGTCCCATGGAGGAAGAATTAGATTTGTTTCCTTTTATTGTTACCTATCATTCACCATTCGGTAGAGCTGTTTTTGGTAAAAAAGTTGGTGAAAATTTTACTCTCAATATCAAAGAAAAAGAAATAAAATTTACTGTTCAATCAATTGAAAAAATTTCTTAATTAGAATAAATATTTAAACTCAATCAAAAATGGTATATTATGTTTTATTGTGGTTTAAATATATTTTTTCCTTCAAATAATTTTGTACCATTAACATAGCTATAATACTTTCTGCATTCACAAGAAAGATATTCAATATCAATAGGTTGAAATTCACGCTTAGCTTCAGGCCAGTATTTTTTTTGAAGTTCAATCATTTTTTCACACACCTCATGATGATTATTTAATCCAAGATATTTTTGTAATATATCAAGGAATGCTACTGCACCAATGCCTGTTGGCACTCGACTATTTGGATAAATAATATCTGGCCTGAACCATGCCAAATCCATTATTGCCATGAAAATTGGGAAGTCATTTTTCATTTTAAGTTTTTTATTTATTGAAATTGTAGCCTTAATTACATCCCCTTCAGAATTATTTATTATTACCAATAAATCTTTTTTTATATTAAAAAATAATTTCACAGCAGTATCTAACCTTGAATATTTAGTTCCTTTCCAATATACTTGTTCAACTGGATAGGCGTTAAGATTACACCAATTATCTAAATATTTAAGTTTTTTATATAATTTTTTTGGTTCAATAAGCATGTTTGCAGATAATTTATCCAATGTCTCCTGTTTATTACACCATCTTGCAAAGAATACTGCATGAATTAACATTGGTAAATCATACTTTAATTCCCTGGAAAAATTTAGTATAGCTTTGCTAACTCTATCATCCTCTCTGAATACATTTAAAAATCTTCCTCTTTGAAAAATAAGGTCTTTTGTCCAAGGAAAAGGTTCACCATTCTCTCTCAATGAACGTATATTTTCTCTTTCTTTACAAAAATTAAAAAAAGCTTCTACTGGATCTTTTAATTTTAACCCATCAAGTGAATTATAATAGGGGTTAATCATATCATTACTTTCTTGCATTAAGCATAAGATAAAATCCAATACTAATAAAAATAAAATTAGACATCCAAGCACCAAAGAATGGAGAAAGAACTCCTCCATTAGCTAAAGATTGCCCAAATTTAAGTAAAATTACATATGAAAAAATTGTTGCCAGGCTCAGTCCCCCTCCAAAAGCTAGGGTAGTATTTGATCTATAAACTGATAGTGGAATTCCACAAAAAATAACGATGATAGATATAAATGAATATGCAATTTTGTAGTTAAGATCTACTTCCCATCTTAAAGTATTCACTCCATTATTGCTTAAAGAAATTATTTGATTTTTTAATTCAAAATATGATACTTCCTCTGAGGAACTCGCTGTATCAATAATGTCATTTGGAGTAAAATTTAAAAAAATTAAAGAATCATTCTTTGAAATAGTTACATTTTTTTCAGATCCAATATCATCAAAATTTCTTATGGAAAAATCATTCAAGTTCCATTGTTTTTTTTCGTTATTCCAAACTGCTTTTTTTGAATCTATTCTTTTTAAAAGCATTCCTTTTTCGATTTCAAGAAAGTTTAAATTTACAGCAACATTATTATTACTATTGAACTTTTCGATCGCAATTAAATCTTTTTGATTTTTTTGGAAATAAATATTTTCAAAGATATTTTTATTTTTGATCTTATTTTTATTTTTTGACATATATGTTTTCCTAATCTCATTTTTTATTTTATTATTTTTTATAACTACTGAATTATCAAAGTAGAATGAACCAATGCTTAGTAGAAATCCTAAAAGTAGGACTGGAGAGGAAAGTCTATATAGACTTAATCCAGAGGATTTTAAAACTAACCATTCTTTCTTTTGTATCATCATTCCGTATGTAAATACCGATGATACTAAACATGAAACAGGAATTGTTACGCTTATCATAGATGGAAGAGAGGCTTGATAATAATCCATCAAGATATTTGAGGTAACTTGATTATCTATAAATCGATTTAAGTTTTCAAAAATATCAACAATTAAAGAAATCAATGTAAAAAATAAAGAAACTATAATAAAAGTTGTTAAAAACTCCCTTAGAATATAATAGTCAATTTTTTTCATTATGTTGTAACTTAATATATCATGAATATAATAAATAATTTTTTTGCAGAATTTTCAAATTTCCTATGGGGAAATTTTGGGGTTGCGAATCTAGTTATTGGTGGAGGAATTTTTTTTATTATCTATTCAAGATTGACACCTTTTAGATATCTTAAGCATGCGTTTGAGATATTGCTTGGTAAGCACGATGATCCAAACGATGAGGGTCAAATTTCACATTTTCAAGCTTTATCAACAGCATTATCTAGCACAGTTGGAATTGGAAATATAGCTGGAGTAGCAGTTGCAATTTCTCTGGGGGGACCTGGAGCGTTATTTTGGATGTGGATAAGTGCAATTGTTGGTATGGCAACAAAGTTTTTTACTTGTTCACTCGGAATTATGTATAGAGGTTATGACTCAGAAAACGTTTTACAAGGTGGACCAATGTATGTCATCGAAAACGGAATGGGGAAAAAATTTAAATTTCTTTCTTATTGGTTTAGTATTGCAGGTTTAGTTGGATGTTTATCATTATTACAAGCAAATCAATTGACTCAAATTATGTCAGACTATATGGTAAGATCATTCGGTATTGAACAATCATTTAATTTAAATCTAATAATTGGAATAATTATAGCTATCCTAGTATCATCGGTAATTTTTGGTGGATTGAGCAGAATAGCCGAGGTTGCATCAAAAATAGTACCATTTATGGTAATTGTTTATTTACTGTCTGGTTTATTTATTGTTTTTTCAAATGCTTCTTCAATTCCTGCTATTTTTTCAAATATTTTTTCAAGTGCATTTAATGGAAGTTCAGTTGCTGGTGGTTTTGCTGGTACGGCAATAGTTATTAGCCAAGGTTTTAGAAGAGCTGCATTTTCAAATGAAGCTGGAATGGGAACAGAGGTCATGGCGATAGGTGCATCTAAAAATAATCAGCCAATCAAATCTGGTCTTGTAGCAATGATTGGACCATTAATTGATACAATTATAGTTTGTACAATTACTGGATTAGTAATTTTGCTTTCAGGTGAGTGGATTGAGGGAACATATTCTGGAGTATCTTTAACTCAAAAATCTTTCTCAAACTATCTTGGTTTAGTTGGAGACTATATTCTTATTTTTTCAGTAGCAACATTTACTTTATCTACAATGTTTGGATATTCCTATTATGGCTGCAAATGTTCGTCATATCTATTTGGTGCTAACTCAAAGTTTTATTATAGAATATTTTATGTTTTAACATTAGTATTAGGCTCTGTTTTATCACTAGATTTGGCAGTCAATATTGTTGACGCAATGTTTGCTTTAATGGCTTTTCCTACAATGATTTCAGCACTATATTTAGCACCTAATATAAAAAAAGAAGCCAATAGATACTTTTCTTCAATAAAGGATAATTAATGAAAAATATATTTATTTTTGACATGGATGGAACTCTAACTCCTTCAAGGAGAGAAATGACAAAAGATTTTGAAGATTTTTATAGTAATTGGGCTGAAAATCATACTTTTTTCTTAGTAAGTGGAAGCAATCTTGAGAAAATTAAAGAGCAGGTTCCAGAATATATATTAAATTTATCAGAAGGAGTTTTTACTTGCGGTGGAAATCAACTTTGGTTAAATGGAGAACTTTCTTATAATCATGAATTTAATCCAGATAAAGATTTAATTAATTTTCTTGAAGAAAAACTAAAGGAGAGCCCTTATTCATTTAGAGCTGGTAATCATATTGAAGATAGAGGTTCCATGCTCAATTTCAGCGTTGTAGGTAGAGATTGTTCATTAGAACAAAGATTGCATTATTTTGAATATGATTGTGAATCAAACGAAAGAAGTAATATAGCCAAAGATATAATCAATAAATGGGATACTCTTGATGCTGTAATTGGAGGTCAAATATCGATTGATATCACTCCAAAAGGAATGAATAAATCTCAAGTATTAGGTGAGGTAAAAAAATTTTTTCCAAATGAAAAATATATTTTTATTGGAGATAGAACTATGGAAGGTGGTAATGATTATCCATTAGCAAAGATTATGCATAATCAGGAAAATTGTCTTGTTTTCCAAGCTGGAGCACCTTCAGCTGAAGATGGATATAAAGACACTCAAAGAATTTTGAAAGAATTAGATAATAATGAATAAACTAAATGCCTTAAAAAAACATTTTTTAAATGAATTTTCTAAGATTCAAGATTTAGAAGGCCCATCTTATCTCTATGATCCAATAAAATATTTTGTAAAATCTCCAGGAAAACGTTTAAGACCAATTATTGTATTATTTCTTGGAGAAATTTTTAAAAATCCTAAAGAAGATTCTTTAAATGGAGCACTAGGTGTCGAACTTCTTCATAATTTTACTCTTGTTCATGACGATATTATGGACGAAGATGATTTAAGGCATAATGTAGCCACTATTCATAAAAAATGGGATAACGCTCATGCTGTTCTATCAGGAGATGGCTTAGGAGCACTTGGACCATTATTTATTGGAAAAATTAAAAAAAATACTTTAGCTATTTTAATTAGATATAATGAAGTCATTTTAGAAATATGTGAAGGTCAAGCATACGACATGGAGTTTGAAATCAAGGACTTTATTAGTGTGTCTGATTACTTATTAATGAGTTCAAAAAAAACTGGTTCATTGTTTGAATTATGTTTTGAAATTGCTGCTCTCATTAGCGATAAATATGAAGAAAATGTTAATGACTTAAAAAAACTTGGAAGAAGTTTAGGAGTCATTTTTCAAATACAGGATGATATTCTTGAGCTTGAAACAGATAGTCAAAATATGGGTAAGGATACTTTTTCTGATATAGAAAGAAATAAGAAAACGATTTTAACATGCCTTGCTATGGAAAAAAACTTAAGCGATTGGAAAAAGCTAATTGAATCTACTAATCACAAAAATGTTTCCAGTAAGAAAAAATTAATTTATAATTTTTTTAAAGAAAATAATTTAATAGAAGAATCTGATAAACTTTTAGTGGAATATATAAGTCAATGTAATGATATAATTAATGAATTACCTGTTGAGATTCAAGGTGGTTTAAATGAGTTAATTAGCTATATTGTTAAGAGGAATAGATGATTGAGCACATTAGAGACTTTCCAAAACACATCCAGGATTCTTTAAAAAATATTAAAGAAGACAATTTAAATCTTGAAGATGTGGGTAAAGTAGTAATTGCTGGTATGGGTGGTTCAGCTATTACTGGACTAATTTTAAAAGATTTATTTCCTGAAATGGAAATAGTTGTTGAAAGAAATTATTTTCCAAATACTCCTATTGATGAATATACCTTGGTTATTATATGCTCTTATTCAGGCAATACTGAAGAAACTTTATCCTACTATGATTACGCTGTAAGATTAACTGAGCATGCGCTTGTTGTTACAACAGGAGGTGAGTTGCTTAAAAAAGCCAAGTCTGATAATATTAAATTTCATTTATTACCCAAAGGATACCCTCCAAGGTCAGCTTTAGGATTTGCATTAACATTTCTTATATCTCTTTTTGATAAAAGAGGAGTTTCTAACTTAGATTTTGATTGTCTTGAATCTTTTGCAGAAGAATCTTCTACTAAAAAGTCTGAAGTATATGCTTTAGCAAAAAAAATTCATAAGACTATGCCAATAATTGTTACTGAAGAAGACCTATCATCAATTGGATTTCGCTTGAAATCTCAATTAAATGAGAATAGTAAGATGTTATCATATAATATTACGATTCCTGAAATGAATCATAATGAGATAATAGGTTGGGAAAATAATAATATTGATAAAAAATCTTTTTCAATGATTTGGATTCATATAGGGTGGCCAAAAAATATTGAGCGAATGAAAATTACAAATGAAATTTTATCAAAAAAAGTTTCCCATATTGCTCATTTATCAGTACCAGATAAAGTACCAAAAAATCTAACATCATTATTTTTCTTAATAAATTATATTGATTGGCTAAGTTATTGGTGCGGTGTTCTGAATGAAGTTGATATCAATGCTATAAAGTCAATTAATTTACTTAAGAAGAAAATTTCTTAAAAATTAGCACCGAGTTGTGTCCACCAAACCCAAATGAATTGCTCATAGAAAAACTTATATCCTTTTTGAATGCTTCATTTGAAGTATAATCTAAATCACATTCAGGATCAGGGTTGGAGTAATTGATGGTTGGTGGAATAATACCTTCATTTAGAGCATTTATACATGCAATAGCTTCAATAGCTCCAGCAGCTCCAAGTAAATGACCAGTCATAGATTTTGTAGAGCTTATAGACACATTTTTAGCATCTTTACCAAAAACCTTTTTAATTGCTTGAGTTTCTAGCATATCGTTAAAATATGTGGATGTACCGTGAGCGTTAATATATCCCACTTCAGATGCATTAATTCCTGCATCATCTAATGCCATATTTATTGCGTTTGATGCACCAGTACTTTCACTATCAGGTTGAGTGATATGAAAGGCATCATTTGTGATTCCATATCCGATAATTTCTCCAATGATATTGGCATCACGTTTTTTTGCTTCGACATAATCTTCTAACATTAACATTCCTGCACCTTCTGATAAAATAAATCCGTCCCTATCTTTATCAAATGGTCTTGAAGCACCTTGAGGATTCTCATTATTTTTTGATAAGGCTTTAATATTAGCGAATCCTGAAAGAGTGAGAGGGGTAATACTTCCTTCTGCTCCACCACAAAGAATAGCTTTGGAGTGACCATTTGATATTAATCTATATGCCATTCCAATTGCGTCTGTAGCAGAAGAACATGCAGTAGACATTGAAAAGTTTAAACCATACAAATTATGTTTAATAGCAATTTGTCCACCAGCAATATTTGGGATCATTTTTGGTACAAAAAATGGAGACACACCTCGTTGACCTTTATTAAGTAGTTTTTGATGCTCTTCCTCGAGAGTATGCATACCTCCAACACCTGTTCCAACGATTACACCTGCCTCAGATGAATTATTTTTTGAACTTTTAAGTGCTTGGCTGGCTGCTATTAAACTAAACATTGTAAACCTATCAAGCTTTCGAGCTTCTTTAGCGTCAAAGAAATTAATTGGCTCAAAATCCTTTACTTCTCCAGCTATCTTAACTGAAAAGTTTTTAGTATTAAAGCCTGAGATATAATCTATACCAGAATTTCCATTCAATAAACTTTTCCATAGGGATTCTGAATTATGGCCTAATGGAGAAATAGATCCTTCACCAGTGATAACTACTCTATTTTTCAAAATTATTTTGCGTGGTTATTGATATATTCTAGCGCAGCACCTACAGTAGTAATTTTTTCTGCATCTTCATCAGGAATTTCTAAATCAAATTCTTCTTCAAACTCCATGATAAGTTCTACAGTATCCAATGAGTCAGCTCCTAAGTCATCAAGGAAACTTGCCTCAGCAACAACTCTTGATTCATCTACACTTAGTTTATCTACAATAATATTCGTTACTTTTTCATTTAATGACATAATTAATATCTCCTTATTAATTTAATGACATTCCACCGTCAATATAAAATGTTTGTCCTGTAATATAACTGGCTTCATCGGAACATAAAAATAAAATCATTTGCCCAATATCTTTTGGTTTTCCAAGTTTTTTTAAAGGAATTCTATCTAAATATCCCTGCTTTACAGTATCAGACAAGTGAGAGATCATGTCAGTTTCTATTAATCCAGGAGCGATACAGTTTACAGTAATATTTCTACGGCCAACCTCTTTAGCAAGTGACTTTGTCAAAGCTAGAAGACCACCTTTTGATGCTGCATAATTTCCTTGGCCTTTGTTTCCATCTGTTCCAGAAATAGATGAAATATTTATAATTCTTCCATTTTTATTTTTAAACATATCTTTTAAAACTGTTTTTGTTAAATGAAAGGGACCATTAAGATTTACATTCATTACTTGATTCCATTCTTCAGACTTCATTCTAAGCAAAATATTATCCATATGAATGCCAGCGTTATTTACCAATACATCAGCATAGCCAAATTTTGAAATGACAAAATCATAGAGTTTTTCAATTGATTTCTCGTTCGAAACATCACAACAGAAAGGTTGTATATTTTCAATTTCTCTGATAGAATCTAAAGATTTTTCACTTGTAGCAACTGCTACAACATTAAAATTATTTTTAGCAAGAATAATGGAAATTTCCCTTCCAATTCCTCTTGATCCTCCTGTAACAATTGCTGTTTTTGTTGAAAAATTTAACATAAAATGATTTTATAAATCTTCAATACAATTATAGGATTTAATTGTTAATGAATCATCAATTTTTTTCATAATATTGCTTAAAACTTTCTTCGGGCCAATTTCTACAAATTTGTTAGATAATTTACTCAATGATTTAATGCTTTTTGACCAAAGAACTGGATTATCTATTTGTTCAATTAGGGCATGTTTAATTTGTTTAATACTTGTATTTGGTTTTGCATTAAAATTTGAAACAATTGGGTAAGATACTTCATTAAATTTTGAATTTACTATTATATTTGCTAACTCACTCTTTGCTTCTGACATAAGCTTTGAATGAAATGCTCCACTTACGTTCAATGGTATTACTTTTGAACCAATTCTTTTTAGATTTTCTGTTGCTAAGCTTACAGATTTTTCATTTCCAGAAATAACAATCTGAGAATCAGAGTTAATATTTGCAATTTGGCAGCCAACAGAATCACAAATAATTTGTATTTTATCAATCGATGCACCAATAACAGCGCTCATTTTACCTGGATTATTTAATTCACATTCATGCATTGCTTTAGCTCGCACATTGACAATCTGTAAACCAGTTTCAAAATCAAAAAAATTATTTGCATACAATGCACTGAACTCACCAAGGCTATGTCCAGCTACAGCAGCACATCCTTTTTGGTCTTTGATTAAATCAAAAATTATTGTGGAATGTATAAAAATAGCTAATTGGGCATATTGAGTTTTTCTTAATTCGCTTTCTTCTGCGGAAAACATTATTTCTGAGAAATCATATCCTAAAATTTTATTTGATAATTCTATTCTATCTTTTGCAATTTGGAATGTATTGTAAAGATTAAAGCTCATTCCAGGTCGGTGAGAACCTTGCCCTGAAAAAATGAAACAATTATTCATTAGTTTTGATCTACAGGTTTTCCTTTGTAATAAAGAATGCCATCATGATAGTACGCATGATGAGGTAGATGTTCTACTCCTGTATTTTTACATTTTACTGTATGAGCAAGAGTGGACTTATAATGAGTCCTCCTCTTTTTAGAACGTGTTTTTGACTGTCTTTTTTTTGGTAACATTTTTTTTCTTAATCAGCTGGCAATATAAACAAATTAATCTTTCTTGTGAAATATTTTTTATAATTCAGTTTTGTCAATCCAGCATTTATATCCAAGCTCAACCTTTATATTTTCGGCTAGCTTAACAGCATCATCTCTCTTCGAAAAATTTCCATATCTAACTCTATATTTATATTCTGAATTAACGTCATTTTTTTGAATGAAAGCATCAATATCTGAAGCATTCAATGCTTGAACAACCTCCATTGCTTCATCAAAAGTTTTTTTAACAGCAATTTGGATTGTATAGTAAAATTCGTTTTCAATATTTATTGAGGAAGTTTTAGATATTTCTTTTCTGTTTTCTTCAAAAACATAATCAAGCCAACTTTCTGTTTGTTCTTGAGAAAATAACGTTGAATAGAACAAAAATATTATTATTAATCTTAACATAAAACTTAGAAAAAAAATTTTATTTCAATTTCTGCATTTTCATTACTATCTGAGCCATGAGTAGCATTCTTTGAAATGTCTGTTCCATATTTTGCTCTTATTGTACCTGCTTCAGCTTCTGCTGGATTTGTTGCACCCATCAGATTTCTCCATTCTGAAACTGCATTAGCTTTTTCAAGTTTCATGATATGAGTTTCACTTGAAGTCATGAATTCAATAAGTTCTTTGAAAAATGGTTTATCTTTATGAATTGAATAAAAACCTTGGGCTTGCTCAACGCTAAGCTTAAGTGTTTTTTCTTCAACGATTAAAAAGCCTTTTTCCATTAAGTCTTTTCTTATTTCATTTTTAAATCCCTTTTGCATTGCATCAGGTTTAATTAGGGCAAGTGTATTGTTCATTATTCCTCTATTAAGTTTAGCATCGTTTCTCCAATTTCAGATACTGTTTTAGAAACTGAAATCCCACATTTTTTTAGAATTTTAATTTTAGCATCTGCTGTTTCAGAACCTTCAGAAATAATCGCTCCAGCATGCCCCATTCTCTTTCCCTTAGGAGCAGTTTGACCTGCAATAAATGATACAACAGGTTTATTAAAATTATCTTTTATCCATTCGGCAGCTTCATTTTCCATACTTCCACCAATTTCTCCAATCATAACTACACCTTTAGTTTCATCATCATTAGCAAAATGTTTCAATATATCTATCATACTTGATCCAATAATTGGATCTCCTCCAATTCCGACAGCTGTGGTCATTCCTAAACCAACATTAACAATTTGATCAATTGCTTCGTATGTCAGAGTTCCTGATCGAGAAAGAATACCAATAGAACCTTTTTTACAAATAAAACCGGGGGTTATTCCAATTTTTGATTCTTCAGCCGTAATTAAGCCGGGACAGTTAGGACCAATGAGAATTGAGGAGGAATTATTAAGAGCGCTTTTAACTTTTTTCATATCTCTGACAGGGATCCCTTCCGAAATACATACAATTAAACCAATATTTTGGTTTATAGCTTCAAGAATTGCATTTGCAGCAAACCTTGGAGGAACAAAAATTACTGTAGCATCAATTAAAAACTCTTTTTGTGCTTCTTCAATACTGTTAAAAACTGGTAAATTATTTTCTGTAGCAGTTTCTCCACCTTTTCCAGGAGTTACTCCGCAAACAACATTAGAGCCATAGTCTAGCATTTGCTGAGAATGAAATAATCCCTCAGATCCAGTGATTCCTTGAACCAAAATAGAAGTTTTTTCGTTTAATAGTATTGACATTATGAAACCAGCCCAACAGCTTTTTTTGCAGCTTCATCTATTGTTTCAGCACTTATCAACTCTATATCAGATTCATCTAAAATTTTTTTTGCAATTTTTGCATTAGTTCCTTGAAGTCTAACAACAACTGCAACATTTAAGTTTAATTCCTTTACAGCCTGAATGACTCCATTGGCTACTCTATCACATCTCACAATACCACCAAAAATATTAATCAAAACTGATTTTACATTGGGGTCTGTAAGAATAATTTTAAAACCATTTTTGATTGTATCAACATTAGCCGCGCCTCCAACATCAAGAAAGTTAGCTGGTTCGCCACCGTGATGTTTTACTATATCCATGGTTGCCATTGCTAGACCAGCCCCATTTACCATACAACCAACATTCCCATCAAGCTTAATATAGTTCAATCCATATTCTGATGCCTTTAATTCAAGTGGATCTTCCTCTGAGGTATCATGAAATTTTGAAATTTTTTCTTGCCTAAAAAGTGCATTTGAGTCAATATCAACTTTTGCATCTAATGCAATAATTTTTTGCTCTTCAGTGATTACTAGGGGATTAATTTCAAGCAAATTACAATCTGAATTTGAATAGCAATTATAAATATTTGTAAAAATCTCAAAAGCATTTTTAAATGAATTAAGACTCAATGCTTCGATGACAGTATTGACTGCATCGTCAAGAGAGTGAGTCTCATTATTAACCCAGGCCTTAATAATTTTGTCAGGAGTTTTTTCTGCTACTTCTTCTATATCAACTCCACCTTCCTTAGATACAATAAAAACGTCAGCATTTTTTGAGCGATCAAACATTAATGCAAAGTAGAATTCTTTTTCAATATTAAGTGCTTCAGTAATTAATATTTGATTTACAAGTTTACCTTCTAAGCCAGTTTGATGCGTGATTAAACTCATACCTAGTATTTTATTTGCAGAATCAATAGCAGATTCTGTTGAAGTGCAAAATTTAACTCCACCGCCTTTACCTCTTCCTCCTGCATGAATTTGCGCTTTGATAACAACAGCATCTGAGTTGAATTCATTTTGAACTCTTTCTATAGTTTTTTCAATCTCATTTGAGGAATAAACAACATACCCCCTTTGAATTGGCACATTATAATCAGATAAAAGTTCTTTAGCCTGGAATTCGTGAATTTTCATCTATTCTTCATTCATGAATGGATATCTGTAGTTGTGAGGAGGTTTAAAAGTTTCTTTGATAGTTCTTGGAGATGTCCATCTTAATAAATTAAGCATTGATCCACCTTTATCATTCGTACCAGATGCTCTGCTTCCTCCAAACGGTTGTTGTCCAACAACAGCACCAGTAGGTTTATCATTGATATAGAAATTACCTGCTGAAAATCTTAATTTTGATTTAACTTCATCAACAATATCTCTATTTTCTGAAAAAACACAACCTGTAAGAGCATATGGTGAAGTATTATCAATTAATTCTAATGTTTCATTCCAATTCTCGTTTTCATATACAAAGATGGTAAGTACTGGACCAAATATTTCTTCCTCGAGAGTTTTGAAATGGGGGTTTTTTGCTAAAATAACAGTTGGTTCTACAAAGTATCCTTTGGATTTATCATATCCGCCACCACATAATATTTCACAATCGTTACTTATTTTAGCATAATCTAAATAAGATGCAATTTTATCAAAGGCCGTTTCATCAATAACAGCATTTACAAAGTTCTTGAAATCTTCTGGTGGACCTACATCAATTGTTTTGATTTCAGTTACTAGTTTTTCTTGAATTTCATCCCATTTTGATTCTGGCAAATATGCTCTAGACATAGCGGAACATTTCTGTCCTTGATATTCAAAAGCTCCTCTGACCATTGCCGTAACTAAGCCTTGAATATCGGCTGATTCATGTGCTATACAAAAATCTTTACCACCTGTTTCACCAACAATTTTTGGATAATTTCTATATATATCTAAATTATTTGATACTTTCTTCCAAAGATGTTTGAAAGTCTTCGTAGAACCTGTGAAATGAACTCCAGCTAATTCCTTATGACTCAATACTTGATCACCTATGTTTGGACCATCTCCAGGAATAAAATTAATTACTCCATCAGGAAGACCTGCTTCCTTATAAAGCTCCATAATATAGTATGCAGAATAGACAGCACTTGGTGCTGGCTTCCACAAAACAGTATTACCAACAATGGCAGGGGATATAGCCAGATTACCGCCAATACTAAAAAAATTAAAAGGCGCAATTGCAAATACAAAACCTTCAAGTGGCCTAAATTCTAATTCATTTTTCATTCCGTCAGGTGATATCGGAGTGAAAGAATTTTGCATTGTGTTAGCAAATTCAATATTAAAATTTAGAAAGTCGATTAGTTCACATGATGCGTCAACTTCAGCTTGAAAGACACTTTTACCAATATCTAGCATTGCAGCGGCATTAATTTTATACCTATAAGGTCCTGCTATTAAATCTGCAACTTTCTTAAAAATCTTTGCTCTTTCTTCTAATGATGTATTAGACCATGTTTTCCATGCTTCCAAAGAAGAATCTATCGCCATTTGAATTTCTTTTGGACCAGCTTCATGATAATGTCCTAAAATATGACTATGATCTTGAGGTTTTGTACAAGGTTTTGTATTGCCAGTTCTAATTTCTTTTCCATTGATTATAATTGGAATATCTTTTTGTCTGCAAGATTGTCTTTCAATTTCTTTAAGAAGTAATTCTCTATGTTCCGAACCAGGTTCAAAATCAATGATTGGTTCGTTAGTTGCTTTAAAATTTTTGTCCATAATTTTCCTTTAGTTTTTGTGCCTAATATTAGACAAAATATCTTTCATTTCAGAATAATTCTTTGCTAAAACAAATTTTTTTCGATAAAAAGATGCGCTTTTAAGTCCTTTAAAATACCATGCAAAGTGTTTTTTCATATTATTACTTCCAACAACTTCACCATGGGTTTGTATTAGTAATTCGAGGTGTTTTTTACATATCTCAAGTCTTTCATCTATGGTAATTTCTTCAAAATCTTCGTTTAACAAATATTTTTTAATCTGAGTAAAAAACCATGGATTGCCCAAAGCTGCTCTTCCAATCATGATTCCATCACATTTAGTATGACTAAACATTCTATTTATATCATCTATACTTTTAACATCACCATTTCCAATTACAGGAATTTTCACATTCTCTTTTAATTCTTTTATTAAATCCCAATTAGCTGATCCTTTATACATTTGAACGGTTGTTCTTGGATGTAATGTGATTGCTTTCACTCCAATTTTTTCAAGATTGATACCAGCTTCTGTGCTTACAATACTTTCAGAATTCCAACCTGCCCTCATTTTTACGGTTACAGGTATTTTATCTACTGCTTTTACAACAGCTTCAGTTATATCTTCCATTAAGCATAAATCTTTGAGTGCTGCTGATCCAGCACCTTTATTTGTAACTTTTGGTACTGGACAGCCATAGTTAATATCAATTAAATCTGGTCTAAATTTGTCGTAAACCAATTTTGCTGCATTTTCCATAACCTGTGGTGTATCGCCAAAAATTTGAATTCCAATTGGTCTTTCAAATTCTGAAAATTTTATCATATTTAATGTTTTTTCGTTTTTTCTTATGATTCCATGCGCGGAGACAAATTCAGAATAGACTACGCCAGCTCCAAATTCTTTTGCAATTACTCTGTATGCATAATCTGTAACACCTGCCATTGGAGCTAAAAAAAATGGAAAATCAAGTTTTAGGTTTCCAATTTGAATTTTTTTATTTATATCAAACATATAGTTTTTGTTTGTTCAGTACGATTATTGGTTTAAATTTCTCGTGTTTAATTTGAACTTAAACATAAAAGGTTAAAAAATGTCAAGAGTTTGTGAGGTAACAGGTAAAAAAGTGATGTATGGTAATAATGTAAGCCATGCTCACAATAAGACAAGAAGAAGATTCGATATTAATCTTCAAAAAAAGACTTTTTGGGTGGAAACACTAAATAAAAAAGTTACATTGAAAGTATCTGCTAAAGGTTTAAAAATAATTGATAAAAAAGGCATTGATTCAGTAATAAAAGACTTAATGGCTAAGGGCAAAAAATTTTAATTTTGTAATTTCTTTTTAAGTTCAGAGATAATTAATTCGTGATTTACTTTTCCTTTGGTTTCCCTATTAATTTGGCCAATAAAAAAACCAATAAGTTTTTCCTCGCCATTTTTATATCTTAACACTTCATTTTGATAAATTGATAATACATTATCTATAATGTTTTTAATATTTATTTTCGAGGAATCAAAATTTCCTTTTTTTAATACATCTTTCAATCCTTTACCAGTTTCGAATAATTCTCGCAAAATATTTTTTCCAGAATTTTTTGTAATTTTATTTTGTTCGATAAGTTCAATTATTTCTTTCAAATCTTTTGCAATCACTTTTTTTGAATTAAAGTCGGAATTGGATTCATTAAATAATCTAAATAGCTCTGTTGATACCCAAGAACTAACCTTTTTTGGTGAAACTTTAAAATTGACAACATTTTCAAAATATTCAGCGATTTCCTTTGAAGAAGAAAGTATTGAACATTCATTTAAAGATAAATCATACTTTTTCATCCATTTTTTTTCATACTCAAATGGAAGTACTGGCATTGATAATTTAATATTATTAATAAATGATTTATTTAAGCTTACTGGAGGAAGGTCAGGATCTGGAAAATATCTATAATCATCTGCATTTTCTTTTACTCTCATTATTTCAGCAGTATTCTTGTCATTATTCCATGTTAAAGTTGCCTGTTGAATTTTATCTCCATTATTTAAAATTTTATTTTGTCTTCGAATTTCTGATTCAATAGCTTTTTGAACATTTTTAAAAGAATTGATATTTTTTATTTCTGTCTTAACACCAAAATTTCCACTTCCTTTTTTTGAAAGCGAAATATTAGCGTCACATCGAAGCTTTCCTTTTTCCATTTCAGCACTTGAAATATCAATGTAATTAACAATCTGCTTAACTCGCTGCATAAAGATTTTTGCTTGCTCTGGATGGACTAGCACTGGCTCTGTTACAATTTCAATTAATGCTGCGCCACTTCTATTGTAATCTAAATTACTAGTATTGCTTAGGTTGTTATGAGATGATTTTCCTGCATCTTCTTCTAAATGTGCTCTAGTTAAATTTATTCTATACTCTTTATCATTCCACCAAATTGGAATGGAGCCACCAGATATAATAGGTTGATCAAATTGTGAAATTTGATATCCTTTAGGAAGATCAGGATAAAAATAGTGTTTTCTTGCAAAAGTGAAACTTTCACTTACGTTACCATTCACTGCTTGACCAAACAAAATTGCTGATTCAATAGCAGTTTGATTTACACTAGGAAGAGCTCCAGGAAGACCTAATGATGTCGGACAGGTTTGACTGTTGGGTGCATTATCATATTCGTATTCACAATTACTAAAAATTTTTGAATTACATTCAAGTTGAACATGTATTTCAAGGCCAATAATAAAATCCCAATTTTCATTTATGTCATTTATGTTCAATTTGATTTTTTTGCAATTAAATTAAGAGCTGATCCAGCTTTGAACCAACCAATTTGATTTTCAGAAAAAGTATGAATCGTTTCTAATAATTCAGAATTACCATCAGGTTTATTTAAATTTAATTTTATATTTGTTTTGCAATCAAAATCTTTGAGATTGATTGTAGAAATTGTATCATTTGATTCAATTTTATCATAGTCACTTTTATTTTTAAATATTAAAGGGATGATACCCTGTTTTTTTAAATTTGTTTGTGCAATTCTTGCAAAACTTTTTGCAAGTATAATCTTACATCCCATAAATCTTGGTTCCATAGCTGCGTGCTCTCTACTAGAACCTTCACCATAATTTTCATCTGCAACTGCGATCCAGTTTATATTATTTTTTTTATATGAATTTGCAACTTCATATATATTATTAATTTTGTTATTTAAGAGATTAATTGCTTCTCCATTTGAACCTGTAAATCCATTTAGAGCACCTGAATACATATTTTGAGAAATATTTTCTAAATGTCCTCTATATTTTAGCCAAGGTCCAGCAGGAGATACATGATCAGTTGTACATTTTCCTTCAGCTTTTAAAAGAATTTTTAAGTTAATCATTTCTTTTCCATCCCATTTAGAAAAAGGTTCTAAAACTTGTAATCTGTCACTTTCTGAATTAATGACAACTTGAGTGTTAGGTCTAAGTTCAGCTTTCAAAAAATCATCACTTCCAATTTTTTCGAAACCCATTTCAGGAAGTTCAGACCCAGATGGTGATTCAAAATAAAAATTACTTCCGTCACTAAGTTTGATTCTATCTTTTGAAGGATTAAAACTTAATTTTCCTGATATCGCAAGTGCTGTAACTATTTCAGGACTTGCAACAAAAGATTCTGTTGCAGCATTTCCATCATTTCTTTTTGCAAAATTCCTGTTAAAAGATGTAATTATAGTATTTTTTTCACCTTCATTAATGTCTGATCTTCTCCATTGACCAATGCATGGACCACAAGCATTTGCTAAAACTTTTCCACCTAATTCTTCAAAAACTTTTGTATAGCCGTCTCTTTCCATAGTAGCTTTAATTTGATTTGATCCAGGAGTAATGTAGAACTCTGATTTAGCTTTTAAACCTACACTTAATGCTTGTTTAGCGACATGTGCAGCTTTCTCAATATCCTCATAAGAAGAATTTGTACAACTTCCAATTAAACCCACTTTTAGATTATCATCATAACTATTTTTAGTGACTGCTTCAGGCATATCAGAGATTTCTCTCGATAAGTCAGGACTATATGGTCCAACGATATGCGGTTCTAATTCAGATAGATTAATTTCAATAACTTCATCATAATATTTTTCTGGATCATTTTGAACTTCATCATCAGCTTTTAGATGTTTTTTTATTTTATTTGCTAATTTGGCAATATCTCCTCTATCTGTAGCAGATAAATATTCACTCATTTTTTTATCGTAAGGAAAAATTGAAGTGGTTGCACCAACTTCAGCCCCCATGTTTGTAATTGTTGCTTTCCCTGTACAGCTTATGGTTTCAGTACCCTTTCCAAAATATTCGATAATTTTTCCAGTACCACCTTTAACAGTTAGGATACCCGCAAGTTTTAAAATAATATCTTTTGGGGAAGACCAGTCTGACAATTGCCCAGTTAATTTAACTCCAATGATACCTGGCCAATTTACTTCCCATGGAGAATTTGTCATCACATCTACTGCATCAGCTCCTCCAACACCTATAGCAATCATACCTAGACCTCCAGCATTTGGAGTATGCGAATCAGTTCCTATCATCATTGTACCTGGCACAGCATAATTTTCTAAAATCGTTTGATGGATTATTCCTGCACCTGGTTTCCAAAACCCTATACCATACTTTGCACAAACTGATTTTAAAAAATCATAGACTTCTTTATTAGTTATCAAGGCGTTGTTTAAGTCATCATCAGCTCCTTTAATCGCGGTGATTAAATGATCGCAGTGAACTGTGGTAGGAACGGCAGTAGTTTGCATTCCAGCATTTATAAATTGTAATAAGGCCATTTGTGCTGTCGCATCTTGCATTGCAACTCTATCTGGGGCAAGAGTACAAAATGTTTTTGTTCTATCCGGAATATTATTCAAATTTTCAGATAAGTGTGAAAATAGAATCTTTTCTGTATAGGTAAGTGGTCTATTAAAAAAGGATTTTGCATCTATGATTTTTAATTGGTAATTATCATATATTTGTTTAATAATTTCTGTCTGGTTCATATTAGTTTTTTATTATTATAAATTTAGTTAAAAAAAAACAATTTTATGGGTATAATATTAGCATCTAGTTCTCCAAGACGAAAGAAAATTTTAGAAAAATTAGGATACAATTTTGAGATTGTTTCACCTAACATTGATGAAGATAATATCAATAATCTAAATCCAATAGACTACGTTATTGATGTCTCTATGAGAAAAGGTTTAAAAATCCATCAAAAATATCCAAATGATTTTGTTTTATCTGGAGATACAATAATTGAATTTGATAATGAAATTATTGGTAAACCTACTTCAAAAGTTGATGCATTAAAAACTTTAAATTTTTTATCAGGAAAATCTCATTACGTTGTTAGCGCTTTATCATTAACATTTTCCAATAATCAAATTAATATTTTTGACAGCACAAAAGTTTCTTTTAAAGTTTTAAGAAATGAATTAATTCAAGAATATATAAATAATTTTAATATTTTAGATAAAGCTGGATCATACAACATAGAAGATCTTGATAAAAATTTCATTAAAAATATTGACGGATGTTATAATAATATTGTAGGTTTCCCAGAAGAAAAATTTTTAAAAAGCAAAATTAAACAAATTCTTGATTCACTATGATTTTTTATAATAAATACAAAAAGTTCAGAACCGAAAATAATATTGATTTGAAAGATATTTCAAAAAGAACAAAAATTGATTTAAAATATTTACAAGCAATTGAAAAGGGAAAATTTGCTGAAATACCCTCAGTTTATGTTAAGCTATTTTTTAAAGCTTACATCAATGAAATAGGTATTGATATTAATGAAGCAATATTTGAATTTGATAGTTTTTTTAATCAAAAAAAAGGTTCAAAATCTTTGAAATTTGTTCCAGAAGAAGAAGGTTATAAATTTGACTTTTTAGATAAAGTTATAAATGAAAATTTATTTAATTCTTCTATATTTATTGGATTAATATCCTTCATTTTTATTCTTATTTTGAGTTTTTCATTAAACTCAAATAATCAAATTTCTCAAAAAGATATTGAAGATGAATTGAGAATTACAAAATCTGATCTAATTGAATTTTATTCGTTACGAAGTGAAGAACTTTTATTAATAGATGATATTTCAAGCCCAATTACTATAAGATTTAAATCAAATGTTGAGAATTTTATTAATATGTATGACAGTTTTTCAGGTAAAGAGTTTTTTATTTTTGAAGATAGCATGAACAATCAATCAAACGCATTTACTGAGCAATGGACAGGAGAAGAAAAGTCATTTTTAATTGCAAATACTGTTGATTATGAATTAATTATTTTTTCCGACAATTCTTACAAAGATTTTTCAAATAATATTATAAACGATTTTCCAGTTGTAATAACTCTTAATTCAAATCCATTTTCAATAAGAATAAAAAAATATCTCCCTAAAAATTAGTATTTAATTTTTTTCTCTTTTTACAGAATTTTTATTGACATAAACTCCCTCTGCATTGTAAGATAAGTGGTTAACAGTGGGTTAAAATCCCTTACTATTATGAGTAGCCAATATACATTTACTGGAGAATTTACGTTTTCAATTGATTCAAAGAACAGAATCAACATACCTGCTACTCTTCGAAAACAATTTTTAAGCAGAGATAAAAAAACTTTCGTTGTTACCAGAGGAATAGATCAATGTGCATGGATTTATCCAATGAGTGAATGGGAAATAATTCAAAAAGAGCTCAAAGAGTTATCATCATTATCAAAAACAAATAGAATTTTTTTAAGAAATCATCTTAGACATGCAAATATAATTAAATTTGATAATCAAGGAAGATTTGTTTTACCTCAAAGCCTGGTTGATTACTCAACAATCAAAAAAGATGTTACGATAATAGGAGTTTTAAATAAAATAGAAATATGGAACCCCCATTTACTTAAAAAAGTCGATCAATCAGATGAGGTTGATGAACAATCTTATGAGGAACTCTCTGAAAGGGTCAATATCTGATGGTAATTGCTTCATCAGCTAATTACCGACATATTCCTGTTATGCTGATGGAGACATTAGAAAATTTAAATATTAAGAATAATGGAATTTATGTTGACGGAACCTTGGGTCTTGGTGGACATTCAGAACAAATCTTAAAAAAAATTGATTCTGGTCTTCTTTTAGGAATTGATAGAGATAAAGATGCTATTGGAATTGCAGAAGAAAGATTATTAAAGAATAAAAATTTTAAAATTATTCATAACAGCTATAAAAATCTTAAAATCATTTTAAATGAGCTTAAAATTGATGCTGTAGATGGTATTCTTCTTGATTTAGGCCTTTCTTCATTCCAGCTTGAAAATAACGAGAGGGGATTCTCTCATAAATACAAATCTTCTCTTGATATGCGATTTGATATAAGTTCAAAAGATTATACCGCTGAAGAAATCATTAATAAAAATAAGTTAAAAGATTTAACTCATGTTTTTAAAGAGTTTGGTGAGGAAAAACACGCATATAAAATTGCAAAATTAATTAAAGAACTTAGAGGTGAAATTGATGTTTTATCAATTACATCTATTATAGACAAAGTAACTCCATACAAGTTCAGACTAAAGACTTATTCAAGAATTTTTCAAGCTTTAAGAATAGCTGCAAATAATGAGCTAGATCATTTGAAAAATTTTCTTAGCAGTTTTATTGATGTTCTGAACCCTGGAGGTAGGATCGTTGTAATTAGTTACCATTCTGTTGAGGATAGGATTGTAAAACACAAATTTAAAGATTTAAAACAAAATGACATGATCAAATTGATTTACAAAAAACCGTTGATTCCATCTGAAATCGAAATTAATCAAAATAAAAGAGCGCGAAGTGCCAAAATGAGAGTAGGAGAAAAGATTGGTTAAGAAAAGAAGATTAAGTAAAGCTGAAAAGTTGAAAAGAGAAAATATTAAGTGGGTTTTTATGTTTGTTATACTTGTTTTGACAATAACAGTTTATTTAGCGTCATTTATAGAATTAGATAAAACACAATCAAGTATAGATTTTAATAAGAAAACTCTGACACAGCTTAATGAGGAATTGACAATAATAAAAAACTCTGTTGAAAGAATGAAAAGAGCTGATATTATTTCTAAAAGAGCAAAAGAACTTGGCTTGGTTTCTAGTAAGCCTGAAACTATAACAATAAATATTAATGACTAAAAATTATATCAAATTTAAGAATAGGATAATTTTAGTACACGTAATAGTAATGCTTGTATGGATAGGGTTTGGTTTTAGACTTTTTAATATTCAAATCATTAATAAGATTAATAATCCTCAAGGAATCAAAGTTGAAACTGTTAACGGTTTAAGAGGAAACTTTTATGATATAAATGGTGAAAGTCTTACTCAAAATTTAACCTTTTATAGAATTGGCGTACATTTAAATAAAATTCCAAATATAGAAAAGTTTTCAAAAGAATTATCATCTTGCACAGGTACTAATCAAGAAACATACATTAATAAGTTAAATGATGGTAAAGATTATATCGAATTAGAAAAGAAAACTAATAAAAATTGTGAATCTCTTCAAAAAAGATATCCAAATGCTTTAAATATTAAGAAAAGTTTTAAAAGATACTATCCGGAAGAAAATTTATTATCTCAAATAATAGGTTTTACAAGTATAGATGACAAGGGTATATCAGGTTTAGAATTAAAATATAACTCAGAATTAGAACCGACAAATGGATCTAAGGTTTCAAAAAGAAATGGTTTAGGAAAAAGAATTTCAGATCCAACCTTACCCTCACAGGATGCAAAAAATGGGACTGATATATTTTTAACTATTGATAAAAGGTATCAAGCTATTTTAAGAAATGAATTAATTGAACAGGTTGAAAAAGTAGGAGCATATTCCGGAAGAGGACTTATTATAAACCCAATGAATGGGGCAATATTAGCTATGGTAAATGTCCCAGATTATAATCCAAATTTTCCAAATAATTATGATATAGAATTACAAAAAAATAAAATTGTAACCGATTTGATCGAACCAGGTTCAACTTTTAAGGTTGTCACAATGGCAGCTGCAATTGAAGAAAAAGTACCAATCTCAAAAACTTTTCCTGTTAAAAGTCCTTGGCACTACAAACAAATAAAATGGATTGAAGACACAATTCCACAAAATGAACCGATTGATTTGAAAGAAATTTTAAAATATTCAAGTAACATAGGAACTATAAAAATTGCTGAAGAGATTGGAAGAAAAAAATTATATTTACAAGCAAAGGAGTTTGGATTTGGAAGAAAAACTGGCTTTGACATTAATTCTGAACCAAATGGTACTTTAAAAGATTCATCTTCCTGGACTGAATCATCAATGCACAGTATTCCACTAGGTTATGAGGTATCTGCAACTCCTCTACAAATAGCAATGGCATATGCCTCAATTGCAAATGGTGGGTATATTTTAGAACCAATAATAAGAAAAAAAGGGCGAGAAGAAGGAGTAAATAATTTAGATCCCAAGCGTCCGAGAAGAATATTAACTATAAAAAATGCTACAGCTTTAAAAAGAATGTTAGAATTTGCTGTTGACGAAAAACACAAAGCATTTATTGAAGGTTGGAATGTAGCTGGAAAAACAGGCACTTCAAAAAAAGTTATAAATAATACTTATTCTGATTCTGAGTTTATTTCAAGTTTTGTCGGTTTTTTACCAGCTGACAAACCCCAACTTTTATGTATAATAATACTGGACGGTGCTGATGCATCTTTAAAAATGCATTATGGTGCAGAATCTGCAGCTCCTGTTTTTAAATCCGTAATTGAAAGAATTTTATCCTTGGACGATTTTAGTGTACTAAAACGTGGTAAAGCAATACTAGCCAGCAATAAAGTAGAAGTAGAAAATAATGAGTCTAAAAGAGAAATGGTTTATGTCACTATGCCTGATTTGATAGGAAAAGATAAATTAGAAGCAGCACATATTCTAAGAAAAGTTGGTTTAAAAACGGCATTTAGATCTGGTTCAGGATTTATTAAATATCAAAGCTTAAAAGGAGGAGAGGAAATTTCTCCAGGAGATAAAGTAGAAATAGGAACAAGAATTTATTTAAAAGCAGAAATGAAAGAATAAGGAGAAAACATGTTATTTGAATTTGATGAATTTTCAACACAGAAAGCAAGAATTAAGGTCTTAGGGGTCGGCGGTGCTGGGGGTAATGCTATTAATAGAATGATTACATCTGGTATGGATGGAGTTGAATTTATTGCCATCAATACTGATGCACAAGATTTGGATAGTAATCCAGCTGAAACTAAAATCCAGATTGGTAAAGACCTAACCAAGGGATTGGGTGCAGGAGCAAAGCCTGAAATTGGAAGAAAAGCAATTATGCATGATAAAGAGGCAGTCTCTTCTATAGTAGCAGGAGCAGATTTAGTATTTGTTACTGCAGGCATGGGCGGTGGAACTGGTACTGGAGCTGCTCCAGTTGTTGCGAAAATTTGTAAAGATCTTGGTATTCTAACTGTATGTATCGTAACACTTCCTTTTAATTTTGAAGGTCCAAAGAAGATGTCTGCAGCAATGAAAGGCATTTCAACAATGAGGAACTTTTGTGATACTTTAATTGTAATACCTAATGAAAAGTTATTATCAGTGATTGACTATAATACAACACTTGAAGAAGGATTTTCAGAGTCAGATTCTGTTCTATTGCAAGCCGCTCAAAGTATTTCTGACTTAATTAATAAGCAGGGTAATGTAAATATTGACTTTGCAGATGTTGAAACTGTAATGAGCGGAATGGGCGACGCTGTGATGGGTACTGGTACTGCGAGAGGTGAAGAAAGAGCTGTGCTTGCTGCACAACAGGCAATTTGTAGTCCACTCCTAGATAATCAATCAATTAAAGGAGCAAAAGCTGCATTAGTAAATGTAACAGGAAATAAAAAAATGACGATGAGAGAAGTTGATGCTGCTACAAAACTTATTTATGAAGAAGCTGGGCAAGAAGTTCATTTAATCTTTGGATGTGTAGTTGATGAAAATATGGATGATGAATTAAAAGTCACAGTAATTGCTACTGGATTTAATCGAACTCCAATTGAAGATATTGAGTATAAAAAAGAAATTCAAAAAAACGAATTTCATAAAAACACAAATGAATTAATGGAAACTTCAAATACAACTCTTTTTAATCAAAAAAACAAAGGTCATGTTGAAGATGAAGTTTTTGAAGAAGAGAATGATGGACCAACTTTAGTTTTTGATGATTTTGATCAAAGTGCAGATTTAGAGGTTCCAGCATACATAAGAAAACAAAGTAAATGAAATTTGAAGGAAAAAAAATAGGTATTATTGGTCTAGGAAAAAGTGGATATTGGGCCTCTAAGCTAGCAAAAAGCATAGATTGTAATGTTTTTGCATCTGATTCAAATTCAAATCTTGATTTATCAATTATCGATGATTTAAAAAATATTGGAGTTGAGGTTGAAACCGGAGAACATTCAAATAGGCTACTTGATTCAGATATTATTATTAAATCACCTGGCATATCAAATGATATAGAAATATTAAAAAAATTAGAAAAATCTAATACTCAAATAGTAAGTGAAATTGAGTTTGCTGGAATGATTTCAAATGTAAATAATATTTGTATTACAGGGACTAATGGTAAAACAACAACAGTTTCTTTAATTACAAAGATTTTAAGTGAAGAGTTAAATGTTCTAAAGTCTGGAAACATAGGTATACCTTTTTCTCAAATTGTTTTTGAACACAAGCTTTACAAAGATAATGATATTGATTATTGTATATTAGAATTATCAAGTTTTCAGCTTGAACATTGTTCACATCTAAAAAAGGAAATATCAGCATTTATTAATATTTCAACTGACCACATGGACAGGTATGATAATTTTGATGATTATTTTAATACAAAACTAAAAGTCTTTGAAAATTCAAAACACTGTTTTTTTAATAATGATGATAAAATACTAAGAGAGAGAATGATAAAAAGTAAATCTAATAAAGAATCTTTTTCTACAAAAAAAGAAATTGGAAATTTCTTTTTTAAAGAAAATAAAATCTTTACAAATGATCTAAGATTATCTTTAAATGTAGATGAAATTTCTTTAAAAGGAGTTCATAATATTTCTAATATCATACTTGCAGCTGAAGTAGCTATTAAAGTAGGAATAAAGAAAGAAAATATTTTTAAAGCTATAAAAAATTTTAATGGTCTTGAGCATAGGTTTGAATTTTTTAAATCATCTAAAGGTGTAGATTATATTAATGATTCCAAGTCAACGAATGTTAATTCAACTGTAAAAGCATTAGAGTCAATTACTAAAAATGTAATTTTAATTCTTGGAGGAACTCCGAAAGAAAGTAATTTTAGTGAAATCCTGTTACATAAAAGTAAAATTTTGAAAGTTATTGTATACGGAGAAGCAAGAAATTTGATTTATGATTCTCTTTCAGAAGAAGTTAAGGTATTTAAAATTGAAAAATTTGAAGATGCAGTTCACTTAGCAATTAAAAGCTCAATGAAAGACAGTATTATTTTACTTTCTCCTGCATGTGCAAGTTTTGATCAATTTAATAATTATGAAGAAAGAGGATATAAATACAAAGATATTATTGAGAGGTATTGTGCATGAATATTAAAGAGCAAAAAGAAGATAGATTTTTATTTATCACCATAGTAGGATTGATTTCGTTTGGGTTATTTATGCTTTTTAGTGCCAGCTGGGTAAAATCATTAGAATTTACTGGAGGAGAGTCGAGCTCATTTTATTTGGCGAGTCAAATGATGAAACTAATACCAGCCTTTTTTATTTTTGTTTTATTGACCAAAATTAATTATAGAAAATTACAATTTTTATCTCCTTACTTATTGTTTATATCTTTTTTATTGTTGATCTATACTAGGTTACAAGGTTGCGACGGAGATTCTTGCAGATGGTTATCTATTGGACCTATTTCTTTCCAAACTTCTGATATTGCTAGATTTTCAATAATAATTTTTCTAGCAAGTTATATTGATAATAATTACAAGCATATGCAGGAATTTGTAAAAGGTTTATTAATTCCACTTTTAGCAATTTTTCCAATAGCATTTATGATATTTATCCAGCCGGATAATTCAACAACCATAATTTTATTAATGATTACTTATATATTATTATTTGTCGGTGGTGCCTCATTCATTCAGTTGGCAACAATTGGTGTTTTATCTGCGGGTACCTTTGGAGTTTTTTTATTAAATGAAAAAAATTATGCTTTAGGAAGAATTTTATCATTTATAGATCCTTCAAGTTCGGCTTCAATGGGTTATCAGTCTAACCAAGCTTTAATTGGTTTAAAACAAGGTGGATGGACAGGAATGGGTATTGGAGAAAGTATACAAAAGTATTCATATTTACCTGAGACTCATACAGATTTTATTTTCGCAATTATAGGAGAAGAGATGGGGTTTATCACCGGTAGCATTTTAATGCTAGTTTATTATATAATATTTTATAGAGCTGTACAAATCTCTAAAAGATCAAATGATATTTTCGGTATAATGTTATCAATTGGATTCGGATTAAGTATTACAATATATGCATTCATCAATATTGGAGTAGTGATTGGTATCATTCCTGTAACTGGTATTCCTCTACCATTTATTAGTTATGGGGGTTCATCATTAATAATAAACTTAATGATGATTGCAATTTTACTTAATATAAGTAAAGCACAAAGAAAGCTTAATATCAAAAGATGGAGATTAAGAGTAGATGCATAAAAAAAATATACTTTTATGCGGAGGTGGTACTGGCGGCCATTATTATCCTTTAATGGCCATAAAAAAAGAATTAGAATCAAAATCTAATTTCAATTTTTCATTTGTTGGATCAAAAAAAGGAATAGAAAATACTAGAATAAAAAATGAAAAAATCAAATACAAGCTTTTAGAGATATCTGGAGTAAATAGAAAAATTTCAATTAAATCTTTTCTTGATAATATTAAGGTTTTATTTAATGTATTTATTGGATTATTCGTAGTTGCACGTTTTTTTAAAAAACAAAAACCTGATCTAGTAGTATCAACTGGAGGTTATTCATCATTTTTGCCTCTTCAAATGGCAAGATTATTTAAAATTCCATATGTTCTTCATGAGCAAAATTCGTACCCAGGTCTTGTAACAAAAATGTTTTCAGCAAATGCAAAAGTAGTTTTTTTGGGCTTTGAAAACGCAAAAAATCATTTAAATAAATCCAATACAATTTTTTCAGGAAATCCAGTTTTAATATCTAATTTTGAGCCCTTGGTTCTTAATTTTAAACAAAATTTAAAAACACTTTTAGTTTTTGGTGGTAGTCAAGGATCTCGATTTTTAAATGATAAAATTGCGAATTTAATTCAAAGCAATAAACTTAGTTTTTTAAATGTTGTTTGGATTGTTGGTAAAGACAATTATCAATCATATAAGCATTTAAAAAATAATAATGTAATAATTTATGATTACTGCAATCAAATGTCATCAATATATAAAGAAGTTGACATTGTTGTTTCTAGATCTGGAGCTATGACAATTTCTGAGTTAATAAATTTTAAAATACCTTCAATTATGGTACCTTTTAAATATTCATCTGAAAACCATCAGCTATTTAATGCAAAATTTCTTCAAAATAGTTTATGTTCAAATTTAATTGAAGAAGACAATTTTAGTGAAAAAACTTTTTTGGTTACATTAAAAAATATGATTAAAAATCAAAGAATTTTAGATTCAATGAAAAGTAATTTTAACAATATTACTACACCAAACAGTTTAAATATCATTTCAACTTTTATTGTTGAGGAAAAATATGCTTTATAGCGTTAAAAAAATTCATCTCATTGGAATTGGTGGAATAGGAATGAGTGGCATAGCTGAGCTGCTTTTTAATAAAAATTTTTTTATAACAGGTTCAGACATTTCTGACTCTCCAAATGTTCAAAGATTAAAAGATCTTGGAATTAAAATTTTTATCGGACATGATAAAAAAAATATTACAAATTCTGAACTAGTGATTTTTTCAGATGCTATTCCTAAAAATAATATTGAGCTTAAAGAAGCTTTTAATAAAAATTTATTGGTTTATCCAAGAGCTAAGATGATTTCAGAAATTGCAAAGCTAAATAATTCCACCGTTGGAATTGCAGGTACACATGGAAAAACAACTACAACTTCAATGGTTGGAAATATTTTACAGAATTTAAATTTAGATCCAACTGTAATTGTTGGTGGTGTAGTTAAATCTCTAGAATCAAATTCATTATTAGGTAGTGGTGAAACTTTTGTGGTTGAAGCAGATGAATATAATAAAAGTCTTCTTCATTTAAATCCAACAATTGCAGTAATCAATAATATTGATTTTGAACATATTGAATGTTATAAGAATTTAAATGATTTAAAGAATACTTTTATTCAATTTGCAAATTCGGTTCCTTTTTATGGTAAAGTATGTATTTGTATAGATTATGAAAATACAAAATCAATTATCAAAAAGATTGACAAGCCATTGATTACATATGGTATTGAAAATTTGGATGCTGATATTATAGCTGATAGTATTAAACAGAAAAAAGGTAAAACAACTTTTAATGTAGTCATAGATAACCAAAAATTTTTCGTTAATTTAGCTGTGCCTGGAAAATATAATGTTTATAATGCTTTAGCAGCAATTTCTGTTTGTTATACAATGGGAATAAACACTGAAAAGGTTTGCAATGCTTTAAGTAGTTTTAGAGGAGTAAAAAGAAGGTTTGACATAAAGTCAAAAAAAAATGTGATGATCGTAGATGATTATGCACACCATCCTGTTGAAGTTTCGAATGTAATTCAAGCCACTAAAAAGAACTGGAACAAAAAATTAAATGTTATTTTTCAACCTCATCTTTTTTCAAGAACTAAAAAATTCCACAAAGATTTTGCAGATGCCTTAATGAAGGCTGATTGTGTAATGATTACTGAAATTTTTGGCTCAAGAGAAAAAAACGATATTTCTATTAGTTCTCAATTAATTGTTGATGAAATGATAAAATTAAAACATCCAAATGTATCTTTTATAACATTTGATAAGATAGTTGATAAAGTCAAATCAATTGCAACTAACGAAGATATTTTTTTAACAATGGGAGCAGGAAATATATGGAGATGTTCGGAAGAATTAGGAAAATTTTTTAATGATTAAAAATACTTTAGAAAAAATTAAAAATAAAACCTCATCAATTTGTAGATTAGATGAGCCTCTCAAGAAGCATACAACATATCGTATTGGAGGACCAGCAGAATTAATGATATTTCCAAAAAATAAAGTAGACTTAATTAAAACTATCCAAATAATTAACGAAAACAAAATTCAATTAACAATTCTTGGATCAGGTTCAAATGTTTTAATAAGTGATAAAGGAATTAAAGGTGCAGTAATTTCATTAAAAAATTCACTGAAGCAGGTTAAAGTCAATAGAAATGAATTGTACGCTGAATGTGGAGCTATGTTGGGCAAGATTGTAAAATTAGCAGTTAAAAATAATTTAATTGGTTTAGAAAATTTAAATGGAGTTCCTGGCACTTTGGGCGGAGCTTTAATTATGAATGCTGGAGCTTGGGGTGGTGAAATTTCAGAAAATTTATCATGCGTTGAACTAATTAATTCAAAAAATGAGTTAAAAAAAATTAAAAAGGATGAAATTAATTTTTCATATCGAAAATCATCTTTTGATAATAGCGACATTTTATTATCAGCTGAATTCAAACTTAGAGAAGCAGAAAAAAGTATAATTAGTGAAAATTTTCTTAAAGCACAAAGCGGAAGAAGAAATACACAGCCTCTAGATAAAAGATCAGCCGGAAGTTTGTTCAAAAATCCAAAAAATAATTCAGCAGGAAAGCTCATCGATGAAGCAGGATTAAAGGGTTTTGTTATTGGAGATGCAAAAATTTCTGATAAACATGCTAATTTCTTTATAAATAATGGTGATGCGTCATCAGAAGATATGCTCAAATTAATAAAAAAAGCGCATTCAACGGTCAAAGAAAAATTTTCTATAGATCTTGAGCTTGAAGTAAAATTAATGGGTTTTGAGGAGAGTCAAATAAAAGGGTTATGATAAAAAAATTTTATACATCTATCTTAAGTTTTTTCATTACAATTTCCTTAATAATTGTATTTTGCCTTTTATCATTGAAATGGGCAGATTTCAAAAAGATTTATCAAATAAATGAAGTAAATATTTATGGATCAAATTTTTTTGATCAATCCCTTATTGATAAAGAAAGTTTATCTATTAAAAATAAAAATATGTTTCTAGGAAATTTAAAATACCACAAAAATGAGCTATTAAAGTTTGATCATATAGTAGATTGTAAAATATCAAGAAAATTTCCATCAACAATTAATATAACTATCTACGAAAGAGAACCAATTGCTCTTATCAGTAGTGATGAACTAATCATTTTAAGTTCAGATGGTGTTTGTTTGCCGGTTGAATATTGTGATTTATCTTTACCCATACTAACCAATTTTAAAACTAACCCTGAATTATATCGAAAGGGTTCTAAAACCGCTTCGGTAAATGTTATGAATTCTGTTGAATTGATGAAATATACAAAAGATAATCACCCTTTAGTTTATGATATGATTTATGAATTCGTTTTTAATGAAAATAGTGAGTATGAAATAGTTTTAAAGAATGGTAAAACTAAAATACTTCTTGGTTATAACAATCTTTCAACCAAAATAATTTATCTAGATTCATTTCAGAAAACTATCAAAGAGGAAAAGAATATTACTGATTTCAAATACATTGATTTAAGATATGATGAACAGGTAATTGTAAAAGAAACATAATGAGAAATAAGATTCAAATTGCCTTTGATCTCGGATCCCATAGCATAAAAGGTGCTGTAGGAAGAATTTTACCAAATGATAAAATAGAAGTTTTATCTATTTCAGAAATAAAAAGTGAAAGTATTGATTGTGGAGATATAGTTGATAAAAATTTATTATTAAACCATTTAGAAATTTTAATTGAAAAAATGGAAAAAGATGCAAAAATAAATATAGATGAAGATGCTTGGGTTTCTGTTTCTGGAAGAGGAATTAGGTCAATTAATTCATCAACAAGAATTAGATCACGAGAAAATACTGATTTTGAAATAGATGAAGAAATTAAACAAAAACTCCTTAATCAGTGCTCTGATGTTCAAGTTTCTGCAGATAGATATGTTTTACATAATGTTGAACAAGGATATTATATTGCAAACTCACCATTAATTCGAAATCCTATTGGAATGGTTGGAAATTCAATTGATGCCAAAACACATGTTATTCATGTACGAAATTTTAACCTTACACAGCTAGATCATTGTTTTAATGATGACCTTAGTATTGAACCATTCCCAGTTTTTGACGGATATGCAGCAGCATCATCGAATTTAACTCATGATGAAAAAGAATTAGGAGTTATTTTTATTGATATAGGTTCCGATAAAACCAATATATTAATTTTCAAAGATAATTATTTAATACATTCCAAAGTTATTCCTTTAGGTTCAAGATTGGTAACCAAGGATTTGGCAGCTTACCTTCAATGCTCAATAAAAGAAGCTGAAAAACTCAAAATAAACAAGGTATCTTCATTCTCAGATTTTGCAGATGAAGAAAATATCTTTGAAATAGAAATTCCTAATGATGATTTAAAAAGGAACGTTAATGAAAAAGAAATTTCTAAAATAGTTGAACTTAGATTTGAGGATATAATTGATCAAATACAGGTTCAAATTAAAAGCATAGGAAAGTCAATTCCAGATTTTAAATCTGGAATTAGAATCTCTGGAGGAGGATCAAAAATTAGAAATTTAGATTTATTGTTTAAAAAACACTTCCCGGAAGTTTCAACAGATTTTTTGAAGTTGAATAATATTGTTTATAAGGAAAGCTTAGAGGATAGAAGAGAATTCGTCACTTTAATAGGATTATTAGCTTGGCCGATTTTTAATGTTGAGGATAAATCTTCATCATTACAAATAAAAGACATTAACAATCTAAAAAAGAGTATTTCATCTCTTTGGAAAGGTATTTTTGAATAATTTTGGTTGGCTACCATAAAAAAGATCGCTCCTGATTTCTACGAAATTAGGAGCATCTTTTAACCTTTGCTATATATTAATGTTCTATTAAATTCTGAACTATGACAAACTTTTTAGAAGATTTAAAAAAGAATATTTCTGAATGGAGTGTAGTTGCTTCTGAAAAAGCTGAGGAATTTACTCACGTAAGTAAGCTCAGGATAGATATAATCCAACTAGAAAGAAAATTATCAAGTAAGTATGTAAAATTAGGACTTTATGTTTTTTCTAAAACAAAAGAAAAAAATGTACTGAACTTTGTTGGTGACAAAAAATATCTTTCAGTCATAGATTCCATTGACAAGATTAAATCAAATATCTTAGATATTAAAAATGAAATTAATAATGATAAAAGCTTAAAAGATGCTAAATAATAAAAAATTTTCATTCCAGTTTCTTTCTTCTGAAAAGCTTCATCAAATAAATTTTTCTGTTTCGAATATATTAATTTTTTTAACAGTATTCGCAACATCTTTTTTATCATTAAATTACTTTCTTTCTCAAAAATTTTCAGACGAATATTACAAGGTTAAATTAAAAGAAACCGATGAAAAATATTCTGAAGTTTCAAAGGAATTACTTGATAAAATTGCTAAACTTGAAGAAGAACTAAAAATTATTGAAGAGAAAGATTCTGAATTAAGAACTTATGCAACACTAGCACCATTAAGTGACGATGTAAAAGCTCAAGGCAAAGGTGGATCAATAGAAAATGTTTTTGAAGATGATAAAAGCACATTAATGTCATTAAAGGATAGGGTTGACTCTTTAGCTTTTGCAGTTAATATCCAAAAAGATAGTTACAACACAATTTTTACTAAAATCAAATCTAATGAAGAAATGTATAGACATATTCCATCCATTGCACCTGTCAAAGGTTATATAGGTTCAAAGTACGGTTATAGAACTGACCCAATAGACGGAAAAAGAAGGATGCATTCCGGTCTTGACTTTCCAGTTAATTTAAACACAGATGTAGTTGCGACTGGAGATGGAGTAGTTTCGAAAGCACAGTATGACGCTGGATGGGGTAGATATATAAAAATTGATCATGGTTATGGATATGAAACGATTTATGCTCACCTTTGGAAAATTAACGTTAAAAAAGGTCAGAAAGTTAAACGTGGCGATAAAATTGGTAAGTCAGGAAATAGCGGAAGAGCTGCAGGTTTTCATTTGCATTATGAGGTTCATAAAAATAATAAAACCGTCGATCCTTTGAGATATTTTTTTACTGGATATATTGATTAATGAATACTTCTGTAATAAAAAAATTTGCTATTCAAACTTATGGCTGTCAAATGAACGTTGCAGATTCAGAGCTAGTTGAAGGTATTTTAACAAATTTAGGTTTAGAAAAGACATCAGATTATGATGAAGCAGATGCAATTTTTTTAAATACTTGTGCGATTAGAGAAAATGCTGAAACTAAAGTACATTCCAAACTAGGAAACCTTCAAAAAATAAAAATTAATAAACCACATTTAATTATTGGTGTTTTGGGATGTATGGCTCAAAACCTTAAAGATGATTTATTAAAAAATAAACCTTACGTTGATATTATTCTCGGACCAGATTCTTATAGAAAAATACCTGAATTAATCAATAGACATTTAGCTGATAACAAAAGTATCGTAGATACAAAACTTTCAAGACACGAAGTTTATGAGAATCTTTTTCCATCAAGAGGAGATACTTTTAATGCATGGGTTTCAATAATGAGGGGTTGTAATAAATTTTGCTCATTTTGTATTGTTCCTTTTACAAGAGGTAGAGAGCGTAGTCGAAGTGTTTTAAGCGTTGTTGATGAAGTTAAAAAAGCTGTAGACCAAGGTTTCGTAGAAATTACTTTATTAGGTCAAAATGTTAACTCTTATAATTTTGAAGGTAAGTCTTTCTCGGACTTACTATTAGCTGTATCTAATATTGATGGAGTAAAAAGAATAAGATATACATCACCCCATCCTCAAGATATAAATGTTGAACTACTTGAGGTCATGGCTTCCAGAAAAAATATCTGTAATTATGTTCACTTTCCGATGCAGTCAGGTTCAAATGAAATACTTAAAAGAATGAATCGCACATACACTAGAGAGCATTTTTACGATATGGCTGTAAAAATTAGAGATATTATGCCCAATTGTGGTTTATCTACAGACATTATCGTAGGATTTCCTGGAGAAACAGATGAGCAATTTAGAGAAACATTAGATTTGATGGATGCTATTAAGTTTAATTCAGCATTTACATTTAAGTATTCTCCAAGACCTTATACTAAAGCAGAACAATTCTCCGATCAAATTTCTGAAGAAATTAAAAAAGCACGCTTAGATGAAATGTTAATTCTTCAAAGAAAGCATTCTTTAGAATTAAATCAAAAAATGGTTGGCTCTTATCAACAGGTTTTAATTGAAAAAGAAAGTAAAAAATCAGACAAACATTGGGCTGGAAGAACAGATTCCAACGAATGGGTGATAATTGAAAAAAATAATAGTAATATTAAGGACATATTGCCTGTAGAAATAACTAGTGCCACAGGTGTAATATTGCATGCTAAAGAAATCACAGGAGCATAATGTTTAGAATTATCAGAGTGTTAATGATATTGGGACTTCTTGCAGGTACCTTTTTACTTTTTGATAAAAATAGTGAGAGCATAACCATTTATTTTTTTAGGGATAATGGTTATGATATTCCAGGCTATCTTGCTTTCATCGGATTCATTATGATTGGTGTAATAGTGGGATACATTATTTCTTTAAAGACAGTTTTCTCCTACAGATCAGAAATTTCTAAACTAATTAAAACAAATAAAGAAATTTCAGATGAGCTAGATAGTTTAAGAAATGTTGCAGTAGGCGAAGAATTAAGTTTTTCCAAAAAGGATTAATCCTTTGGAATTTTTAGCTTTAAGCAATTCACAGATTTTACTAATATTTATTTCAGCCATTGCTTTAGTAATATTTTTTTTAATTAATAATCGTTCAAAAAATATACCAACTGATACAGAAGCATTTAATTATGCCTTAAAAGCATTAGTTGATGGTGACAAAGATAAAGCCTATAACCTCTTAAGAGAGATCATTGCTAAAGATTCAAATAATATAGATGCTTTCCTATTACTTGGAGATATTGTTAGAGAAAAAGATGTTAACCAAGCAATCAAGATTCATCAAACAATCGTCCTGAGACCTCAACTAAATAAAGAAAAGAAAATTGAGGCACACAAAGCTCTAGCTAAGGACTTTCTATGTCTAAAAAATAATACTAGAGCTGAAATTGAATTAAATAATATTTTATCAATAAATTCTTTAAATAAGTGGGCTTTAAGAAAACTCAAAAAAATTGCAACAGAAAATAAAAATTGGAAAGACGCTCTTAAGTTTGAAAAAAAATTAATGAAAATAGATATTCATCATAAAAAAAATGACGAATCCATGTTGAATTATTTCATTGCCATGGATTATAAGTCAAAAGAAAATAAAAAAAATTATATATATTACCTTGAAAAGAGTGCAAATGCTGAAAAAGTATATCCTGATTCTGCAATAGAACTTGCCCATCATCATAAAGAGGACGTTGACCTTGCAATATACTATTACAAACTTTATGCAAAAAATTTTCCATCACAAAGAACAATGGCTTATAATAAAATAGAAAATATCTTGTTTGATAATCAAAAATATGATGAAGTCGAGGAACTTTATAGAAATATCCTTGAAAATGATTTTGATGGTTTTGCCTTAAACAGATTAGTAGATATTTTGCTTGAGAAAAATGATACCTCAGTAGCAAAAGAATTAGTAGAAAAATTTATGAAAAGCAATAATACCTGTCATTCCATAAGATTAAATAAATTAAAACTCGATTCAGGTAGTTTTGAAGTTCGAAAATCTATTTCAACATTATGTAATGAAATGATAAGTGATGAAATTATTAAGTAAAGTAATAACATTTTGTTATTTATTTTTTTCTTTATCAGCTCAAGATAAAGATTTAAGTCTTAAATATGAACAAGCTATAAATCTTGAGAACGGAGATGAAGCTTTAAAAATTTATGATGAAATAATTAATACAAATCTTGATTCAGATTATGTTTGGCTCTCAAAATTAAAAAAAGGTGAAATGTTTTATGCCCTAGGTTCATATATAACTTCTTCAAGTATCCTTAAAGAATTTAATTTAAATGCTCCTTTACACCTTCAGAACGAATCTGCAAAAAATTTATTATTCAAATCTTTAAATGCTACTGGAGAGTCAGATTCGTTAAAAGTTTATCAAAAATTACTATCTTCAAAAAAAACAAAAAAAAATAAAATCAAAACCTCTAGTAATAAAGTATGGTTCATTCAGTTTGGAGCATTTTCAATATTTGATAATGCGCAAGTCTTGAAAGATTCATTAAATGAGGAAAAAATATTTGATATTCAAATTGATCAGGTCTTAAAAAATGGAAAAATGATATTCTATGTAAGAAGTTCTCATTATGTTTCATATGAGGAGGCATTTAATCAAAGCAAAAAACTTGCAAATAAAACAAAGTTCACAATAAGTGGCTTTTAAAGCTATTTTTTTGCTAATGAAAATAATCTTTGAAGGATAAATAAAATTAAAACAACTCCAACAATATCATTGAATGGAGCGGAAAGTGATAAGGTTGGCCAATAGTTTTTATCAAAAAATAATGGAACTGCAATAAAAATTGCCATTAATGCTTCTCCTGTTATTAAACCTGAAGCTATTAATAATCCATTATTTTTTCCTTCAGCTGTTGCGCTTTTATTAGCAAAATGATTTAGCATTCCTCCAATGAAAATAGGAAGTGTGAGCTCAATTGGAAGATATATACCAATTGCCACAGCTAGTATAGGAACTCTAAAATCAGCTTTTTTATAAGCCTGATATTGATCAATTAAGATAATAATCACTCCTAAAAAAGCTCCAGCATAAATCATCCCCCACTCTAAATTACCCGCAAATACCCCATTTGCTACATTTGTCATCAAAACAGCTTGAGGTGCGGGTAAATCAGAGCTTCCAATACCGTATGCCTCATGCAGAAGCGTTAAAACGATTCCAAGTGTTAAAGCAGCGCTTATAACTCCAACAAGTTGCATAAGTTGTTGCTTCCAAGGAGTTGCACCTACGATATTTCCAGTTTTTAAATCTTGAAGATTATCACCGCCAATTGCTGCTGCGCAACAAACAACTGCACCAATTAAAATGGCTGCTGCAGCTCCTTTTGATGAATCAACATCAAAAAAGGTTATAATTAGTAATGAACTGAATAATATTGTTGCTATTGTTACACCTGAAATTGGATTATTTGATGAACCAACTACACCAGCCATATAAGCTGCCACAGCAGAAAAAAGAAAACCAAAAATTGCCATTACAAAAGACAATATAATAGCGGAAGTCCAAGAGCCAATTATTCCAAAATATGTTAAAGAAATTGGCACTAACATCATTACAATAGCTATAAAAACGTAATTAATTGGTAAGTCTCTTTCTTCAAGCAAAATATTTTCAGAGTTTTCTTTCAATGTTTTTAAACTTAGTTGGATGCTTTCAATTAATGGTTTTGCTAACTGAATAACTGACCAGATTCCTCCAACAACCATTGCACCAACACCCAGATAACGTATCTTGGCATTCCAAATTACATTAGCGCTTTCAAAATAATTTTCTCCTTCAAATCCATACAAATAAGTATAAATTGGGATTGCTATTACCCACGAAATAATTCCACCAGTGAATGCAAGAATACCAATATTTCTACCAACAATATAACCAACACTAAACAGTGAGGGAGATAGACTTGCTCCCATTCCAAATATTGCACCTTTTATAGCTATTGCTCCTCCTAGTGCACTTGACCAAACACTAAAAGCCAATTCTCCTAGTTTTACAATTCCACCTACAAGAGCAGATAAGCCAATTAATCTTAAACTTTGATTAGATTTTTTAGAATCTGTTTCATGTCCTGTTTTTAAAACAGCTGCTGTTGCAACACCTTCTGGGAAACGTAGTTGCGCTTTTAGTATCAAAGCTCTTCTCAAAGGAACAGTAAATAATGCACCAAGGATTCCACCTACCATTGCAATTTTTGTAACTTCTAAATAACTGATTGTATCCCAATAACCAACTAGGAGAAGAGCAGGTAAGGTAAAAATTACTCCAGCTGCTAATGATTCTCCTGCTGAGGCAGCAGTTTGAACAATATTGTTTTCTAATATATTAGATTCCTTAAAAAGTCTTAGTATTCCCATGGACATAATAGCAGCAGGAATAGATGCAGAGATGGTCATTCCAGCATAAAGGCCTAAATAAGTCATTGCAGACGATAAGATTATTGATAGAAAAATACTTAAAAAAAAGGCTTTGACTGTAATCTCATTTTTCATAAAGTTAACTTAATGATTTTTTAAAGTAAAAATGAAAAAAACTATTATAAGTATAACCCTCTTTTCTTTTACCTTCCTTAGTTTACATGTACATACACATGAACATGATCACGAATTAGATTCTGATTATGATTCATATTATATTACGGTTGAGGAAGATTGTGGTTTTTGTCTTTTTAATAGTGAAAATTCATTAGCAGAATCGTTGACATTTTCTGTTCAATTACACTTTAAAAAAATATTCTTTAACAAGTATATAGTAAATTATATACCATTCAAATTATTTTGTTTTTTAAACAAATCACCCCCTCAATAGCTAGCTATTAACAAATGGATATCAAAATTTGATATCTTAGTTTTAACTAATCATTTTAGGAGAAAAAATGAAAAACTATTTTAGTTTAATAATATTAATAAGTGCATTATTTGCACAGAACGAAGTAGCTGAATCTGATTCATTGAATCCGTTAGCACTTGAAGGCGTTGAAGTTTACTCATCTTTAAGGAGTGTAAATGAGGGAGACCTTGCTGCTTCAGCTATTATTTTTAATGAAGAATTGAAAATAATGGAAGGACAGCACTTTAGCGACCTACTATTGCGAGTACCTAATTTGAATTATGCTGGTGGCTCTTCAAGACCGAGATATTTTCAAATTAGAGGTGAAGGTTCCGTAAGTAGATATTCGGACCAAGGACCTCCAAGTCCATATGTAGGATTAGTTTTAGATGGAATGGACTTATCTGAACTTGGAATGATCACACCATTATTTGATATGCAACAAGTTGAAGTATTAATGGGTGTTCAAACCAGTTTATTTGGTGCTTCAGCATCTTCAGGGTTAATTAATTTTAAAACAAACGACCCAACAGATGAAAAAGGTGGATATGTTATGACCCAATTTGGTTCATACAACACATATACCAATGGTCTTGTATACAATTTACCATTTGAAAATGGATGGAAAGTTAGATTAGTTGGACACTCTAATGTATCTGATGGTTATAAAGAGAATGTTTCATTAGGTAATTATGCATCTGCAGATAGAAATGAAACATCTTTAAGATTAAAAATGCTCAAGGAAGGTGATTTAATCACTCAAAAGTATACTATTATTTCATCTGACTTTGATAATGGTTATGATAATTGGGCACCAGATAATAACACTGATAACATCACGTATTCTGATAACCCAGGAAAAGACAGTCAAAAGTCACAAATCTTTATTGCTGATTATAAATATGACTTAGGTGAGCAAATCATTGACTTTAATGTTGGAATGTCAAGCAATGAAACATTGCATAGTTACGATTCAGATTGGGGTAGCTATGACTTCTGGATAAATTTTGATGGTGATGATCATCATGATGATGAACATGATGACCACGGTGATGACCATGGCGATGATGATCATGATGATGAAGATGGAGATGACCATGATGATTTTGACTTTATTTCATATGATTTCTTCGATTCATTTGAAAGAGATATTGATACAAGAACAGTTGATTTAAGGTTTAGATCAAATGTTAACGATAATAATAGAGCAGACTATGTTTTTGGATTATATAATTCTACTTATGAAGAAACAACAGATGCTGCTGGATACGTTTTTGGCGGATCTGCTACTGGATTATCTACAGGGTATGATATTATTACAAAGTCAGTATATGGTGAACTAGCATATAATTTCAAAAATTCATCAACTTTAGCTGTTAGTTTCAGACATGAAGCAAGAGACATTGATTATTTTGATTTTGAAAATGCTAGCGGAAGTTTTGAGTTAGATGGAAATTGGAATACATCTTTTAAGGTCTCATATGAGATGAAACCAACAAGCAATCTTCATTGGTATATTTATGCTGCTGAAGGTTATCATCCAGCAGGAGTTAATCAAAATCCATATTTAGAAATGGAAGATAAAACCTATGACGATGAAATCTATACTGATGTAACAACAGGAATTAGATGGTATACAGATAACATTAAGTTATCAACTTCATTGTTTTATTTAGAACATGATGGTCACATTTTTGAGACTTCAGAGCAGTTAGATCCATCAAATCCAAATGCTTTTGCATTTTTTAAACAAAATGCTGATTCAGGATATGAGTATGGATCTGAAACAAGCGGTGAATTCAAACTTAATGATAGATTCTCAATGGGATTATCGCTTGGCTTATTGAGTAGTGAAATTGAATTCGGGGACCATGCTGAGCACGGTGATGAGCACGGTGATGAGCACGGTGATGAACACGGTGAAGATGATCACGATGAAGATCATGATGAAGATCACGATGAAGATCACGATGACCATGGAGATGACCATGATGACCACGGTGGACATGAAGGACATGCTGAGCATGGACAAAAAGCTCATGCTCCAAATTGGAATTATAGCTTAACGTTTAACTACAATTTCACAGAAGATAGTTCATTAATGGTAGAAATTGCAGGTAAAGATGCATTCATCTTTGATTCTCAAAATGATTCATACGAATCTGATCCATATCATTTATTGAATGCATATTATTCACATTCATTCAATAAGCTAAGATTAGGAGTGTATGCTAAAAATATTCTTGATGAGTCTTACGCAGACAGAGGATTTATTTTTGGTCTAGAACCTCCTAATTTTCAACAAGAGCTATATAAATCATTTGGCCCTCCAAGAGAAGTTGGAATGTCATTAACATATAGTTTCTAATATCTTATTTTCATAATTTAGCGGGTAATACAACCCGCTAAATTATGAGCCCAACAAAACAAAAAAGATTATTTATTATTGATGGTTATGCTACCTTATACAGGGCGCATTATGCATTAATTAGAAATCCACTTACCAACACTGCAGGAACTCCAACAAGCGCTATTTTTGGTTTTGCTAATCAAGTATTTCAGTTAATTGATGAAGAAAAACCAGATTATTTAGTAGCAGCATTTGATTCAAAAGGGAAAAATTTTAGACATGAAATTTTTGAAGAATACAAAGCTAATCGATCTGAAATGCCAGATGAAATTCAAACTCAATTACCATACTTATGGAAACTACTCAAAGGAATGAATATTCCTGTGTTGAGGGTTGATGGTGTTGAAGCTGATGATATTATTGGAACTGTTGCAAGACAATGCAATGATAGTAATGTACAGTGTAATATTGTGAGTGGTGATAAAGATTTTATGCAACTAATTAATGATTCAACATTTCTATATGCTCCTCAAGCTAGAAAAAGAGAAAAAGAAATATTTGATATTAATAAAGTTGTACAAAAATGGGGGGTAGGTCCCGAAAACATCATTGATCTTCTTGGTCTAATGGGAGATAGCTCTGATAATGTTCCTGGAGTTCAAGGAGTTGGCCCAAAGACAGCTATGAAGCTTATAAAAGAGCATGGAAATATTAATAATATTTATGAAAACATAGATTCTATTAAAAATGAAAAAATGAAAGATAAATTACTTTCAAATAAGGATAATGCTTTATTGAGTAAACAACTTGTGACGATTCTTACTGATGTTAATATTGATTCATCTTTGAGAGATTTTGAAATCAAGGAAATGAATACATCAAAACTTGAGGATATTTTCAAAGAGTTGGAGTTCTCTGGTTTGCTTAAAAAAATTGGATCTTCTGAAACTATTGAACAAAAATCAGTAGACAGAAAGAAAGATTACAAAAACATTCTAAATTTAGAAGATTTGATTGGTTTTGTTGAATCGCTTGAGCAGAAGAAATGGTTATCAGTTGACTTGGAGACCACCTCTGTAAATCCAATGGCAGCTGAAATTGTAGGATTTAGTTTTTCAACGAAGAAAGATACTGGATTTTATGTTCCAATTTTATTTAAAGATAAAAATGAGAATTTATTTGGGAACAACGATTTAGAAGAAGTGATTAGAATATTAAAACCATACTTAGAAGATGAAAATATTCCAAAAACAGGGCAAAATATTAAGTATGATGCTCTTATTTTGAAACGTTATGGAATCGAACTTAGAGGTATTGAATTTGATACTATGATTGCTGCACATTTATTAAACCCGAACGCTAGATCATACAAGCTTGATAACTTATCGTTAGCTCATTTGAACTACAAAATGGTACCAATTAAAGATTTAATAGGTGTTGGAAAAAATCAAATTACTATGGACCAAGTTTCTTTAGATGATATATCATTTTATGCTGCAGAAGACGCAGATGTTGTTATTGAATTAACTGAAATTTTTATGAAAGACTTAAAAAAACAAAAATTATTTAATTATTTCAAGTCAATTGAAATTGATTTATTACCAGTGCTTATAGATATGCAATTCAACGGTATTTTCATTGACAAAGACTACTTGGAAAACAGATCTATTGAGATTGGCAAAAAAATTGAGTCATTGGAATCACAAATAATTAATTTGGCTGGTGAAGAGTTTAATCTTAACTCATCACAACAGCTTGCTGTGATACTTTTTGACAAATTAAAACTTCCTATGATTAAGAAAAGGTCTACTGCAGAAGCCATTTTAAGCGAGCTGAAGGATAAACATCCTTTGCCGGAGTTAATTCTTTCATACAGAAAGCTTTATAAGTTAAAAAATACTTATTTAGACCCATTACCATCCTACATTGTTGCAGATACCCAACGAGTACACTCATCATTCAATCAAACTATGACCGCAACAGGAAGATTGTCTACAAGCAGTCCTAATTTTCAAAACATTCCAATTAGAACAGAAGATGGTAAAGAAATAAGAAAAGCAATTAAAGCTCAATCAAATGAATATCAAATTTTTTCAGCGGATTATTCGCAAGTAGAATTAAGAGTAATGGCGCATCTTAGCGGAGATAAATCACTAATATCTGCATTAAATAATGGTGAAGATATACATACTTTTACTGCAAAAAATATTTTTAATGTTGATAATGATAATATGGTCCTTCCAGAAATGAGAAGAATTGCTAAAATTGTAAATTTTGGAATTATGTACGGAGCAGGTCCATTCAGACTAAGTCAAGAGCTTGACATTCCGTTTGGAGAAGCAAAGCAAATTAAAGATGCATACTTTGAAAAATATCAAGGAATTGAACAATATATTGAAAATTCTAAGTTACAAATTAAAGAAACGAAATCTGTTGAAACTCTTTTAGGAAGGAAAAGAGCTGTTTGGGACTCAGATAGTCAAAATAAAATTCGAAGAGATGCGGCTGAGCGAATGGCAATTAATATGCCAATTCAAGGGACTGCTGCAGAAATGATAAAACTGGCCATGATTAAAATTCATCGTCAAATAAATAAAGAAAATTTAAAATCTAAACTTATCATGCAAATTCATGATGAGTTGTTATTAGAAGTGCATCAAGATGAAATTGATTATATTTCTAAAATGGTAATTCAACACATGAGAGATGCTATGAAATTAGATGTACCAATTGAAATAGACTTTGGTGTTGGTCCTTCATGGTATGAGGCGCATTAATGAGTTATTTAGGTCCTAAAGTACATATTGATTTACATCAGCTTAAAAAAAACTATCAATTAGTAAAAAATGAAGTTAAAGACATTCATATTATGGCTACAGTAAAGGCAAATGCTTATGGGCATGGAGCTATAAAAATATCCAAAGCTCTTGAAGAAGAAGGAGTAAGGTATCTAGCTGTATTCACAATTGATGAAGCAATTGAATTACGAGATGCTGGTATTAAAACAGATATTTTCATTTATGCAAAATTTGATCCAACAAGAATTGAAGAAGCTGTAAAGTATAACTTAACTTTAAACATTTCATCTTTTGATGATTTAAAAGCGCTTAAAAGTCATGATGGAAATACTATCAAAGTTCATTTAAAGATTGATACAGGTATGACGAGATTAGGAGTTCCATTAGATCAAGCAGAAGTCTTTTTAAAAGAAGCAAATCAGATTGAAGGCATTGAATTGGAAGGATTGTACTCTCATTTTGCAACTGCAGATGAAGGAGACCTTTCTTTTGCGAATAGTCAGCTTGGTAAGTTTAATGAGGTTGTGAAAATTTCAAAAAAATTAGATATATATCCTACTTTAATTCATTGTAGTAACAGTGGAGCCATTTTAAATGTAAAAGAATCTAAATTTAATATGGTAAGAGCTGGAATGCTTCTTTATGGAGCTTTTCCTTCAGATGAAGTTCCACATGAACTTCCCATAAAACCAGTGATGACTTTTTCTGCTCCTGTTGTTGAAATTAGAGATGTTAAAGCAGGAACCCATATCAGCTATGGTGGAGTCTATACTACCAAATCAGATACTCGTATAGCTGTTGTACAAGCTGGTTTTGCTGATGGAGTACCTCGTCCTTGGTATACTGATGGTTTTGTAAAGTTCAAAGATCAGAATTTTAAAATTACTGGAAGAATCTGTATGGATCAGTTAATGATAGACATTGGATCAGCAGACATTCATTACGGAGATGAAGTTTTAATTTTTGGGTCAAATGAACACGGAAGTATTGATATTAATCACATTGCAAAAAAAATTGATTCCACATCTTATGTTTTAGTTACTGCTATTGGTATTCGCCCAAAAAGAGTCTATAAAATTGATTAGTTTAAAGAGGAGCAAACTAAAAGCCTAACCAAGGGTAAGAGAAAGGAATTAAGAGGTAATTTTAAACTTTAACCTGCTCCTCATTAATACTATGTTTTTTTTAAAAAAAAGTTCCTCCTTTTTCTATTTATAGTTATTATACAAACAGATCGCGGGATGGAGCAGCTTGGTAGCTCGTCGGGCTCATAACCCGGAGGTCGTAGGTTCAAATCCTACTCCCGCTACTAACCTCCAAATGAAAAAGGATACAAATAATGAAATTATGCAAATCTTTTTTAATCGTTCTTTCAACGCTGCTAATTATGAATTGTAATTCCAATAATGATGAACAGTTGATGAAAAAAGCTAAAGAATTATCTCAAAAATTTATTATAACAGATGGTCATATTGATACTCCATGGAGAATGCATAAGTGGGGTTATGAAGATATTTCAAAAAGGTCTCCAGGTGACTTTGATTATGTTAGAGCAAAAGAGGGTGGTCTAGATGTTCCTTTTATGGCTATTTATGTTCCTGCAACTTACCAAGTAACTGGTGGAGCAAAAGAAAAAGCAGAAGAGTTAATTGCTATTGTTGAAAGAATTGTTTCTGATCATCCAGATAAATTTGAGATTGCTCATAGCCCTGAAGAAGCTGAAAGAATTGTATCTGAAGGAAAAATAGCATTACCGATGGGTATGGAAAACGGAGCTCCGCTGGAAGAAGATTTATCCAACGTTCAATATTTTCATGATAAAGGTATAAGCTACATTACCCTCACGCATTCAGAAGATAATTTAATTTGTGACTCTTCATACAATCTAGGAGAACGTACACATAATGGTCTAAGTGCTTATGGAAGAGAGGTTGTCAAAGAAATGAATCGTGTAGGTATTATGGTAGATATTTCACACGTTTCTGATGACGCATTTTATCAAGTCATGGATGTTACCCAAGTTCCAGCGATTGCCTCTCATTCTTCATGTAGACACTTTACTCCTGATTGGGAAAGAAATATGGATGATAATATGATTAAAAGACTTGCAGAGAATGGAGGAGTTGTCCAAATAAACTTTGCATCATATTTTGTTGATCAAGCATCAAAAGATACCAAAGCTCCAATTGATGCTGATGTAGCAAAGTATATTAAAGATAATAATTTAGATCCAACTGATTATGCCTCTTATGATGAATATAGAAGGGAGCAATACGATAAAAGATTTTTATATGTTAGCTCTGAAAAAGTTGCTGATCATATTGATCATGTTGTCAATTTAGTTGGTATAGACCATGTTGGTTTTGGTTCTGATTTTGACGGAGTTGGTTACACGCTTCCTACTGATTTGAAAGGTCCCGAAGGGTTCCCGATTGTAATTTATCATCTTTTGAAAAAAGGTTATTCAGAAGAAGAAATTGAAAAAATTTGCTATAAGAATGTCTGGAGAGTTTGGAAAGCAACTGAAGAGTTTGCTAAGCTTAGCTAAGTACTTGTCTTAATCTTTCAAATACTATGGCACTTACAGCAGTAGCAACATTTAAAGAATTCATATCATAAGACATAGGAATTGTTGCAAGAAAGTCAGAATTTTTAAGTACCTGCTTACTTATACCACTTCCTTCACCACCAAAAATCAAAACAGATTTACTTTTCAAATCAATAGAATACCAATTTTTTGCTTCAATATTATTTTCAAAGCTTGTTATCCAGAAATCATTACTTTTGAAATGGCTTATAGCTTTATTGATATTTGTCACTGAGAATAAAGGAACTTTTGAAAACCCACCTTGACTAACTTGAGCTACAGCACTCGTCATTGATACACTGTTTCGATCTGTAATAACTACTCCATCAATATTTCCACCAGCACAAATCCTTAATATTTGTCCAAGATTGTGAGGGTCTTGAACTTGATCTAATATAACAAAACAAGCAGTTTCTTTTTCAATATTCGGAAGTTCGTGAAAAGTTTTAGCTTGAGCTTTAATAAAAATACCTTGAGCTCTATTATTATCAACGAATTTTTTAAAACTTTCCGAATCTACTTTTTCAATAAGATTTTGAGATATTTCGCCTAATACAGTATTGATTTTATCGTTATTTTCTGCAGGAGAATTTCTTTCAATGATTACTTGATTGACATCAATAATTGATGATTTAATAGCATCATGACATCCATTTATGCCAAAAACTGTTATTCTATGTTTTGTAAAACTATTCATAAAAATTTCTGTAAATTTTATAAACAATTTTAATGATAAAAATTAAAGAATCAGAGTTACATTTTACCTTTGTTAGATCTAGCGGACCAGGGGGGCAACATGTCAATAAAGTCTCAACAGCTGTTCAATTAAAATATAATATATATGAATCAGATATTTCTGATGATATGAAGCAAAGATTTATATCTGTTTATGGAAATAGAATTTCAAAAAATGGATTTATTACAATTATCGCTCGATCTTTTAAATCTCAGAAAAAAAATAAAGAAGATGCCATAAATAGATTAGAAAAATTATTTTACGATATTAAAATACAAGCAAAAAGAATTCCTACGAAACCTTCTAGGAGTTCTAAAGTAAAAAGAGTTGAAACTAAGAAAAAAAGATCAAAGCTTAAAAAAAGTAGAATGAAGGTAGGTTTGGATGATTAAGTATATTTTATCTCTATTATTTTTTGTCAGTCTTAATGCACAAGATGTAATTGATGGTACTTCAGACAATATTCAACCTTTGTTAGTGGAAGAATTATCTGATTTAGAATTAATGCTCATAGCAAATATTAATACAAACGAAACCCTTGAAACTTTTTTTAAAATAGATTTTTTAAACGAATCAATTAAACTCAATGCTCCTAGATACGATAGATTTGCTAGAAAAAATAATACAGGCATGTTTTTGCCTGTAAATACTTCTACATCTCTTTATCTTGATGCTGGATTACCTGGTTGGATTAAGGCAAGTAAATATATTTCTAATAATAATGATTTTTATTCAACCAGTTTTTTCAATTCATCTTTGGATAAGTTCACATATTTCAATTCAAGAAAAGGTTTTTTAGATACGAACAATTATTTTAAAGATCCATGGGACCAAAGATCGCTGGATGATTACATTAGATATATGCACATGCCTCCAGTTATAAATCATTCTGAAATAAATACTATTTATGATAGAAATAAATAAAGTATTGAATTCTATTTTAGATGAATTTACGGAACTACCAAATGAATTAGTTCAAGGTCTTACTAATAATTCCTCAAAAGTAAAAAAAGGATTTATTTTTTTTGCATTCAAAGGAGATAAATACGATGGTAATGACTTTATAGAACATGCATTTAAAAATGGAGCTTGCTTAGCAATTACTGATAGTGAAAAGATAGGAATTCAAAAAAATGTAATTAAAGTTCAAGATGTAAGAACTGCAGCAGGCATTGCTTGTTCAAATTTTTACAATTTTCCACAAAATAAAGTAAGGTTGATAGGAATTACAGGGACAAATGGAAAAACCTCAACTTCAACCATCTTAAAAAGTATTTTAGACTCTGAAAATGAAAAGACCTTACAAGTTGGAACAAGTGGAATTAAACCTTCTTTAGAAATCAATCCTGGCCTAACAACACCGGATATTTTTGATTTGTATGAAATTTTAAGTCATGCTGAAAATCATGGTTTCAAAAATGTTGTTTTAGAAGTTTCTTCACATGCTTTATCACAAAGAAGAATAGAAAATATTTTTTTTGATATTACTGCATTTACAAATCTTTCACTAGATCATTTGGATTATCACGAGACGATGGAAGAGTACTTTAGTGAAAAACTTAAACTCTTTGATTTAAATAAAGAAAACGGCTCTTCGGTTGTATTGATTGATAATGAATATGGTAAGAGAATTTTAGAGAAAAATTCATGTACCAAATGTATTTCTATTGAAAACGAAGATGTAGATTATTCTTGTACTACCTATGGTATTAATGATTCAGGAATTAAAGGAACTTTAGCATGGGACTCCAAAACTTTAGACTTTGAATCCAAGCTTATTGGTTTATTTAATTTAGAAAACCTCATTCTTGCTGCATCTATTGCTATTGAGCTGAACATTTCAGGTAGATCTATTTCACAAGGAATTAAAAATTGTACAAATATTGTTGGAAGACTTCATTTGGTAAAAAATAAAGCCGATCAAATGATATTTTTAGATTATGGACACACACCGGATGCATACTTAAAAGTGTTAAAAACTCTAAAAAATAGCTTTTGCCGTCCATTAAAAGTTGTTTTTGGCGCTGGGGGTGGAAGAGATAAATCAAAAAGACCAAAAATGGCAGAAGTTGTTGAAAAATATTCTGAAGAATGTTATTTAGCACCTGATAATCCTAGATTTGAAGATATCGAGTCAATAAATGATGATGTTAAAAATGGATTTTCTAATAATAATCATCATTGTTTCAATGATAGAAAAGAAGCACTTGAATTTGCTTTAAAAAATTTAAAGCCTGATGAAATATTAATTATTTTCGGAAAAGGAATCGAAGAATATCAAGAAATTAATGGTAAGAAACATTTTTATTCGGATAGTAATATAATTAAAGAATTTTATGAGAATTGATTTAAAAGAAAAAAATCATTTTTTAGCAGTTTTTGAGACTTTTTTCAATCAACCTCTTAATAGGCCAATAGATGGAATATCGATAGACAGCAGAAATATTAAAAAAAATGATTTATTCATCGCTATTAAAGGCAAAAACTTTGACGGAAATGATTTCGTTGATCAAGCTTTAAAAGATGGTGCAAGTTATACGTTATCAACTTATAAAAATGAAAGTAGATATCATCTTTTAGTTGAAAACTTACATATTTTTTTAAAAGAGTTATTAAGAAGTTGGCTACAGCGCTACGATGGAAAAATTGTAGGAATCACAGGTTCAAACGGTAAAACTACAACAAAAGATTTGATAGCTCACTTTCTCAAATTAAAGTTTAAAGTTGAAAAAACTTTAGGTAATCACAATACCTCCATCAGTGTTCCTTTATCTATTTTATCTTTTTCACTTGATTCTGAAATATATGTTTTGGAATTAGGAGCAAATAAAGTTGGAGATATTGAATATTTATCTTCAATAGTTAAACCAGACTATGGAGTAATTACAAGTATTGCTGCCGCACACCTTGATGGATTTGGTTCAATAGAAAATATTGAAAAAGAAAAAAAATCTTTACTAAAACATTCAATAAAGAAATATAACTTCAATGAATTGAAGCCCAATATTTTATCAATAAATTTTAAGGATCATAAAAGTAATATTTTTTTAAAAAATTTAGAAATCGCTGCTCATGTCACAAATGATATCTTCAAAGATTCTAACTTTCCTGATTTAAATGGAGATTTATTAATTAATTGTTTAGAAAGTTTCAAAATGCCTCATGGGAGAGGAGGAATTTTATCATTAAATAAGATAAAAATTATAGATGATTCATATAATGCGAATCCAGAATCTGTTAAAGCAGCATTAGATCATCTAAATTGTTTTAAACAATATAGAAAATTTTTTGTTTTTGGAGATATGAAAGAGCTAGGAGATAAAGAGGAGAGCTATCATGCAGAAGTTGGTAAATATGCAATTGGCAAAGCAGACATTTTTCTTACTGTTGGCAGGTTGGCTGAAAATGCACAATCTAATAGTAATAACTTTGCTTTAAGCTTACATTTCAGTGATAATTTTTCTTTATTAGAAAAGTTAAATGAACTTTTAACAGACGGAGATATTGTTTTGATAAAGGGTTCCAGAAGTATGCGACTTGATCAATTAATAAATGAATTAAAAGATGTTAAATGAATTATTATTACCGCTAAGAGAATATTTTGGTTTCTTAAATCTTTTTGAGTATATCACTTTTAGAGCTGGTGCAAGTGCGATTCTTGCTCTATTAATTAGTTTTATATTTGGTCCTTTTATTGTGAATAAACTAATTAATCTTCAAATAGGAGAATCAATAAGAGATCACGGCCCAAATTCTCATAAGAAGAAACAGGGGACTCCAACTATGGGAGGAGTATTAATCATTCTGGCTACAATTATCCCTACCATTCTCTTGGCAGATTTAAATAATTTATTCATACAAATAATTTGTGTTTCAATGGTTTGGATGGGTTTAGTTGGTTTTTATGATGACTATTTAAAAGTAGTAAAAAAAAGAAAAGACGGTTTAAGTGGGAGATATAAATTATTAGCTCAAACTTTTCTTGGAGTATTCATCTCATACATACTGATAAGTACAAATATATATGGAGACTATACTCTTTTAACTTTTGTTCCTTTTTTGAAGAATGTTTCAATTAATTTCTTCTTTCCTATAATTTATGCTATTTTTATAATCCTTGTTGTTTCAGCTACTTCAAATGCAGTAAATCTTACGGATGGTCTTGATGGCTTAGCTGCTGGATTGTTGGCTATTTCTGTAAGCGTTTTTGGTGTAATTGCTTATATATCAGGAAGAGTTGATTTCACTGACTACTTATATATTTCTTACTTACCATTAGCTAGTGAACTCACGATTTTTGCTACTGCATTTTTTGGTGGATGCCTTGGTTTTTTATGGTTTAATACAAAACCGGCAATGATTTTTATGGGAGATGTAGGGTCTTTATCAACTGGGGCTGCTTTGGGAACGTTAGCAATCCTTTTAAAGAAAGAAGTATTATTATTGATTGTAGGAGGTGTTTTTGTTTTAGAAACTTTATCTGTAATAATACAAGTTATTTACTTTAGGTATACCAAAAATAAATACGGTGAAGGAAAAAAATTCTTTTTAATGGCACCTATACACCATCATTTCGAACTTAAAGGGTGGCCAGAATCAAGAATAGTTACAAGATTTTGGATCATTGGAATATTATTTGCACTTTTGTCTTTAACTACCTTTAAAGTGAGATAACATGAGAAGAAAAACATTAAGTGTAAAAGTTGGTAATTTATATATTGGCAGTAAGCATAATATCAAAACTCAATCTATGACAACAGCTTCAACTGCTGATACTCAATCTAGTATTGATGAGGCTTCAAGAATTTTTGATGCAGGAGGAAAATTAGTTAGATTTACAGCTCCAAGTATAAAAGAAGCAAAAAATCTTGAAAACATTAAAGATGGTTTAATAAAGAAAGGATATACAAAACCACTTGTAGCAGATATTCACTTCACACCTAATGCTGCAATAGTTGCATCAGGAATTGTTGAAAAAGTCAGAATAAATCCCGGAAATTTTGTCGACAAGAAAAAATTTGAAGTAAAAGAGTACGATGACGTCTCTTATCAAGAAGAAGTAAAAAAAATTGAAAAAAAGTTAATTGATTTAATTGATTCATGTAAAAAAAATAGCACAGCATTAAGAATTGGTACAAATCATGGATCTTTATCAGATCGTATAATGAACAAATTTGGAGATACACCTATTGGTATGGTTGAATCTGCAATGGAATTTTTAAGGGTTTGTAAAAATGAAAATTTTGATCAAGTAATATTATCTATGAAGTCTTCTAATCCAATTGTTATGATTCATGCATATAGATTATTAGTTAAAAAAATGGAATCAGAAAATATGTTTTTTCCTCTGCATTTAGGAGTCACAGAAGCAGGTGATGGACTTGATGGAAGAATCAAATCTGCATTAGGCATAGGTACTTTATTATCAGAAGGCTTAGGTGACACTATTAGAGTTTCATTAACAGAAGATCCTGAACATGAAATACCTGCAGCTGAAAAAATATTATCTAAAATCGAATCAATACCAATAAGAAAATCAAATTTTAATAATATTAGAGCTTTTTCATTCTATAAAAGAGAATCATTTGAGGTTGAAAATATTGGTAATCAAAATCCTCCGATTATTATTTCAAGCGATGAAAGTCTTTTTGAAGACAATTCACCCGATTACATCTTTAAAGAAAAATCATCCTTGTTTCAAAAAGATAAAAAATATATTCTTCCATATAGCGAATGGAATAAAATTAGAATGAAAAATTCTTTCCCTTTCTTTTCTTCGATCAAAGAATTTAGAAAAAGTGGTAATATTTCAGATAAAATTAATTTTATTAAACTAGATTTTAATAGAATTAAAAATACTATAAATCAATCATTTAAAAGTAAAGTGGTTTTTGTTTTAGATGTTACAAAAAAATCAAGACATGAATTAATAGATTCAATTAAATTTTTTGAGGAACAAAGTATTACAAATCCAATAGTTTTTAAGGGAGATTATGATGATGCAGACTTTGAAAAGGTAGCTATCGATGTGTCGATTGATATAGGATCACTATTTTTAGAAGGAATGGGAAATGGAATTTGGATTTCTTCAAATAAAAATAAAGAAAAAATTAATGAATTATCTTTTCTCATTTTACAAAACACAAGAACAAGAATCTTTAAAACTGATTATATATCATGCCCTTCCTGCGGAAGAACTAAGTTTGATCTTCAGCAAACAACCGCAATGGTTAAGGAAAATACTAGTCATCTAAAAGGTTTGAAAATTTCTGTAATGGGTTGTATTGTAAATGGTCCAGGTGAAATGGCTGATGCAGATTACGGATATGTAGGATCGGGAACTGGTTTCATTTCATTATATAAAGGCAAAGAATTGGTAAAAAGAAATATTCCAAGCAAGCATGCTGTTGAAGAATTAATTTATTTGATTAAAGAAAATGGAGATTGGCTAGAGCCATAATGATAATTTTGTCAATGCTTGAACAATTAAACTTTTATTTGTAATGTTCTTTCATGGGAATAAAAAACTATATACCAGCAAATTTAATGCTTTGGATTGAACCATTAGTTACAATAGCATTAGGAATTCTTCTAGGATTATTTTTCAAAAAATTTCTTGTTTCAAGATTAAAGTCATTATCTGAAACAAATAATTGGCAGAGCGATGATGTTGTAATTAATGCAATTGATTCAGTTATTGTTTTTTGGTTTTTTTTAGGTTTTTCATCAATTGCTGTAGGAAATTCAGATTTACCCGGCCCTGAAGACATTTATCAAAAAATCATTTCTGCTTTTTTGATTATTTCCATTAGTATTACAGTATCAAAAGTTGTTTTAGGTTTACTTGATATTTGGTCTCAAACAAACAAATCACTTCCTTCAACAGGCATTTTTAAGGGTTTAACAAATGTTGCAATTTTTTCTATTGGAATTTTATTTATTCTCCAATCTTTTGGCATTTCAATTACACCTCTAATTACAGCTCTTGGTGTTGGAGGTTTAGCAGTATCATTAGCATTAAAAGATACACTATCTGATCTTTTTGGAGGAATTAATATACTTCTTAGCAAAACAATGCAAGAGGGCGACTATGTTCAATTAGATAATGGATACCAAGGTTACGTTGAAAATGTTGGTTGGAGGTATACTACAATACGTGAAAGAGCAAATAATATTATATCAATTCCTAATTCAGTTTTATCTGGTTCAATATCAAAAAATTTTTCAACTATGGACTCAGCTTTTAGAGTACCAATTCAAATTGGAGTTTCTTATGATAGTGACTTAGATCATGTTGAGAAAGTAGCTCTCGAAGTTGCGAATGAAATTTTTGAAGAATTAGAATGTGTGAACAAATCTTATAAACCTGTTATTAGATTTCGAGAGTTTGCTGATTCAAGTGTTAATTTTTTCATTTATTTTCAAGGTAAAAATTTTGGTGATCATAATACAATTCTCAATAGTTATATTAAAAAACTTCACAAAAAATTTAAAAAAGAACAAATTGATATACCTTATCCAATAAGAACTCTAATTCATAAAAATGAAGTTAAGGATTAAGGCTTTTAACGACAGAGCGAAAAAACTCTATGAAAATCATACACATTTTCATAATGGTGATGCAGGTTTAGATTTATTTGTTGTTGAAGATCAAACCATACCTGCAAAAAGCACAAAGTCTATTCCACTGCAAATAGCTTGTGAAAACTTAGATAACAAAGCTTACTATTTATTCCCAAGATCTAGTATTTCTAAAACTCCGTTAAGACTTGCTAACTCAATTGGCCTAATTGATGGTGGATATAGAGGTGAATTAATTGGGATGGTTGATAATATTTATGATAAAGATTTTCACGTTAAAAGAGGAGAAAGATATTTTCAGCTTGTAGCTGTTGATAATTCTCCAATAGAGTTTCAACTGGTAGATGAATTATCTGAATCAAGTAGAGCAAAAGGTGGATTTGGTAGTACAGGTAGATAATTAAAATTTCATTTGTTATTCTAAATACTACATTTTAAAATTACCGTGCAAAATAATTAAATGTACCATTTTTGTATAAATGAACATTTATATAAATTTTGGCATCATTTTTGCATAAATGAAAATATGATTTTTTAATAAAATAAAGGGTAAAAAAATGTCATTAAAAATTAAACCGCTCGAAGATAGAGTAGTTGTAGAAGCAATGGCTGCCGATGAAACAACAGCTAGCGGAATCATACTTCCAGATACTGCTCAGGAAAAGCCTCAGCAAGGTACTGTTGTTGTTGTTGGACCAGGAAAAAATAATGAAGATGGTACTACTGGCAAAATGAGCTTAAAAGCTGGAGACGTAGTATTATACGGTAAATATTCAGGTACAGAAATCACCTATGAGGGCAAAGATTTGCTAATCATGAGAGAAAGTGATATTCTGGCAATTTTATAAGGAGGAGTAAATGGCAAAAGATATCGCATATGATACAGAAGCAAGAGGTTCACTAAAAAAAGGGGTTGATAAACTTGCAAATGCTGTTAAGGTCACATTGGGTCCCAAAGGTAGAAATGTAGTTGTTGAAAGAAAATTTGGATCACCTCTTGTAACAAAAGATGGTGTTTCTGTTGCTAAAGAAATTGAGTTAGAAAATCAACTTGAAAATGTTGGTGCACAGATGGTCAGAGAAGTTGCTTCAAAAACATCTGATGTAGCAGGTGATGGTACTACAACTGCTACCGTTTTAGCTCAGTCAATTATATCGGAAGGACTTAAGAATGTAACTGCTGGAGCAAATCCTATGGAAATTAAGAAGGGAATTGATTTAGCAAAGGATAGCGTGGTAAAATCTATTTCTAAGCTGTCAAAAGACATACCAGATTCCAAGCAGATTGCTCAAGTTGCAACAATTTCTGCTAATGATGATAATGAAATAGGTTCAAAGATTGCTGAAGCAATGGATAAAGTTGGTAAAGATGGAGTAATAACTGTTGAGGAATCTAAAACTGCTGAAACATACTTAGAATTTGTTGAAGGCATGCAATTTGACAGAGGATATTTGTCGCCGTATTTTGTAACGAATTCTGATTCAATGGAAGCTGACTTAGATGATCCTTTTGTGTTAGTACATGACAAAAAAATTAGCAATATGAAAGATTTATTACCCTTACTAGAAAAGGTAGTACAAGCTGGAAAACCAATCTTAATTATTGCTGAAGATATTGAAGGGGAAGCATTAGCAACTTTGGTTGTCAATAAGTTAAGAGGTACTTTTAAAGTATTAGCTGTAAAAGCTCCTGGATTTGGAGATAGGAGAAAAGCTATGCTCGAAGATATTGCAATTTTAACTGGTGCTACTGTGATTTCTGAAGAACAAGGTTACAAGCTTGAAAGCGCGACTCTTGAATATCTTGGCACATGCAAAAAAGTTGTTAGTGATAAAGATAACACTACAATAGTAGACGGTAGTGGAGATAAGTCTGCTATTGATGCAAGAGTAAATGAAATCAAAGTTCAAATCGAAAAGTCTTCGTCAGATTATGATAAAGAGAAAATGCAAGAAAGATTAGCAAAACTTTCAGGAGGAGTTGCAGTTTTAAATGTTGGAGCTGCAACCGAAGTAGAAATGAAAGAGAAGAAAGCACGTGTTGATGACGCTCTACATGCCACAAGAGCTGCTGTCGAAGAAGGTATCGTTCCAGGAGGTGGTGTAGCATTATTAAGAGCCAGTCTTGATTTGGCAAAAGTTAAAGCATCTGTTTCTGAGCAAGTGGGTGTTGATATTATGCAAAGAGCATTGGAGGGTCCCATAAGACAAATTTGTTCTAATGCAGGTGTTGAAGCATCTATTATAGTTCAAAAGGTTCTTGAAGGCAAAAATGATTTTGGTTACGATGCACGTAAGGATGAATATGTAAATATGTTTAAAGCGGGAATAATTGACCCTGCTAAGGTTGCAAGAGTAGCAGTAGAAAATGCTGCGTCAATTTCAGGATTATTGCTTACAACTGAAGCAGCTATTACAGATCAGCCGGAAGAGCATGATCATACACCAATGCCTGGAGGTGCTCCAGATATGGGCATGGGCGGCATGGGCGGTATGATGTAATGCTAACTTCATTCTATTTTGAAAATAAAATACAAAAACCCTCAATTTTGAGGGTTTTTTGTTCGTAAAATATCATTATGATTAAAAATAAAGTTTATTTATCTATTGGTTCTAATATTGGTGATAAAGAATCAAATATTGCCTCATCAATAGCTATTCTAGGTTCATATGTAGAAATTTCTAAAATTAAATCCTCATCTTTTTATAAAACAGAACCTTTGTATAATGAAAATCAACCATCTTTTTTAAATATCGTTTTACAATTAGAAACTACTTTTACTGCCTTTCAGCTTTTGGATAAAATTCGTGAAATAGAAAAAATGCTTGGCAGAGATGAAAAAAGAGAAAAAAACCAGCCAAGAACTATTGATATTGATATTGTAATTTTTAAGGATAGTTATATTGATACTCCAGAATTACAAATACCTCATCCAGGAGCTATGTTAAGAAAATTTGTATTAACTCCTTTGGCTGAGCTAGTACCAGATGAGATTTTTCCTAAAACAAATATTAAAATTGTTGATTTACTTAAAAAGTGTCCTGATACTTCAGTAGTTCAAAAATATATAATAAATAAAAAAGCATGAAAGAGTTAGAAACATACATTGCAATAGAAGGGCCAATTGGCGTTGGAAAAACAAGCCTAGCTGAACTGATTGCAGACAAATTAAATGCTAGAAAAGTATTTGAAAAATTTGAAAAAAATCCTTTTCTTAAAGATTTTTATGATGATCCAGAGTCCAATGCATTTCAGACTCAAATCTTTTTTCTCCTACAAAGATATCAACAACAACAAAAAGATATTAAACAATTAAATTTGTTACAAAAAGGAGTTGTCTCAGATTATATGTTTGAAAAAGATAGACTGTTTGCTGACTTTACTCTTAATTCAAAGGCAGAGTTTAAGCTCTACTGTCATGTGGCTGATATTTTAGAAAAAGATATTGTAAAGCCTGATTTGGTCGTTTATTTACAAGCTGATACTGCTAGACTAATGAAAAATATTAAAAAAAGAGGCAGAGATTTTGAGAAACATGTTACGCAAGATTATATAAATCAAGTAAATGAAAGATATCAGGAATTTTTTGTAAACTTTGAGGAGGGACCACTTTTAATAATAAATACAAATAATATAGATTTTGTTGAAAGTTCAGAAGATTTTGATAACTTATTAAGTGAAATTCATAAGCCACATAAAGGAATAAAATATTTTAATCCATCATGATATGTTTAAGTATTTAATAGCAATTTTAATTTTATGGATGATTTATCGATTCACAAAAAAAAGAGAAAACAAAATAATTATTAATAAAAATACAAAAATAGATTTTAAAAAAGTAAAAGATGCTGAATTTGAAGATAATGAATAAAGTAGTATTAATGATATTAGTAGTGATCACTACAACTTTTTTAAATGCACAAGATAAAATGCAAAATATTAATTTTCTTTTTGCAAATAACGGATATGGTTTTGGTTATGAATACGAAGCATTTAGAAAATCAAATGTTTCAATTGGTGTTGATTTAAGATTTTACGATATCAGAAATGACGAATTTCCAGTATATAATCCTTATTATAATCAATTTACAGTTGCAGGAGAAAAAGACATTCTACTATTTCCCATATTTTTTAAAACAAGTTATTATTTATTCGACGGCCAAATTGCTAATAGTTTTAGACCTTATCTTACTTTCTCGGTTGGTCCATTTATTGCAGTAGATGGAGACGAAACAATTTCAAGTTTTTCAAAAAAATGGAGAAGCACTGAATCTCAAACTAATTTAGGTGCGTCATTAGGTTTTGGGGTTAATTTTTCACAATCTTCGGGAAATACTTTATCACTAGGGTTAGGTTATGATTATCTGAATGTCGAAAAACCAATTCATTCAAAAGAAGATTTTGGTGGTGGTTACTTATTTTTAAAATATCAGATAAATCGTGAGTAATTTTTCTTTTATTGATAAAAAAAATATCAAGAATTCAAATTTCTTGCTTGATGAGAGTGAATCACACCATGTTGCTTCTGTCCTAAGACTAAAAGAAAATTCTTATTTGACTTTAACAGATGGAAAGGGTTCAGTTTATTACGCAATCATTAATGAGATAAATAAAAAAAATGTCAAAGGAAAAATTTTAAAAAAAGAAAATTTACTTTTTGATCAAAGTTATTATGTTCATCTAGCTATACCTTTAATAAAAAATAGTAGATTCAAAATAGCTTGTGAAAAATCTGTTGAACTTGGAATCAACGAATTAACCCCAATTAAATTTGATAAATCCGTAAAATCATCAATAAATCACAATAAAATTCTTCATTCAATTAGATCGGCATGCAAACAAAGTATGAGAGCTTATTTCCCAAAACTAAATAAACTCACTTCTTTTCAAGAATGGTATGATTCTGATGCAGTTAATATTGTTTGCATCATTGAATCAAAAGCAACCATTCTTGATAAATTAGATGTAATTAAAGATGGGTTAAGCAAGAATAATAAAATTAATTTAATTGTAGGTCCTGAAGGCGATTTTTCTAGAAAAGAAAAAAAATTTATAAATGAAAAAAATTTCATTAAAGTTAACCTTGGAGGAACTATATTAAGGTCTGAAACAGCAATATTATCTTTGGTGTCAATCATTAATGAATTATTGATTAATAATGACTAAAACAATATTTGAAAAAATTATTTTAAGAGAAATACCAGCAAATGTCCATTATGAAGATAATGAAATTATTGTAATTGATGATATAAATCCAACTGCTCCAATTCATTTGCTAATAATTCCAAAAAAGAAAATTGAAACATTAAATGATATTAAAGATGACGATTTAAAATTAGTTGGCAGGTTGTTTCAAATTGCAAAAAATATGGCTTCAAAGTTTGGAATAGATAAAACTGGGTACAGAACCATTTTTAATTGTAATAAAGATGGTGGGCAAACCGTATATCACATTCATTTACATTTACTTGGTGGTCGATCTCTTGGATGGCCACCAGGGTAGAATAATGAACATTACAAAATTAGAAATTTTTGGCTTCAAATCATTTGCAAAAAAAGAAACAATTCTTTTCAACAAAGGGATTACTGGAATTGTTGGTCCAAATGGCTGTGGTAAAACAAATATCGTAGATGCCATAAGATGGGTTTTAGGTGAGCAAAAAACCAAAAGATTAAGAAGTTCTAAAATGGAAGAGGTTATTTTTAATGGAGCTTCAAATGTAAAGCCTTTGGGTTTATGCGAAGTTTACCTAACAATTGAAAATAATAAAGGACTTTTGCCTATTGAATATGACGAGGTGGAAATTGGTAGGAGACTTTATCGTTCAGGTGAAAGTGAATATTTCATTAATAGAAACAACTGTCGATTAAAAGATATTTCAAATCTATTCGTTGATACAGGTCTAACTTCAGATGCATACTCAGTTATTGAATTAAATATGATAGAGCAAATATTGTCAAATAAAGATGATAGTAGAGTACAAATGTTTGAAGAGGCAGCTGGGGTAAATAAGTATAAAGCTAAAAGAAAATCAACCCTTAAAAAATTTGATTTAAATGCAAGGGATTTAGAAAGAATTGATGACATTATTTTAGAAATCCAAATTCAGGTAAAAGCTTTAGATTTACAACTTAAAAGATTTAAAAGACACAAAAAGCTAACTGCTGAATTAAAATCCTTGGAGATAAATTTATCTTCAGCTAGAATAATTGATCTCGATAATATAATTAATCCACTCGAAGTCATGCTAAAAGAAAAAAATAAACTATTAAAAAAAAATACCTCGAAAAAGGAAGTTAAAAGTGTTGAATTTGATAGGGCTAGAGACAATTATTTGAAAGAAAAAGAATCACTCTCAAAAAAGAAAGCTAAAGTTGATAAATTAACAGAAAAGCTACTTTCAGAAATCCAAGAAAAAAATAAAGAATCATCAAAAGGTGTTGGACTTCTAGAAGACGAGCTTCAAAAAAAAATAAATCAGTTAAATAAATTTGACAATGACTATATCAAAATTGTAACAGATAATGATGTCAATCATAGTTTATCAGATGAAAGCAGAAAAAAATTCAATGATAAAAATTATACTGTTATTGAAACAGATAAAAAATATGAAAAACTTAAAGCTAGTATTGAAGACTACAAAAATAAAATAGATATTTATAAGAGAGAGAAAGAATTTGATTTTTCAAAAATGGATGAGTCAATTAAAGATATTCAAGCCAAGATTAATTTAAATAATTTAGATCTTGAACATAAAGAAAATGATGTCAATAAAGCATTTATTAAAATGGAATCTATTAGGGCAAAGATGGATTCGGATAAATTTAGCAAAGATGATCTTTTTTATGAGATAAAAGAAGCAGAAATGAAAATTGCAGAGTCCAAATTAAGAAAGTCTCAAATTATGCAAAATCTTGTTGAAAAATTTGGAAAGGATACAAGTATTATTTCAATTAAAGATTACAGTATATCTGATATGGTTTACAGGATTGAAAAAATTAAAAGAAGTATTGAGTCAATTGGTCCTATAAATTGGGCTGTAAAAGATGAACATGAAGAAAAATCGGATAGGTTAAAAAACTTATTAAATCAAAAATCAGATTTAATAGATGCAGAAAATAATTTAAAGGAAGCAATAAAAAAAATCGATACTGTTGCTCAAGATCATTTTTTAGAAACTTTTAATGAAGTGAGTGATAATTTTAAAAAAATGTTTACGGTGTTTTTTAATGGTGGTAAAGGTGCAATAAAGTTATCAGAGCCTAGTGATCCATTAAATTCTGATATAAATATTTTTGCTCAGCCTCCTGGGAAAAGAAATGACTCATTAAAAATGCTTTCTGCAGGGGAAAAATCATTAACAGCAATTGCTTTATTATTTTCAATTTATCAATATAAACCAAGTCCATTTTGTATATTAGATGAAATAGATGCTCCTCTTGATGATATAAACATTAAAAAATTTACTGATGTAATTAAAGACTACAGTAGAACCACTCAATTTATTATGGTAACACACAATAAATTAACGATGGAATCTGCAGATTGTATTTATGGAGTTACTGCTGAAAAACAGGGAATTTCAAAGTTGATATCTATCGACTTTTCATAAAATAAATCATTTGTAGTATTCATTACTTTTAAACAAATTACGCCAGTTTTAATAAAAAAATAAAAAAAGAGAATTATAAATTTATGGCAACGAAAATTAGACTGAAAAGAATTGGTCGAAGAAATAGACCTTTTTATAGAATTATCATTATCGATTCGAGAAAAAGAAGAGATGGATCTGCAATTGAGCAGGTTGGCTGGTACAATCCCATCGAAAGTAATAAAGAAAAAAATTATAATCTAAAAGAAGATAAAATACTTGAATGGTTAAAGCTTGGCGCTCAAGTCACTGATCCTGTTAATAAGTTAATGAAAAGATCAGGTTTAGCTTACAGATGGCATCTAATGAAACAAGGTTTAGCTGAAAAAGAGATTGATAAAGCTATTGAAAAATGGAAAAAAGAAAGAGATAAGGTAATCCAGGATAGAATTAAAGCAAATAAAGCTAAAATAGAAAATGCAAAAGCTGAAAAAGCTGCTGCTAAAGTTTCAGAAGAAACTCCACCTGAAGAAGAAAAAGCTGAGGAAGCTCCGGTAGAAGAAGAAAAAGCTGAAGAAACTCCAGCTAAGGAAGAAAAAGCTGATGAAGCTCCAGCTGAGGAAGAAAAAGCTGATGAATCTCCAGCTGAAGAAGAAAAAGCTGAAGAAGCTCCAGCTGAGGAAGCTCTAGCTAAAGATGAAAAAGCTGAAGAAGCTCCAGCTGAAGAAGAAAAATAATTATTCATTAAAAGTTTTTGAAACAAATGGAAGTTTTTATCATAACACCTTTTCCAAAAACAATAGATGTGTTAATCGAAAACAATATCATTAATCAAGGTAAGAAAAAAAATCTCTTAAATATTGAAGTTGTAAATCTTCGTGATTTTTCGGACAATAAATACAAAAAGATAGATGATGAACCTTATGGCGGCGGAAGTGGAATGGTTATGATGTGCAAACCTTTATTTAATGCGATTGAGTATTGTATTTCGAAATCAAAAAAAAAACCAAAAGTGATTTATCCTTCGCCAAAAGGAAAGTTTTTAAGTCAAAAAATGAGCAGTAATCTTAGTAAAGAGAAATCACTTATTTTTATTTGTGGTCATTACAAAGGTATTGACGAAAGAGTTATTGAAAAATACGTTGATTTAGAAGTGTCAATCGGAGATTTCATAATTTCTAATGGAGAATTATCAACAATGATAATTTTAGATTCAATAGCAAGATTAGTACCTGGAGTTTTAAACGATTTAAATTCTGCAATGACTGATTCTTTTGTTGACGGTTTATTAGATGCTCCTTATTTTACTCGTCCTGATGAAATTGATGGATTAAAAGTTCCAAAAGTATTATTATCTGGCGATCATAAAGCAATTGCTAAATGGCGGAATGATAAAAAATTTGAAGTTACAAAAGACAGAAGGCCTGATCTTTTAAATGAAAAAAAAAGTTATGACTAATACATTGAGAGAAGATATACCAAATTTTAAAGCCGGAGACGTTCTATCTATTTTTGTCAACGTTAGAGAAGGTCAAAAAGAAAGACAACAGCTTTTTAAAGGGACTGTCATTTCTAGAAAAGGTTCTGGAATTGCTGAAACGATTACCGTAAGAAAAATTTCTAATGGTATTGGAGTTGAAAGGATTTTTCCAATTCATTCTCCATCAATTGCATCTATCAAAATTGATAGAGTAAATAAAGTAAGAAGAGCAAAATTATACTATCTACGTGGTTTATCTGGTAAAGCTGCTCGTCTTGCAGAAAAGAAGTAAAGCTTGCCTGCAAGATACATTCTATTTGTTCTAAGTTTATCACACATGTCAAACCACATCATTATGATGTTAATACCTAGCATTTACATTAATTTAATTGAATATTTTTCCCTAATTGCTTCAGAAGTAGGTCTAATATTTGGTGTTGTAAGTTTTTGTTTTGGTGTTGGTTCATTGCCAATGTCTTTTTTATATAATAAATATGGACCAAAAAAATTAATTGTATTTTCTCAACTTGGAATTTTTATTTCTGCTTTATTGGTTAGTATTTCAAATAATGTTTTAATGTTCTCATTTAGCAGTATAATATTAGGTCTTTTTGCAAGTATTCATCATCCGGTTTCTTTGACTCTAATTTCAGAAACTTTTGATAAAGATATTGCAAAAGCAAATGCCTTTCATGGAGTTTTCGGTTCAATTGGAGTTTCACTTGGACCTCTAATATCTTTTTTTGCTTTACAACATTTCAGTTGGCATTATGCATTTATTTTCACAGCAATTCTTAATATTTTTTTGCTGCCTCTTTCTTTAAAATTTATTCCAAATACAGAAAAAATGGATATTATTAGCTCGAATGATTTTTATGACAAAAGGCAAAACTCAATCTTAACAATATTTTTTATTATTTCGTTTGTAGTTGGCTTATCATTTACGATTTTTAATACATTTATACCTTCTGTGTTCAATATAGATTTTGGTTCAAATTCTAATTCAATTGTTTCAGCAATAATGTTAACAGGATTTTTAGGACAAATTTTATCAGGATATCTTGGTGACAAATTTGATAGGATTAAATTACTTTCTATAGTTTTTCTTTTACTTATACCTCTTTATATATCAATAATTTTTGTTGGAAAAACATTAATTATATTTGTTTCAGTTCTCTTAGCAATTATAATGTATTCAATTCAGCCTTTAATTAATTCAATAATAAAAGATATAACTCCCCTTAAAATAAGATCCGTAGTATTTGGTTTAAATTTTTTCTTAATGTTCGGACTATCTGGACTTGCAGCATACCTTGGAGGTCTTATAGCAGATAATTATAGTTTTAAATTAATTTTCCCTATATTTTCACTACTGTTTCCGATAGGAATATTTTTATTATATTTATTGAAGATGAAAAAAAGGGTTAATGCTTAATGCTAGTCAGTATGACAGGTTTCGGTTCTGCAAGTTTTGAAGATTCAAATTTATCAATAAATATTGAACTAAAATCATTCAATTCAAGATATTTTGAACTAAATACTAGATCTTTTGATTTTTCAGGACCATTAGAATACAAGATTAGATCGTACCTCAAAAAACAACTTTTTAGAGGGTCAATTTCATTAATTGTTAAAGTTGACTCAAAAGATTCATTTAAATATAATAGTCATAAAACATCAAGCGTATTAAAGGCATATAAAGAGATTGAAAAAAAGTTTGGCGTCAAACTAAACTATAGCCAACTTCTTAAAAACAATGATATTTTAACACATAATTCGCACAGTTCATCTATTCAAAGAAAAATATTTTCAACATTAAAATTGGCTACAAAAGAATTGGTGAAAATGAGAAAAAAAGAAGGAATGCAAATTGAGAAGGAATTTTTTAAATATTTAAATATTGCTCATAAAGATTTAAAAAAAATAAAAAATATACAAGATAAAGTATTTACCAAAAAAGTTAATTTAAAATCAAATATTGAAACATTTGAGGAATTAGGAAAAATTGAAATTTCAGAAGAAGTTGACAGAATAAATAGTCATTTAGAACAAATATCTCAATCAATAAAATCTCCACAACTTTCCGGAAAAAAAATTAATTTTATCCTTCAAGAAATCAATAGAGAGTCTAATACAATAATGTCAAAATTTTTGGACAAGAGAATATCAAAAAGTGCTATTAGCCTTAAAATACAAGCTGAAAAATTAAGAGAGCAAATCGGGAACATTTTATGAAAAATTTTTTTATAATTTCAGGATCTTCTGGATCAGGTAAAACAACATTGTTGGAATTATTATCAAGGGATCTAAATATTGAAATATCAGTTTCGTATACAACTAGAAAAAAAAGACAATATGAGATAGATGGAGTCCATTACAATTTTATTAGCAAAGAAAAATTTGAAAACATGATTAATGAAAATTCATTTCTCGAGCATGAGAATGTTCATGGAGATTTATATGGGACTGCATTAAGCAGTTTAACAGAATATATTAATGACAGTAAGCTTTTATTTTTTGAATTAGATGTTAATGGAGCCGTAAGTTTAATGAATTACTATCCTGATAATGTAATTTCAATCTTTTTATCTCCTCCAAATCTAAATGAATTAAGAAAAAGATTAGTTTTAAGGTCCACAGAGACTGATAAAGAAATAAACAAAAGGCTTAGTAGGTTTGAAGAAGAAGACAAATTAAAAAAAGAATTTGACTATATACTTATTAATGATAACTTCGAAACCACGTTTGAAAAAATAAAAAAAATAGTAAATAGACATAAAAAAGAGGATTAAAATGGCGGTTGAACCAATATCATTTAGTAAATTATTAAAAAAAACAGACGATATTTATGAAGCTGTAGTTGTTTCATCAAAAAGGGCAAAACAGATGCTTCAAGATAGAATTGTTAAGCAAATGATAGATGAAAACGAAGAGACAGAGGATGGAATTTTAGCTGAGCCTGTTTCAAGAGAAACTATAGATTTTGATAAAGAAGATAAAGTAACCTCTTTAGCTCTTGACGAATTTCTTGAGGGTGATGTTGACTGGGATAAAACTGAAGAGTCAATTGAACGCTAGTTTCCTTAAAAAAAAATTTATTAAACAAAATAAGCAACTTTTCGGAAACGAAATATACTTGCGTAAATTATCAAATTCTACATCAAAAAAAGTAAAGATACATGATTCATGGTATTTGAGCTTAAAAAATGAGTTTGACAAGGAATATTGGAAAAATCTTTCAAATCAAATCCGTACTCTCTATTCAAAAAAAATTATTTACCCTAAAGCTTCTATGATGTTCAACGCTTTAAATTCTACGCCTTTAAATAGAATTAAAGTGGTAATTTTAGGTCAAGATCCATATCATGGATATGGGCAAGCAAATGGTTTATCATTTAGCGTTAATGATGGAATTCCTTTTCCTCCATCTTTAGTGAACATTTTCAAAGAACTTGAATCTGATTTAAAAATTCCTTTTCCAAAATCTGGTAATTTACAACCTTGGGCAAATCAGGGTGTGTTATTACTTAATACAGTTTTAACAGTTGAAAAAGATAATGCAAATTCTCACCGAGGTCTTGGATGGGAAATCCTTACAAATAAAATTATTGAAGTCGTCTCATCAAGTGCGCAAAATGTAGTTTTTATACTTTGGGGAAATCAAGCTCAAAATTTTGAAGACGTAATAGATTCCTCAAAACATTTGATAATTTCTTCAGCTCATCCATCCCCTTTATCAGCACATAGAGGATTTTTTGGATCAAAACCTTTTTCTCAAACTAATAAATTTTTAAAGGAAAAAAGCATACAAACTATTGACTGGCAACTAAAATAAAAATTTTTAGTATTTAAGGATTATCTTGTCATGTAATTAAAAGATTACTAATCTATTAAAATAAATATTTTTAATTGTTGAAAAAGTGTGGATAAATAAAAATGGCTGAAAATAAAAAAATCGAGAGTTTAAACCTTCAACCTCAAGCTATAGAAGCTGAGGAAGCAGTTCTTGGTTCAATGATGATTGATGAAGATGCGGCCAATAAAGCAATAAGTATATTAGATTCTAGTCACTATTTCTATAAAGATTCCCATAGGAAAATCTTCGAAGCAATGATTTCTTTAATGAACAATAATGATCCCATAGATACTGTTTCTGTATCTGATGAGCTTAAGAAAGGAAAAAATTTGAAATCAATTGGTGGAATCTATTACTTAACTGGCTTAGTGGAAAAAGTCCCAACATCAGCGAGAGTTGAAACTTACGCAGAGATTGTAAAAGAAAAAGGAATGTTAAGAGATCTAATTACCACTTCTCATGAAATATCAAAAAAAGCTCTTGATGCAGGAGATTCAGTTGGATCAATTCTTGATGAGGCAGAACAATCAATTTTTAACTTAAGTGAAAACAAAACATCTAAAATTTATGAACATATAGATCCAATTTTAAATAGCACAGTAAAAAGAATTGAAGAAATTGCTGCTAATCCTGGCTCAACAATTGGAGTTCCTTCAGGACTAATTGATTTAGATAAATTAACCGCAGGTTTTCAAAAAGGTGACTTGATAGTTATAGCTGGAAGACCTTCAATGGGTAAAACAGCACTAGCTCTAACAATTGCAAGAAATGCTGCAATTGAAAATGATTCAGCAACGGCAATTTTTAGCCTTGAAATGTCAAGTGATCAGCTTGGTCAAAGATTATTAACCTCAGAAGCAAAGGTAGATAATTCTCTTGTTCGTAGAGGTAGCACAAATATAAAATGGAAAAATATAAATATTGCTGCGGGAAAACTATCTCAGGCTCCCCTTTACATTGATGATACTCCAGCTTTATCAATTTTAGATTTAAAAGCTCGAGCAAGAAGGTTAAAAAGAGAAAAAGATATTGAATTAATTGTTGTTGATTATTTGCAATTAATGCAAGGTCCAAAAAATGCTGAAAATAGACAAAATGAGATATCACAAATTACGCAATCTTTAAAAGCCCTTGCAAAAGAGCTAAATATACCGGTTATTGCTTTATCTCAGCTTTCTAGAGCAGTGGAGCAAAGAACTAAAAAAGAACCTATTCTCTCAGATTTAAGAGAAAGTGGTGCTATTGAGCAGGATGCAGATGTAGTAATATTTTTATTTAGACCTGCTGTTTATGATAAAGATGATCAAGAATTAAAGGGTATAGCATACCTAATTGTCGCAAAGCAAAGAAATGGTCCAACAGGAAGAGTTAAGGCTAGTTTTATTGATACTTACGCAAGATTTGATAATCATACTGAATTTTAGATATGAGCAACAATGTCATTAAAAATAGTGATGAAGTAATTACTAAAAAAAGTAAAGCACTTCTAAAAAGAATCTCAACAAAAAAAAACAGAAATCAAGTTGAAAACGCGCTTGAATTTTCAATCAAGATGCATCACGGACAAAAACGAAAGTCTGGATTACCTTTTGTAAGCCACAGTATAGATGTTGCAAATATTTTGATTGATTGGAATATGGATTATACTACTGTTATTAGCGCATTATTACATGATGTAGTTGAAGATACTGAAGTTAAGTTATCTGATATTGAAAACGAGTTTGGTTCAGATGTAGCTTTACTTGTAGATGGAGTAACAAAAGTCGAAAATATTGCATTTCGTTCAAAAGAGCATAAACAAGCAGAAAATTTTACTAAACTCTTCCTATCTCTGGCAAAAGATCTCAGAGTTATCATTATAAAATTTGCTGACAGATTAAATAATATGGAAACAATACAATTTCTATCACCAGAAAAAAGGAAAGAAATTGCCATGGAAACAAAAGAAATCTTTGTACCTCTAGCCCATAGACTTGGAATGGCAAAACTTAAGTGGGAATTAGAGGATTTATCGCTTAAATGTTTAGATATTAGAGCTTTCAATAGCATAAAAAAGAAAATTGAAAGTTCTTCAAGATCAAATGAGGATATTTTGACGAATGCAATAAAACCTATTAAATCAGAATTAAATTCCTATAAAATTAAATCAAATATTTTTGGTAGATATAAATCAATATCATCAATTCACAGAAAAATTAATAGTAGAGGAAAAAAATTTGAAGAGATTTATGATTTATATGCTATAAGAATCATTGTTGATAAAATTGAAGAATGTTATCTTGCATTGGGAGTAATTCATAGCATATACCCTCCATTACAAGATAGGTTTAAAGATTTTGTAGCAACACCAAAATCTAATGGATATCAGTCTATTCACACAACTGTTTTAACCAAAGATAACCGTTTAACAGAGTTTCAAATTAGGACTAAGGAAATGGATCAAACTGCTGAAGTTGGTGTTGCTGCGCACTGGCTTTATAAGGGAAATGACAAACTAAGAGAATTGGATTCTCAAGTACAATGGTTAAGGGATTTGTTATCAATGTTAAATAGCGATAATTCTGAACCTGAAGAATTAATGGATCTACTTAAAATTGACATGTTTGAGGATGAAATTTTTGTTTTTACACCACAGGGTGATCTAATCAAACTTCCAATAAATTCAACTCCGCTTGATTTTGCTTTTGCAATTCATGGTGGATTAGGATTCACAACAGTTAGGTCAAAAGTAAATAAAAAACTAGTTCCTTTAAGTTATAGTCTCAAAAGTGGAGATATTGTTGAAATTGAAACAAATAAAAATCAAACTCCAAATAGCGGATGGTTAAAGTTTGTTAAAACTTCAAGAGCAAAGCACGAAATTTCAAAATATTTAAGAAAAATTGAACTTGAAGAGAGTATTAAAATTGGTAACGAAATTCTAGAAAAGTCTCTAAGAAAGCTTAAGATATTAGATAGAATGCCAGATTTCAAAAAAAAATACTCAAAAGCTGGATTTAAAACACTAAATAACATGCTTTCTGATATTGGTAAAGGTGCAGTAATTGTTAAAGATTTAATTCCAAAAATATTTTCTGATTTAAACAATAATTTGAATAAAGAGATTGAAGAAGTAGAATTTATAAATCGAGCTAGATCTGATGTGGAAGGTATTAATCTTGATGGTGTAAAAAATTTAGTCGTTGATTATGGTAAATGCTGTAATCCAATACCTGGAGATGAAGTAATAGGTTACATATCTAGAGGAAGAGGTTTAATTGTTCACGAGCAATCATGTTCAAATTTATCATCACTTTCTTCTAAAAAAGATAGGTTAGTTTCAGTTAATTGGAATGCTAAGGATGATTTAGCTTTTCGCTCTAAAATTCATATCACATGTATTGATACAGCAGGTATGTTGAATGAGATTGCTAATATAATTTCTAGAAATAACGTAAACATGTTAGATGTTTCCACCGATGTTAAAGAGGGAGGAATTGCAAATATTTGGATAATCTGTAAGGTTCAAAGTAGAAAGAAATTAGATGCTGTTATTGACGACATTCAAAAAATAAAAAATGTTGATTCTGTTGAGCGTGTACATGACTAAAAAATTAATTGGCATTGATTTTGGTCTTGCAAAAATTGGCTTATCAATATCTGATCCATCAAAAATTATTTCAATTCCTTTAAAAGTAATTAGTTATAAGAATGAAAATGAACTTTTTACTAAACTTAAGGCCATTGCTCTTGAAAATAATGTAGATACTTTTATCATTGGTTATCCATTAAATATGAACAACGACAAGAATAAAATGACAAAGTTAGTTGAAAATTTCAGCGATAAATTAAAGAATATGAAATTTAAAGTTTTTTTTCAGGATGAGCGACTATCAAGCGAATCAGCTAAAAAGATAATGCAAGAACAAAATATTAAAATAGGAGAAAATAAAGAACAGATTGATTTAATTGCTTCAACCATTATACTTCAATCATTTTTAGATAAAGGATTAGTTTAATGAGTAAAAATAACTTATTACTTTCTCTTTTAAGTGGCTTATTATTAGGATTATCTTTTCCTCCATTTCATTTAGGGTTTCTTGCATGGATTTTTTTAGTTCCCTTATTGATAATTTTTTATCAAAAGAATGAATTCAAAGAAAAGGTTTCTGCTTTTTATCTTTCCGGATTTACTAGTTATGCTATAATTACCCATTGGGTAGCATTGAATTCAGGTACAACATTACAAGTAGCGTTTTTATCCTACATTGCAATATGTATTTTTTATCCACTTTATTGGGTAGTTTTTTTAATAATTTTAGATTTTTTTCAAAGAATTAAGTCCTCAAAAAATTTTCAATTAATTTTGATTCCATTTTTATGGGTATTAATTGAAAATTTAAGAGATTTTGGTCCTTTAGCTGCTCCTTGGTTAAATCTACCTTTAAGTCAAACTGGTTATGACAGATTAATTCAGGTAGTTGGTATTCATGTAGATTTATCTACTTTGCTAATTATTCTTTTCAACGTACTTATTTATAGTTTTAATGCTTCAAAAGAAAAAAAATATCTTTATGGCTTTTCATTCATTTTTATTATAAATATGACTATTGGCCATATTGCCATTTATAATTACAATTCGTCTAATTTTTCAAAAGAAATTAAAGTATCAATTGGTCAGCCTGTCATTTATCCAGATGAAAAATGGAATCCAAGTTTAAGTTATAGAAATGAAATGATCATGGAAAGCCTTCTCAACCAGTCTTTAAAAGAAAATCCAGACATTATTATTTGGCCTGAAGCTGCCTTAACATCTTTTTTAGCTGAACCAAACTCTAAAAAAAGAATTGATTTACAAAAAAAACTCAATAAATCTTCTCTAATAACTGGTATACCTCAAAGAGTTTTTTTAAATAATAAAGTAGAAGTTTATAATAGTGCAATTTTTATGAAGTCAGATGGATTCTACGATACATATCAAAAAATTTTCTTAGTTCCTTTTGCAGAATATGTTCCTTTTTTTAAAAATTGGTTGACAAAAATTAATCAATTTGATGATATGGGTAGTTTTACACCTGGTAAAAATTATAGTACTTTTGAAATAAATAATGTTAAATCATCAATTATGATCTGCTATGATTCAAGTAGCTACAAGATAGCTAAAAAAATGGTTGATAAAGGTGCTGAAATAATTTTTGTTATAACAAATGATTCATATGTAGGAAAAGCAATGCCTTACCAACATTTTGAACATGCAAAATTACGAGCTATTGAGCTGGGTGTTCCAATTGTTCAAAGTGCAAATAATGGTATTTCAGGAATAATTCTCCCATCAGGCGAAGTACTAATTAAATCAAACATAGATGAAAGAAATGTATTTAATCATTTAATTAAGTTAAAATGAGTAGATATAAAATAACAATTCAGTATAATGGAACAAATTTTTCAGGATTTCAATCTCAAAAAAATAAGTCTGGTATTCAAGACAAAATTGAATCATCAATATTAAAACTTAATAATGAAAAAAAAGTAAAAGTCTATGGAGCAAGCAGAACAGATAGTGGTGTTCACGCTTTAGGCCAAGTTGCACATTTTGATATTAATTCACAATTATCTGAAAATGATCTTAAAAGAGCGATTAATGCTAGGCTTAATAAAGAAATAAGGGTCTCAAAATTGATAAAAGTGGATGATAATTTCCATAGTAGATTTGATGCAAAAAGTAAAAAGTATGAGTATTTATGCTGTTGTGAAGAAAACCCTCTCAATTTAATGAATCATTATTTTGTGAGGAATGTAGATTTTGATTTAATGAATGAAGCAGCTAATCTCATTGAAGGTGAACATAATTTTTTATCATTCTCAAAATTTTCAGGTAAGGATAATAACCTATGTAATATTTTTAACTCAGAATGGTTTTTAGATGATAAAAATGAAAAAAAAATATCATATATTATTCATGGAAATAGATTTTTGCATCATATGGTAAGGTATTTAGTTGGAACTATGATTGCTGTTGGTCAAAATAAAATTACGATTGAATACTTTTTAAATTTAATAGAAAATCCAAAAAAAGATGCTAAAATATTTAAAGCCCCAAGTAAGGGTTTAATTTTAAAGGAAATTTTTTATGAGGATTAAAACTTTCGTCTTATGCATAATACTAGTTTTCGGGTGTATTGATAGAAACTTAGATAGTAATGAAGTTTTGATTTCAAAAGATACAGCTATATCCAATGCAGTTGAGATTGCAAGTCCAGGGGTTGTTGGTATTTACAGGAGTCAGGAATTAGTTGGAAGGACAAGGTGGGGTGGTTATAGAAACCTCAAACCAATTTCTTCTAATGGATCAGGGTTTATTATTAGTGAAGACGGGTATATTTTAACTAATGCTCATAATATAAAAGATAATGTTAGTTCAAAAGTTTTTACAACAGACATAAACATTACTGTTGTTGTGCCTGGTGGACAAACTTATAATGCTTCAATAGCAGGAATTGATATGATATCTGATATTGCACTATTAAAAATAAATGGAAACGACTTCGATTATTGCAATTTAGGTAATTCTGATCTAGTAAAAGTTGGTGAGTGGGCAATCGCTCTAGGAAATCCCAGAAATTTGATTTCAAATGCTCAATATCAGCCAATTGCATCAGCTGGCATCATAAGTGCTATTAACGCAGATTTTAACGTTGATTCTCAGTCAGGAAAACTATTAGATAACATGATTCAAACTGATGCCTCATTGAACCCTGGTAATAGCGGAGGACCATTAATTGATTCAAATGGTAAAGTTATCGGAATAAATACTTTCATGAAAGCAGATTCACAAAACTTAGGATTTGCAATTCCAATAAATTTTGCAAAAAAAATTGCAAACGAATTAAAGCTTAAAGGAGTTATTGATAGAAGAGTTTCATTTGGTCTTTCCGCAACACAGTATATTTATGGAGAAAATCGAGATCAATTAGGATTATTCATTGACAGGGTTGATTACTCTGATTCTGCCCGAAATGAAGAACTATATAGAGGAGATATTATAATAGCAGTAGAAGGTTATAGAATTGAATCTTTGGAGGAAATTAAAGCTGTTTTGATTAAATTAGACTTAAGGGCTGGAGATAATATAAATATGACAGTAATTAGAGAAAACGATTTTGAGAATGTAAGCTTAACCTTGGGAAAGATATGAAACCAAGAAGTGTTAAATTAATAGTGTTTGGTCTATGTATTGGTGCATTATTAGGCACTTTAGTTGGCGACATGCTTACTTTTCTTCTTCCTGATGGAAGTGCGGTAAAACAATTCTTTCTGTTATCATACAATTTTAACTTTGGTTCAATGAATAGTGATTATTTGATAGATTTAGGAATTATTATAATTGATTTTGGTTTTATTTTAAAATTTAATGTTTGTAGCATTATTGGTTTTGGGATTGCATATTATTTATTAA
>CABZMF010000003.1 GCA_902526795.1 uncultured Fidelibacterota bacterium
TTATTACAATGTCACTCAATAAAAATCCTAATAAAGGTGCAATTAAAGCTAATGATTTACTAGGAAATGCGTGACCAGATAATAGAGCAATTGCAATTAAAGGTGTAAAATTATAAGGATGTGGCAAAACTCTTCCAAGAAAAACTATTAGGGCAAAAAATAAAATTAAAAATATATATTTTTTCAATTCAAAGCTCCTAAATGCTTTTTACCGTGTTCATCAAAATATAAGTTAACAAATTTATTTAAGTTTTCTAGCAATGAATCAGTCTTGGAAGTGTCAATAGTTTGTTTACACTTCATCGCATCTTGAAGAATACTGTGCAGGACGGCTAATTGAGCATGATATAAATCTTTGCTTTCTTTTGAGTCGTCTCTCTTTTTAATCCTTTGAGTTAAAAAATATTCGCTAATTATATTTTGAATATCTTGAGCATGTTGATCTTTGGTTATAATCCATCTTGTTACTTGATTTTGCTGCTGTAAATCATCCTGATTGGATTTAATGTAATTCATAGACTTTAAAATGGTAAAAGTGTGTTCTTCAATCATTTTAATTCTCATTGCATCATCATAAACCCCGCAAGGGACTTGACAATGAGCGTAAAGCTGAGTTGAAGAAATTAAAATTATGGTAATAAAAAAATTTAAAAAATTCATGCAATAAAATTATGTAAAGTATTCTTGATAAACAAAATCAAAATCATCTAAAATTTGTTTTTTAGTAAAACCATAATCTTCAATTGATTTATTTTGATGTTTTTTAACATATTTCTTTTTTGAAAACTTTAAAACTTCGTTCTCAAACTTTTTTGTCATTTTTTCGTTTATAAATTTATAGAACGATCTAACACTATTTTGTAAATCATTTTTAATTTGTGGATAAGTTAAGACCATAAATTGTTTTTTGTTGAGTCTTGATTTCACTTTTTCGGTTTCTTGATACCATTCAATTATTTCTAAATAAGTTTCTTTCCTTAATAATCCTAACTCTTTATCTGTAAGCAAATTACCAAATTTAACTTTCTCTTGAAGTGAAAAATATGAAGGGACAGTTTCTAAAGGATCTCTGACCAGAAAAATGAATCTAGCATCTGGGAATACCTTTAAAATTGAATCAATTTTAAAAATGAATGGATTTGATTTTGATAGGTAAGGTTTGTTTTTATTTAAGAAAGCTTGTCTCTGGAAAAAATCTTTGCAAAATAACATAGATCTCATGTTTCTATTATCATTTTTTGAATTATCTCTATAAACATGTTTAATAAAATTTTTAGTTTTTACGTCAAACTTTAACCAAGGAATTAAATGATTTGATACCCAAAGAGAATCAAGCTTATGAATGAAAAGAAGCATTTCATCCTCTTCAACATTATCTAACTTAACTTGATGTCCTTTATTCTTTTTTTCAATTTGATCAATCTTAAAATATTTGAGAGCATACGTTATAAATGATAAAAGCTTTCTTAATGAAAGAGATGGAATAATTAAATCCAACGTTGTAGAGGTTGAAAATTGATTTGAATCGGAAATTAATTTATGAAAAAATGTTGTGCCACTTCTATTAACTCCCATTATAAAAATAGGTTTTTTAACTTTTGCTTTTTCAAATTCAGGGACCAAAATATAATCTAAAAAGAGAAAAATTCTGTTTAAAATGATTATGAAAGGACAAAAAATTAAAAATAATATTAAAAAAAAATATTTTTTGTTTCTAAAAAGAACTATAACAGAAGAATAATAAATTCCAAAAGTAGAATTAGACTGAAACATCTAATAATTACTTTTTATCTTTATCTTTCTTTAGAACAGCTTTTTTCTTTGGTGCAGCTTTTTTCTTAGGAGAAGCTTTTTTGGAAGCGACTTTCTTGGGGGTAGCCTTCTTTGGGGTAGCTATTACAATTTTATTTTTTAGCAATTCAGCTCTCTTAGCTTTTATCTTTAGTCGTCTTTTTTTTTGTTTGCGTTTAGCATTTTTTTGTTTTTTATTCACTTAGAATTATCTCCTTTAAAAATCATTATATATAACGCTATATGGGCAGCTATAAAAACAATAAAAAAATAAATTGGAAATAATAAATCGTGCCAAAAGTTGCTCATAATAGTCCTTTCTTATTACTACTTTAAATTTTTGCGTAGAAACTGAACTTCAACAGAGTAATCATAGCCGTCTAAAGTCCCCGCTTCCTTAAATTGCGAACCACACTCTTCAAAATCAAATCTTTTATGAAACCTTATTGAACCAGGATTTGGAGGCAAAATATTAACCTCACACAATATATAGTCATAACCTTCTGATGCTGAAAAATAAAATAAATCATTATATAGTGCTGAACCAATCTTTTCATTCTGAAACTTTGGCAGTACTGAAATTCGATCTATGTAAATAAAATTTGAGAATCTTTTTGAAATCCATTCATAGTTTGTACTATCATATTTTTTATTTTCTGGTAAGCATAATAAAAATCCAGCAGGATGGCCATTAAATTTCGCAACTTTACAGTAGTTAGCCATTAGAAGTAATAGTTCTAGCCTATCTTTTTGCAAAAAGCCAACTTGAGGTTTATTTATGTTATTTGATTCAAGAACAAAATCAAATAAGTCTTCTGAATAATCAGTCAGTTCAATCATTTTTATTAATAAATGTATAGAGTATTTATTATAAACATAAATCTTGATTTAAGATTCTATTAAAGTAGAAGTTGGCGCAACTGCATTTTCAGCAACACCTACAAAAAAAGCAGTAAAACCAATAAACAATGTTAAAGAAATAAACATTAATATAAATGCAACAATACAAACTCCAACTGCTCTAACGGTACTATTAAAATCAAGAGCTTGTCGGACTGCTATTGTCATTGCCGCGATTTGTAAAATTAAAACAACTGGATCAATAAAATAATTTATGACTGGAAAAACCTTCAAAATAACTAGTAGACCTGGAGCATAAGCAAATCCTAATGTTCTTATCAATTCTCCTGTATTAGATTCAGTTTCAGGCTCAGGAAGAATTCTTGTTCCAACAAATGCAATGAAAAATGCCCAAATGACAAATCTAATTAAACTCCCCATTATACCCTGAACAAGAGAAATTGGTGCTAATCCTCCAATCATAAGTCCCTGAACTACAGCTACTAGTACTACTGTCATCATTGCTTGATCTGTGAATTTTTTGTCTTTTTCTACCTCCTCGTAGAAATTGACGTCTAAAAAAATTGCTTTTTGTAATCTTTGAAAATAATTCATTTTAAAGCTCCCTCTACACATGTGGTATCAAATCCACCTCTGGTATTATAAATAGTTGTTATCCTAATTTTTGGAGTATTTAATATGTTTTTGAGGTCATCATAAATTCTTTTTGTTGCAGCTTCTTGATAAATCCCGACATTCCTAAAGCTTACGAAGTAGTATTTCAATGATTTCAATTCAACGCACTTTCCACCTTCAGGATAATATTCAATTATAACATCTGCAAGGTCTGGAAGGCCGCTAAATGGGCATACTGCACTAAATTCTCTTGTCTTTGTTTCGATGTATTGATTTTTACCATCAAAATCAAAAGTCTCTAAGAATGAGGAATCAATATGATCTTCACTTAAAAAACTAAACTCTTTACCATCAGCTTTAGCCAATTTTTCCTCCATAATATTTGCAGCCATAGGTACCGCCTTCACTTACAGATATTGAATATAATCCACTTAAATCTTTTTCTAATTTATTCCAAATCCACATTGCTATTTGCTCTGTGGTTGGATTTGATAAACCTTTAATATCATTTAAAAATTTATGATCAAGATATTTGTGAATTTTTTCTTGATAAAGAGAATCAATATCGTAAAAATCAATCATCCAACCTTCATTTTTTAATTCGTATCCAGAAACTTCAATAGTAATTGCAAATGTATGTCCGTGCAGATCACCACAAGGGTGATTTTTTCTTAAAGCAGTAAGTTTTCTTGCTGCATGAAATTCATATTTTCTTTTTAATCTAAACATATTAATCAATTCCCATTATTTTATGAGTTTGCAAGCTTAAACGCCACAACGGATTTTCGATACAGTATGATACACTTTGCAAGATATTTTTTTGAAAATCCTTTCCATCCATAGGCTGAATGAAAAAATGATCGAAATCGAAATCTTGGAATTCTTCTGGGTCTAATCCTTCTTGTGGATAAACTAATTTAATTTCATTGCCATAGTCAAGGTTAAACTCGGCTCCTTTTTTTGGACTTACGCATATCCAATCTATATTTTTGGGAGGAAGTATGGTTCCGTTCGTTTCTATTGCTACTTTAAATTTTCTTTCATGCAGTAAATCAATTAATTCTCCATTTAATTGTAATAATGGCTCACCGCCAGTGAAGACAACTAATTTATCATTTGAATTTTTATCCCAAATTTCATCAATTTTTTTTGCTAAAGATTCTGCATTTTGATATTTGTTTCCGTTGATGCCGTCAGTTCCTACAAAATCTGTATCACAAAAATTACAGATCGCTTTTTCTCTATTTTTTTCTAAACCTGACCAAAGGTTACATCCTGAAAATCTACAAAAGACTGCATGTTTTCCAGTATGAAATCCTTCTCCTTGAAGTGTAAAATAGATTTCTTTTACAGAATAACTCATATATACCTTGTTGGATCGGAAATCCCTGCAGATTTAAATCCTTCCTTCCTTAAAATACACGCATCGCACTCACCGCAAGATAATCCATCAATAGATGGATCATAACATGAGTGTGTAAGAGAGTAGTTTACGTTTAACTTTGTACCTTTAATAATAATTTTAGCTTTTGTATAATTAATTAATGGAGTATGAATATTTATTTTTTCATTTCCTTGTGCGAATTTAGTACCCTCATTTGCCATCTTTTCGAAGGCTTCAATAAATTCAGGCCTGCAATCAGGATAGCCACTGTAATCCAATGCATTAACACCAATGAAAATATCAAAAATATTATTTACTTCTGCAAAAGCTAGTGCATAAGAGAGGAATATTGTATTTCTTACCGGAACATATGTTATAGGAATTTCTTTTCCAATGTCTTGATTTTTAGGTACTTCGATATTGTCAGTTAAAGCAGAATTTCCAAATTGCTCTAAATCAATTTTAATTAGTTTGAAAGGAACGTCTGCTGATTTAGCAATTTTTTTTGCTGCTGAAATTTCAAACTTATGCCTTTGTCCATAATCAAATATAAGTGCTGTAACATCATAATTTTCTAAAGCAATGTTCAAAACAGTAGAAGAATCTAGACCGCCACTAAGTAATACAATGCATTGTTTTTTAATCTTTACGCTCATGAAGATTTAATTTAAAAAAAAATGGCTTATAAGATTGCCTCTAAATAATTTATTAAATGCCATCAATATCTGTTATCATATCAACATATAATAAGCCTCATTTTTTAGAAAAAGTGCTTACAGGGTACTCCCTTCAAACTTTTAATGATTTTGAAATTATTATTGCAGATGATGGATCTTCAAATGAAACTAAAGAAATAGTTATAGCATTTGAGGGTTTAATTCCCCAAAAAATTTATCATGTTTGGCATGAAGACAATGGATTTAGAAAATGTAAAATATTAAATAATGCAATTTTGAAATCTTCAAATGATTATTTAGTTTTTTCGGATGGTGATTGTATTCCTGATTCTCACTTCTTAGAAACACACTCTAGATTAGCTCAAAAAGGTCATTTTCTTTCTGGTGGTCATTTTCCTATTACAAAAAAAGTATCCAACTTATTAACAATAGGAGATATTAAATCCCAAATCTGCTTTAGCAAAAAGTATCTTTTAAAAAAAGGTCAACCGATTGGAAAAAACTATTTTAAGTTAGTCAAAAATCAATTTTTAGCACGTTTTTTAGATCAATTGACTCCAACTAAAACAACTTTTAATGGCAATAATTCTTCTGCTTGGAGATCTGATATTATCAAAGCAAGGGGATTTGATGAACGAATGGAATATGGAGGTCTTGATTGTGAGCTTGGGTATAGGCTAAATAATAATGGTATCAAATCTCTTCAAGTTAGAAATAGAACAACTGTACTTCATCTTTATCATACAAGACCTTATAAAAATAAAGATGCTGTTAAAAAAAATAGATTAATAAGAAAATCGACGCTAGAAACTAAGATTACAAAAACTGATTTTGGAATTAATTAATGCAAAATCTTAAAAGTTCAAACGCTAAAAGACGAAAACTTTTATATTATCTTTACTACACACCTTTGGTATATTTTTTTCCGAGCGTTATTTTCAGGTTGAGATTAAAAAATATATTAAATGATAGTTTTCAAAAAGAACATATTCAATCAAGAGTAAAATATTATTTTAAAAAAACCTCAAACTTTAGAGTTTCGAATAAAAGTAAAAAATTATCTGAATTATTTTGGAATCAGTTTTTTAAAAATAAGCAGAATTCACATTTTATAGATTTTTATATGTTGCTACGGTTTTTTAATAAGAAAAATAAAGTAGACTTTATCTATTCAACAAAAGATAATATAGATAGTTCTATTGCTAAGAAACATCCTCCATATCCAACATTTGTTAAATCAAGACCTATTGGTTCCAATAACCAAAATTCTATTTTACTAAAGTTAAATCAAATAAAACTTTTTCATTTCATTAAAGATCCTGAAAAATTTGAAAATAAAAAAAATCAAGCTGTATGGAGAGGAGACATAAGAAATAATCCTCATCGGGAATATTTTGTTAAAAATTTTTATAAAATTCCTTTATTTGATATTGGACAAACTAGTCCGAAACAAGATGTGGAGTGGAGGAAAAGTTTTATGTCAATAAAAGATCAACTTAACTTCAAATTTATTTTCTGTTTAGAGGGAAAATGTATTTCAACAAATCTTCATTGGGCGATGAGCTCAAACTCAGTTTGTGTCATGCCTAAACCAAAGTATGAAAGCTGGTTTATGGAAGGAAAGCTTAAGGATGGAGTTCACTATATAAAAGTCAAAGATGATTTTTCAGATGCGAAGAAAAAAATTGAATTTTACAATAATAATAATGATAAGTGTCTTGAAATCATAGATAATGCAAATAAATTTGTAGAACAATTTAAAAACTGTAAACAAGAGAGATTGATTCAGCTTTTAATATTAAAGCAGTATTTTCAATTCACAGGACAAAATGAATAAAAAACAAACAATATTTTTTGACGTTCAAGAACTATACTACTTACCTCAATATCTACCCATATATAAAGAACTTCAAAAAGAAAATGTTTTTGAGACAAAATTTATTTTCCACCGTGGAAAATTTGATGATATAGTTAAAAAAATTATTAAAGAGGAATGTTTAACAACTTTTTGGGTTCAAAATAAAAATCATGCACTTAAATTTTACTTAACAGAGAAGCCAAATTGGATATTTCTGGGTAATACCTTCCCAGAATTAGATAAAATTCATATCCATAGTAAGACAGCACAACTTGGACACGGTGTTGGTCCAAAAAAGAGCTATTATTCAAAATCAGATTCATCAACGACGGTTAGGTTTGTTGAAAGCGGTTATCGCTTCAAAAGGCTTTGCGAGATGTATCCTGAAGGTAGCTTTCAAAATGTTGGTTTTTGTAAAATGGATCCAATTGTTAATGGTGAAGAAGATGGAATTGACTTCACAGCTCTTGGATTAGACGAAAATAAAAAAACAATCTTGTATGCTCCAACTTTTTATCCGAGCAGTATAGAGCGTTTTTCAAAAAATTTTCCTGCTGATTTAGAAGATTATAATATAATTGTTAAACCACACTTTTTTTCAATGAGTAAGAAAAAATATCTCAAACAAAGAGAGTTACTTAATCATTGGGAATCATTTGATAACACATACTTAGCAAAGGTAGACGATTATTCGCTTTTACCCTTCTTGAAGTCTGCTGATTTAATGATTAGCGATGCTTCTAGCGCAATCATTGAGTTTGCTGCGCTTAATAAACCAGTTTTATGGTGTACTTTCTTACAATTAAGATGGAATTATAGAGGAATCTTTTCCTACAGATTTAAAGCAAGGATGGATAAAGACTATGATGATTATGGTCAAATCGCTAGACCTGCAAATTCATACAATGAAATGATTGAGCATTCTAAAAATCTTTTAGATTCTAATTTTGCATTATCCAATCATGCGAATGAATATCTAAAAAAACTTGCAGGAACCCTTGATGGTAAAGCTAGCAAAAGAATTGTCACTTTTTTATTAGAAAATTGCTAGTATATATTTGGCTCAAATTTTTTAACTAGGACAATAGAAGAAAATGAAAAAAATTGGATATACTACAGGAGTATTTGATCTATTCCACATAGGACACCTTAATATTCTCAAAAGAGCAAGGTTAGAATGTGATCATCTCATTGTTGGTGTTACCACTGATGAATTATGTGAGTCAGCTAAAAATCAAAAACCTTTCATACCATTTCAAGAACGAATGGATTTGGTTGAGGCGGTGAAATATGTTGATGAAGTAGTGCCTCAAACTAGCTATGATAAAGTGGAAGCTTGGAATAATTTGAAGTTTGATAAAATGTTTGTTGGTGATGATTGGAAAGGCACAGATCAATGGAATCAAATTGAAAAAGAATTTTCTCATTTTGGAGTTGAGATAATTTATTTTCCATATACCACTCATACATCAAGTACAATTCTTAGAAAAATTTTGTCTAGAAGCTAAATTTCTTCGAAAGATTTTCACAAAATTATAAATTATAATATGAATATTTTATATGGGGTCAATGCAACAGGAAATGGTCATTTATCTCGTTCAAGAATAACAATATCAGAACTAAAAAAAAGAGGTCATAAGGTTACTGTTCTTTTTAGCGGTAGAGATGTTAAAGACTTTTTTGATCTTGAGGAATTTAAACCATACGTTATTAAAAAAGGCTTCACCTTTGTTTTCAAAAATGGAAAATTAAGTGTTTTCAAAACATTATTAAATATTGACTTAATTCAATTCACTAAAGATGTTTTTAAAATTAAAAAAGAATATGATGTAGTTGTGACTGACTTTGAACCAATATCAGCTTATGCAGCAAGAAAACTAGGGATTCATTGCATTGGTATTGGACATCAATACTCTTTTCTAAAAAAAATACCTAAATCATTCAAAATGAGACTGACTAGTTTATTTTTTTTAAGATTTTATTCGCCAGTAAATAGTACAATTTCTTCCCATTTTTACCATTTCAATCAACCCATACTTTCACCATTTATTGATAAAAGTTTACAAAATCAAGATTCAGTTTCAGTAATGAAAAATACTTTTCTTGTTTATCTTGCCTGGGAAGAAAAAGATAAGATGATTTCAATTTTAAACACTATTAAAAGCAAGGAATTTATTTACTATTGTTCAGTGGATAGAGAAATACAAATTGATAATGTTACATTAAAGCCTTATTCCAATAAAAACTTTAAAGAAGATTTAGTTGCTTGTAATGGGCTTCTCACGAATGCTGGGTTTCAATTACCAGCTGAAGCTATTTATCTAGGTAAAAAAATTCTCTGCAAACCTCTTTTAGGTCAGCCTGAGCAAGAACATAACGCTAAAATTTTAAATGAGCTTCAACATGCAACTATATGTTCAGAATTCACTAAAGAAAATATTGAACTTTGGATTCGATATGGAAAACAGAAAAAAGAACTATATAATGATCCAATTGATTTAATGATTGAAATAATTGAGAATCCTAAAAAAGATTTTAAAAATAAAATTTTAAAACTTTGGAAATAATTTTATTTAAAAGGTTCAGTAGTAAATAATTGAAGAAGGTCTTCAAAACCTCCTATTGGTAAATCATTGATAAGAATTTGAGGGACAGTATGTCCTTTCGACATAGAAGCCATCTCATCCCTCGTTATATTATTTTCTTCTATGTCAATCTCTTCAAAACTATAACCCTTTTCAGTTAAAAACTTTTTAGCCATCTTACATGGACCACACCATGATGTGGTATACATTTTTATTAGAGTGTTATTTGGAGTTCTTTTTTCCATGCAGAAATATAATACTTTTCAACTCACATAATAATATTTAATATCCTAAATGGAATTTGGATTATACTATTGGGGAATATTTGGAGGAGTAATTTTATTTGTATTCTTAGTTTCTCTTCTTTTTAACCCTTAATCAAGGAGCTTATATGGATTTTTTAACAAATTTTTCTACAATTTTAAAAGAAAACCCAGCTTTAATTATTGGATTATCAATATATCAAGGCTTATGGTCAATGCTTGGTGTATGGTTTGCAGCTAGAAAAAATCATAGAGTATGGTTTGTGGTCATTGCTATATCAAATACATTAGGCTTAATTGAAGCTATTTACTTATACAAAAATACGAACTTTTTTAAAGACTTTAATTTAAATGGGTAGGCACTTTCCAACTATTATTGCCAGTATAATGCTAATTGCAATGCTAGGATTAATGAGTAACTGCCAGGTTGATACAAACGTCCCGTTAGAATATCAAAGCCCAATGGAAACAAGCGAGCATTTAGATGAAAAAGGCGAGGAAATGAAAAGAAGAATCGTCAATTATGAATTCCAAAGAGATAAACAGGATCCTTGAAAAGAATTTTATCTTTCTGCGTAGCATCACTATGTCTCTACTTCGCATTTAATCAAGTAAACACAGAAGATATTTTTAGAGTTCTGTTGGATGCAAATATGGCTTATATCTTTGCTGCATTTATTGCAACCTTTATAACATTTATTCTAAGATCATTAAGATGGATGATTTTATTAGATTCACCAAAAGATTTAGAATTACATAAATATATTTCTACAACTCATATTGGATATTTTTTAAATAACATACTTCCATTTAGAGCTGGAGATATAGCTAGAGCTAAACTCTTATCAGTCAATTCAAATACTATAAAGTTTAGCTTTGTTATTGGAAGCTTGGTTGCCGAAAAAATTATTGACTTATGGATTGTAGGATTATTTAGTATTTTTTTAATATTTTTTGGTTTTAATAATGTGCTGGGAATAGAATTTTCTATTGGAATTTTACTATTATACATAATTACCTCTTTTATTATTTTTGGTAATAATTATGTCGCTAATAAAATTCAAAAACAATTTTCAATTACCAAAAATTTTGTTGAGGGTTATTTATTAGTATCCAAAAACAAAATCAAGCTTGGTAGTATTTCTTTTCTGTTATGGTGTTCATTTGTGGCTTATATGTATGCATTATTAAAGTCTTTGAACATAGATTTATCTTTTCAACAATATGTAGGAATCACAGTTATATCTAGCATTGTAACCTCTTTGCCAATAGCTCCTGCTGCAATTGGAACATATCATCTGGCTGTTATCTATTTTCTCACTTTATATGGAATAGAAATTGATCAATCCCAGACAGCCGCAATACTCTTGCATTCCATATTTCTATTGTATACTATTATTTTGGGATATATTTATTTATCTTTTGAAAAAGTTAATTTTAAATCACTTATAGATGACAATAAAAACTAAAGGTCTTTTAACAGTTTTAGCTGCATATGTAATTGCAGTAATGCTTGGTTTCATATCATTACGATTTTCCTCTGCTTTTTCGCCAATGCTTCAGATTCTGATAGCTGATATAATTGCAACATTCATTATTTATTCATTTAGTGTTTCTTATAAAAATTCATCATTTTATGATCCATATTGGTCAGTTATTCCTCCCATTATCGCTTTTTTTTGGTTAGCTGAAAATAATTATATTATTAATACTCCTTCAATACTTCTAATGGTTGCAGTACTTTTTTGGTCCTTAAGATTAACTTATAATTGGATGAAAACATGGGATGGATTACACCACGAAGATTGGAGGTATATTGATATGAGGAATAATCTTGGAAATTCTTTTGAAATTATTGGAAATCTAGGTGGTATACATTTTTTTCCGACTTTCATAGTTTTCTTTTGCTGCATGCCAATGGCTCAAAATTTTTTAGAACCCTATAATTGGAGCATTTATTTAGGTTTTGGATTATGTATAATTGGCGTACTTTTAGAAATAATTAGTGATAAACAACTACATGCTTTTAGAAAGATACATCCTAGTGGAACAGAAATTATTCAAGAAGGATTATGGAATTATTCTCGTCACCCGAATTACTATGGTGAAATTATGTTTTGGTGGGGTATTTATATTTTTGGATTTTCATTTACAGGGCTAAATTATTTTTTGCTGGCACCCATTGCAATGACAGCAATGTTTTTGTTTGCAAGCATTCCTTGGATCGAAATTAAAATTCTTAGAACAAGACCTCATTACAGAGATTATCAAAAAAGAGTTCATATTTTATTTCCAGAAATCACTATATTCAAGCGTCTATTTAAAGGATATTATGGATAAAAATACAATTCAATTACTAGCTATTTTCGGAATCATTATTGGTTTACATTTAATTTTTTTCTTATTTGTAATGGTTCCAAATAGGACATTTTATCTTTTTGGATAATACTCGGTTTTAATTGTAGCTATCTAAATAGATCCAACTAAATATACTTTGATATCTACTTGATTACGAATTTTAACAGTCAAAAGAGAAGGTCTTTTAATTTTAAAATCTGTAAGCATTATTGAAAAATCTGTTTCAACATAAATAACATTTTCTTCCTTTTTAAAAGATACTGGAATTTTAAATTCTTTTGTTATTCCATGAAAACTAAGATTTCCAATCACTATGAAACCATTTTCATTTTTTTCAATTCCTGTAGAAAGAAATCTCACGTATGGATAATAATACTCTTCAACTACATCAAGCATATTTGAGTCTCGATTTGAATTTTTGCTATCAAAGCTAAAAACGGGTACATATAAATCTACGTTTGATTTTGTAAGATCTTCCTTGTTGATTTCAACGATACCTTGAATATCTTTTGAAATACCAGTCCAATTATGTGCTGGATGTTTACCGTCATAAGAAATAAAACTTTTACCTAAGTCAAAATCAACCAATGATTGAGAAAAAAGAAATTGAATAAATAATACTAAAATAAACTTTTTCATTTAAAAAAAGTAATCCCTAATGCATCTAAACTCAAAGCAAAAAATGCCACTGTTCCTGCTTTTAAATGTGCATCCATTAGTTCATTATACCTTTTACCATTTTCAACTGCTTTTTTTGCTAGAAAAGGTTGGGCCATCATAGTGGTAAAATGTATTGCTGCCATTCTCCTATGAAATCTTATTGAACTCATATTGTTATTATATTTTCTTGCTGGTGGTGAAAAAAACGACATTGATGCTGTTGACATGTAAGTCACATACGTAAAATATCCCATTGCTTTATGCTTGTCATAGTGAGAATCCCAATAATTACTGTCATTACCTTCATAAAGTTTTTTTCCCACATCATATTGATATGCTAACCCTGCTAAGGTAATAATACCAAGCCATTGATGAGCCTGAAGCATTTTTCTTCTTAATTGCAATTCCTCAATTCTTGTTTCAGGTCCAATATTTAATTTTCTAAATGCTCCCTCTTCACCCCAAATAAGAGATTTAACATATGGCATATTTTCAGGTAAACCAATTTCACGAGGAGTAAATCTTGAATCGTACGACTCCTGTGTTACTATTGATTGACTTTGGACAAATGAAAAAAATGTAATTTTCATTAAAAATAATTTAAACAAATGTGATTTATCAATTTTCATACACTTCAATATAAAAAAAAATTGGTATCAAATTTTAATATTAATTTTTTTTTATTAAGTTTTCTTATGACAGATGAAATAAAAAAAGTAAAATGCGATTGCGATTGTTTCGAAAAGCAACCTACTAATAAGTCAAGAAGAGATTTCATTAAAAAAGCATCAACACTTACAATTGTAGGTGGAACAGCTTTTTTACTTGAGGCATGTGGAGGTGGTGGCTCTCCAACATCATCTGATGAAGGAAATAACGGTGGTGGAGACTCTGGAGGTGGAGACTCTGGAGGTGGAAACTCCGGTGGTGGAGACTCTGGAGGTGGAAACTCCGGTGGTGGAGACTCCGGCGGTGGTAATAACGGCGGTGGTGATGATGGCGGGGGTAATACTGGTTACAACTACGATCCATCTACAGGAGTTATTACTATTGATACATCAATGATATACCAAACTTTACAAAGTACTGGTGGTGCTATTGCTTTAAGTGGAAGTGATACCTTTGATAGCAGAGGAATAATTGTTCTTAGAACTAGCAATACAGGAGTTAGAGCTTTATCTAGAAATTGTACTCATGCAGGTTTTACTGTAAATATTAATAGTGCAGCCAATAATCTAGTATGTCCAAGTCATAATTCAATTTTTGACTTAAATGGAAATGTAGTTTCAGGTCCTGCTTCACGTGCTTTGACTCGCTATAATGCTTCTTTAAATACCGAAGGTACAATTATTACAATAACTCAAGGTTCGTAGTTTCAAGATCTTTGACTGCCTTTTTAATCTTGGTTTCAAGCTCTTTTGTAACTTTTGAAAGAGCTTTATTGTAAGCTACTTTTGTAGAACAGTTTTTTGGAGGATTCATTTTTGGTAAAACTTTCACAGTAATAGGAAAAGGCTTAATAAACTTTTCGCCTTTGGGCCATGCTTTTTCTGCCCCCATTATTGCGGCTGGTAAAATAGGTACGTCTAATCCTATTGAAAACTTTACTGCACCTTTTCTAAATCTTTGTATTTTTCCAACTTCACCTCTTGAACCTTCAGGAAAGATAATAATGTTATTTCCCAAATCCATAAATGCTTTTGAAAGAGTCATGGTATCATCCAAATCTAAAGATTCAGGATTTGGTTTTCGACTAATAGGAATAAGATTGATCAGATTTTTAAAAAATCTTCTGCGAAAATTATTGTCGAACCAATAATCCTTTGCAGCCAGAAAACCAAATTTTTCATAACCCATTCTTGTTGAATAAGCCAAAATTGCAATATCCATATGGCTATTGTGATTACTAACAAAAATGAATGGTTCATTTTTTGGTATATTTTCTCTACCAATAACTTTTACAGGAGAATAAAATGTTAAAACAGAGTTGGCATATAAATCGAAAATAAATGAAAATATCTGAAATAATATTGATTTAGGTTTAGCAATATGTTTGTAACGAGGATCTTCTAATATGCTATATTTCATAAAAAATTATGCTACTATTCTTCTTGCGAGGAAAAAATACAAACGTGGGGCTAGTTTTCTTATGTAAACAGCTAACCATGCAATATCATTCCACTTTGCAATAACAGCTTCCCTTTTCTTCCTTTTAATAGCAGTTAGAATTCTTCTAGCTGCTTGTCTTGATGTCAAACCTTTATTATGTCCTCTATCATCTTTTCCATATGGTTGACCGCTTGCAGTTAATGCGTTTTTACCAACATCAGTTGCAACTCTTCCAGGGGCGATTAATGTAACATGAACATTATGCTGAATAATTTCAGATCTTACACTATCAAAAAATCCATGTAGAGCAAATTTAGCTGATGAATAAAATGATCTATTTCTTGATCCAATCAACCCTGCAACACTTGTATTTGTAACAATTTGACCAGATTTTTTTGAAATCATATGGGGTAAAATTGATTTCGTAAATTGGACGACTGAAAAAAAGTCTAAATCCATTATTTTATTTAAAACCAATAAATCGCTATCTTCAAAGTATCCGAATTGGCTTATTCCAGCATTGTTAAACAGAATATCAATTGGTCCTTCTTTGTCAATTAACATTTTCACAAAAGAATCAATATTTTCGACATTGTTTAAATCAAATGGATAAATTGAAAATGATTTACTATCAAAACTATTAAATGAATGAATCATTTTTTTTTCATTACGTGAAACTAAAATTACTTTTGCACCATGCAATAAAAACTCTTTTGCTGTTGCCTCCCCAATACCTGAGGATGCACCTGTAACTATTACCTTTTTTCCTTTAAAATATGACATGAAAAGAATATAATATATTTTATGCTTTTACAGTCATATTAAATAGCTCCTTCGTCAATAGAGACATAATTAACGTAGCTAAGATCAATGATAAACTCATAAATAATATCTCGTTTGGATATGATGAAACACTTCCAAAATCTGTTGCTGCAAACCTACCATAAAATTTCATAAATAATGTATAAAAAGGAACCATTGCATAATTATTTCTAATAATGAATTTAAAAATTAAAAAAATCAAAGCTCCATAAATTAGAGCAAGCATTATTGAGTTAGCTATGTTGTACTGAAATCCTAAGTCACTTGTAAATACTGCAACTATCAATATATAAGCTAATAAATTTCCTCTAAAATTATTGCTCCACCCTTTTGTGATTTCATTTAATAACGCAGCAAAGAAAATATTAAATGCTATTGGACCAAAAAAACCATAAGCGTTTAATGTGTCATACAATGGATAATACGAGGTAAGGTTAAAACTAGCAAAATTAGGATTAAGATTAAGCTGGTATGATCCAACAAGCGTTAAAGAAGCAACCATTGATAAAGCCACAATTAATCCACCTAAAACAGCATCTTTGATTCTGATATTATTTATAGAGGATTTAATCATTTTAAAAAGAGTACCATAGAATAAAATATTTACTAAACCTAGTGCAATGAGTGCACCACCAATTGAAGATATATAATAGGTTGTCATTAAATTTTCAATTGGTTGATTGGTTGGCATAGTGTTTAAAAAGGATGAATCATTGAAAATGCTCCCTATTCCAAAAATAGCAAACGAACCAAAAATAAGGCCTTTTCTTAAATTTATTTTACGATCCATAAGTAATTTGAATGATCTTAAAAGGAGTAAACCAATTACAAATATTGCACCAGGAGCAGTAAATAATGTTCCAATAATTCCTGACAATCCCTCTCTATCCCTTTTCATTCTTGTCCATTCTTCAGGTACAAAAACAAACTTTGTAAATCCTGAAATTTGATCTCCAGATATAGATATAATATTTTGAAGTTTTGAACCTTCGTAACCTAATTCAGAATTATCTGTAAAAGTGAACGTCCAGTCCAATCTATTTGGCTTTTGAGATTCTTGTGCACTGGTTAAAGACACGTTATCAAGATTCATTTGAAGAAATTTTACTAAAGAATTTTCAGCTAGTAATTGCGCTTCTTCCCTAGAAAGCATTTTTCCTTTTTCATTCTCTGGAAACCTATTATTATACCTTAAAATATTTCCATCAAAATCCATTGAAATCATTACTTCCCTTACTCTTGATTCAACTGGACCATCAAATTTTGCAAAACGAACTTTCCATCTAGGACCTAATACGTAAGAACCTAAAAGTGAATTATAGGTATCTTGTCCAAGCTCCTGCCATAAGAATGATGAGGAAGGATAAGAACTATCATCAAATGCGTATGCGTTATATCCTTCTGGAAGCAATACATTATTTTCTTCTAAAAATTTGTTAGCAATCGATATTGCTTCTTCTTTATTGATTGATGGAGAATTGACCAACACTTCAATATTTGAAAGTTTAAAAGTACTAAAAACACCTATAATGAACAATAAAGCTACTCCAATGACTTTAGGATTCATAACATTGGTAGTTGCTTGAGTTTCAAAAGTTGCTTCTTTTTGTGAAGAATCATTTTTTTCAGGTGGAGTAGGAACAAACCCTTTATTTAATGAAGAGGTTTTTATATCTGACCATTTTTTATGTTTCAGTCTAAAATATAAAATAACAAGAAATGGAATAAGGCCACCAATAACCGTCATAAATTTATCAAAAACATAGCCGGATGAATACCAAATAGGTAATGAAAATAATACAACATCATATACGTAATGAGTTATGGCACCAAACACAACACCTAAACGAAGATAAAGCATACCGTATACAACTATTGATGGTAAAAATAACTCAACTACTCTTGCATAAGAAGGTTGTGCGGGGTAATTAGCATGTCCAGCTCCAAAAATTAAAGCCTGCACTAACATAGCAACCATTAAGCCAGTAAAACGCATGTTGTATCTTTGACCAATTAGAACTCCTGCAGCAATCGGTACAGCCCTAAAAAGCATCTCTTCCCAAAAACCTGCTTGTAGAGATATTGCTAAACCAGTATACCAAGGGAAAATTGATGCTAAATAATTTGGGTCAAATGAAGCTGAAGCAGGAGACCAAAAACCAAAGTATTTTTCCATAAGAATATAAAATGCTCCAACAATAGCTAACTTAATAGGGACAATTAGATAAGCAAAAATAGTATCATTTAATACTCTTTTTGAATTAGCTACATTAGATGTCCACGTTTTCCATAATCGAATATGATTTGGAAAAGCTTTTCTTGTTAAAGATTCTGCAGTGATAAATGACGCAGCAAGCATGAAAAACATAACAATTCCATTGGCTATCATTCCTAAAAGTTGTTCGGATAAGAATTGAGATTTAGTTGTAGCTGTATCATAAGCCATCCAAATAGTTGGATAAAAATTTAAATTCAATAGAATATTTGAAAAAATTGCAACAAAAGCAGCTGCAGCTACGGACTTTTTCCACCTTAACCAACCGGTTCTATAAAAAATAACTAATGATGTCAAACCTATTCCTAAAAGATAAATACCTAAAAAAGCAAAATTTGCAAAAATTGCTATAGTATCATTATCAGATCTAATATTTGCAAATTCTCTTTTAAATGATTCTGGTACAAATGCAAAAGGGCTTACAGAGCTTATTATGGATCCTGAAACTATAGCTCTTAAGCGATACTTAGCTTCGCCAATATCTTGAAGTTTATGCTCAAAAAGAAAAGAATGATCAATTCTACCATTTGACATTTCCTTAAATGAAGACTCAACAAGATTATAATCACTAAAATTTCCAGACCATTGATTATTAATATTTTGTTCAACTAACGCCAAGGCGTCTTCTTCTGAAAGGCTATCAGAATCGTATTCTTCAGGAATTTTTATTCTATAACCATTAGGACTTCCATTAGGCTTAAATTGAAACATTGCTTCAACTATCTCGCCTTCTTTATAAGAACGTACCATCCAATTATATGGTGAATAAATATTGTTATCTATTATTTCTTGAAATTTTTCTTTTCCACCTTGTTTTAGTTCAACAAAGTTTCTTAAAGATCCATCAAAATTATATATTGATGCATGCTCAAATGAATCATCTAAAATTTCAAACTGCTTCGATGCATTTGATGCGGCTTTGATTGCTTGCTGACGATCCATAGAAACGTTTACGTTCAATGTACCGAAGAAATCACTCCAAACGCTTCCAAGGTAAAGCATTGAAAGTATTGCCAAAATAAGTGTAGTTATAAGACCTTTGTTATTAATCATTATTTCCCCATTAAATTATTTAAAGTAAAGTACACTTTACTTAATTAAATGTCAAATTAGTATCATAAAAACTAATAGAGCAAAAAATTAAAAAAAATGGTAAAATTGAATACTTAAAAGGAAACTACATGGAAAGAAAATTAGAAGGAAAAGTAGCTCTTATAACAGGCTCTGGAAGAGGAATAGGTAAAGAGTTAGCTTTAATGTTAGCAAGAGATGGTGCTCGCATTGTTGTCAATGATTTAGACGCTGCTCCAGCAGATCAAACTGTGTCTGAAATCATTAAAATTGGAGGAGAAGCAGTTGCTTGTAATGGAAGTGTCACAGATGTAGATTTTGCAGATCAATTTATCAATACTGCTTTAGATTCATATGGTGGAATAGATATTATTGTTAATAATGCAGGATACACTTGGGATAATGTCATTCAAAAAATGGATGATAAACAGTGGAATGCAATTTTAGAATGCCATCTTACTGCTCCATTTAAAATTCTTAGAGCTGCACAACCTCATATTAAAAGACTATTTTTAGAAGATAAAGAGAATGGCATTACCAATTTTAGAAAAGTAGTAAACATTTCTTCTACATCTGGTATGTTTGGAAATGCTGGGCAAATAAATTACGCAACGGCAAAAGCTGGAGTTGTAGGGATGGCAAAAACCATGGCAAAAGAATGGGGACGATACAATGTTAACGTCAACGCTGTAGGATTTGGACTAATTAAAACTCGCTTGACTGATGCAGATGCTGAAAAAGAAGAATCGCTCATTAATATAGAAGGAAATAAAATTAAAGTTGGTGTGAATTCCGCTGTATTTCAATCAGCTAAAACTATGATTCCACTAGGTAGACCTGGAACTCCAAAAGAAGCTGCTGGAGCAATATATATGTTCTGCATTCCGGAATCCAACTATGTCACAGGACAAATTTTAATGTGTCATGGTGGTGGATTTGGATATTAAACCTCAAGATATTGATAGAATTATTGAAATGGCGTGGGAAGATCGTACACCTTTTGAAGCCCTTGAATATCAATTTGGACTAAAAGAAAATGGTGTTAGAAAAATTATGAGAGCTAACCTAAAAAGAAGCTCTTTTAAGCTGTGGAGAAAAAGAGTTAGAGGAAGAAAAACAAAACATAGCTCTACTTCCTCTTCAACAAGATTTAAATCATCAAATCAAAAATAAAAAAATGAAAATTGTTAGTTTAGTTCCAAGCGCCAGTGAAATCATATGTGATTTAGGTTTAGAAAAAAATTTAGTGGGGGTAAGCCACGAATGCAATTATCCAAAAAGCCTTAGAAAAATTAATACTGTAACCTCTTCAAATATTGATAGTACTAAATCACAGAAAGAGATTGACGAATTAGTAAGGGAAAAAGTGAATGAAAATTCACCATTATATGAAGTTGACACCAATCAAATTAATCAATTAAAACCCGATATTATAATTACACAAGGAGTTTGTGATGTTTGTGCAATTTCAAGCGATCAAGTTGAAGTTCTTTTAAAGGGTCAATTATGTACTCTACCTTCATCAACAAAAATAATTTCTCTTAATGGAAGATCATTTGATGATATTTGTAATGATATTCTTACGATTGGAGAAATCCTAAATCAAAGAGATAGATCACAAAAGATAGTCAATGATGCAATTGATGAACGAAATAAAATGTCATTAATGAATAAGTTTAATGTTCGCGTTCTATGTCTTGAATGGATAGACCCTTATTTTTCAGCTGGGCACTGGGTTCCGGAGCAAATTGAGCTTGCAGGTTTCATTTCGGCAATCGGTAAACCCGGTGATCAATCACGAGTTCTTAGTGTTGATGAAATAATTAACAGTAAACCTGATATCATTGCTATTATCTGTTGTGGATATAGTGAAGAAGAAAATAAAGCTCACTTAAAGCAAGTAATGGAAGATCAAAGAATCAATGATTTGCCTCCATTCAAAAATCGTAAAATCTTTGCTTTTGATTCAGACGGATTATTTAGCAGACCAACACTAAGAATACTTGAAGGAGCAAAAAAACTTCGCGAAAATATATTGAAAAAAAATAATTAGATTTACTTTTCTAATAAACTTTTTATAACGCTTGGATCTGCCAGTGTTGAAGTATCACCTATTTCATCCGTTTCATTTTGAGCAATTTTCTTTAAAATCCTTCTCATAATTTTTCCAGATCGTGTTTTTGGAAGACCTAAACAAAATTGTATAACACTTGGCTTTGCATGGGGACCAATAATTTTTGTCACGGTATTTAGGATATCTTTCTCAATTTCACTAGAAGGTTTTACTCCTGTCATTAAAGTAACAAATGCGTAGATACCCTCGCCTTTGATTTCATGATTATATCCGATGACTGCAGCTTCTGCCACACCACTTGCAGCACCTATAGCTCCTTCTACCTCAGCTGTACCAATTCTATGTCCTGATACATTTAAGACATCATCTACTCTTCCAGTAATCCAAAAATATCCATCATTATCAATATATGCTCCGTCTCCCGTAAAATAATTTCCTGGTGCTTGAGAAAAATACGTATCGATGAATCGTTGATGATCGCCATACACTGTTCTCATTTGTCCAGGCCACGATTGAGTGATTACTAAATAACCTGTTTTATTTTTTTCGGTTATCTTATTTCCTTCTTCATCTAAAATTTCTGGAAAAATACCTGGGAGTGGTAATGTAGCTGATCCAGGTTTTGTTGGAATACATCCAGGAATGGGAGACATTAAAATTCCTCCAGTTTCTGTTTGCCACCATGTGTCAACTATAGGGCATTTTTCATTTCCAATAACATTAAAATACCAATGCCATTCTGGTGATTTAATTGGCTCACCAACTGTTCCCAACACTTTTAGACTAGATAAATCGTACTTTGTTACCCAATCATCACCTTCTTTCATTAATGCCCTTAATGCAGTTGGAGCTGTATAGAATACATTTACTTTGTGCTGCTCAACAATTTGCCAAAATCTTCCAAAGTCTGGATAATTTGGAACTCCTTCAAATATTACCTGAGTTACTGCATTGGATAATGGTCCATAAACAATATATGAATGACCTGTAATCCAACCAATATCAGCTGTACACCAATACACCTCATCTTGATGATAATCAAAAACTAATTCATGAGTGTGTGAAACATACACAAGATATCCTCCTGTAGTATGCATTACACCTTTGGGCTTTCCAGTTGATCCAGAAGTATATAAAATAAATAATGGATCTTCTGCATCCATTACTTCCGCAGGACATTCAATAGAACAACCATCAATAAATTGATTCCATGTAATATCCCTACCTTTTTTCATAGACATATCATATCCAGAGCGTTCAACCATAACTATTGTTTTTAAGGAAGGACATTCATCTGCAATTTTATCTGCATTTTCTTTCATTGGAATATCAAATTTTAATCCTCTTACTCCATTATCTTGGGTAATAAGTAATTTGCAATCAGAATCATTGATTCTATTTTTTAATGCATCGCTAGAGAATGCTCCAAATACCACTGAGTGCACTGCTCCAATTCTAGCACACGCAAGCATAGCCACAATAGCCTCAGGAATCATTTGCATATAAATACATACACGATCACCCTTATTTATTCCTGCACGTTTTAAGCCATTTGCAAATAATGAAACTTTTTCCAACAAATCATTATATGAAATATTCTTTGAAATTGTTGGATCATTGGATTGCCAAATAAGAGCAGTTTTTTCACCTAAACCATTTTCAATGTGTCGATCAATACAATTATAAGAAACATTTAGCTTTCCATTTGAAAACCATTCAATATGTGCTCTAGAAAAATCAGTATTATTTATACTTGTCCAATTTTCAAACCAGTCAATACGTTTTGCTACTGACTCCCAATAAGAATTGGATTCTCTTTGTGCTTTTTTTCTAAGAGTTTGATACTGCTCAAAATCGTTATGGCCAATTGATGAATGAAAGTTTCTTGGAACCGAATATTTTTTCATAAAAGAAAATTATATTATTTAAATGTAAAAGTAAATTGAGATATAATGAAATGCACTTGCAAGAAGAACAAAAATATGCCAAATGAAATGATTATATTTAATCTTAGAATCGGCTAAATAAAAAAAGACACCAATTAAATAAGTTGAAGCTGAAGCATAAATCCACAATAATGCATTTTGGGGAATTTCATTTATAAAGGCATCAATAAAAAATAACCAAAGACCTCCCATAAAAATATATAATAATGTTGAACTAATATTATACCTCCCAACTGTAAAAATTTTCCATATTATTCCAACGAAAGCTATCAACCATGCCAATGAGAAAAGTGTTAAACCTCCACTATCAATTAGAACAGTTAAAGTAAATGGCGTATAAGACCCTGCAATAAGTAAGTAGATTGATACCATATCAAAAAGTCTCAGTTTATATCTCCCTTCTGGTGTTTTTGAATTATGGTATAACGTTGAGGCAATGTACATTGTAGATAAACTTAAACCATAGATTAGAAAGCTAGAAAAACGAACTAACTCAAAATTTTGTAGGCCTTTTTTTAATAAAAAAATTAACCCAATTATACTAAGAATAAAACCTATTCCATGAGAAATGACATTTAACTTATCTTCTTCTTTGGAATAAAAAAATTGATTTGGGAGATTTTTCATGTGAAAAAATAGGGATAAATTATTTAATCATAAACATTTAAAAAGGGCTAGTGTATTATCGCCCCTTTTTTTTATCTTTTCTTATGACAAAACCAGATGAAACAAAGACTGATTCAAAAAAAATTCAAATTAAAAATATGTTTAATGATATTTCTTTTAAATATGATGAAATCAATAAAATGATGACATTAAATATGGATAAGAATTGGAGAAATATTGTATATAGCCTTTCAATGAAAGATAATCCAAATAAGATCATTGATATAGCAACTGGCACTGGGGATATAGCATTATGTTTTGCAAATAAAGGTGTAAATGTTGTTGGAGTTGATAATGCCTCAATGATGCTGGATTTAGCTAATAAAAAAAAGGGAAGTATATCAAACATAAAATTTAAACTAGAAGATGCAGAAAACATGAGCTTCGAAGATAACACTTTTGATGTTGCCACAGTAGGTTTCGGAGTAAGAAATTTTGAAAATTTAAGTAAAGGGTTGAATGAGATAAAACGTATTTTAAAGCCTGGAAAAAAATTAATTATTTTAGAAACCGCAGTACCTTCTTTTTTCATAATTCAGGTTGGATACTTTCTATATACAAAGCTCATAATTCCCATTCTAGGAAAAATAATAGCGAACAATCAACAAGCTTATAAGTACCTATCAACTTCAGCTAAACATTTTCCCCACGGTGAAGAATTTAAATTAATTTTAGAGAAAGCTGGTTTTGAAAATATTGAAATAAAATATTTATCGTTGGGTGTTGTAAATATTTATTCTGCCTCAAAGCCTTTATAATTTAAAATAACAAAATAATATACTATGGGCGCTAAAAACCAAATTAGTTGAGGAATGATGGTGAGACCATTCCCATTTATAGTAATAAAAACAGGGTTGTACCAATTATCTATAAATAACCAAAGCTTACCATTTCCATTCAAGTCTACTAAAAATTCAGAAACACTTCCCCAAATGATCATAATTGATAGCGCTTTTGCATCAAATTTATATAGAAAGTTTTTGTTCTTTAAAAAAACCTTCGCCAAAAGTATTCCAACAATAAAAATCAAACCGTCAATAAATGAATAGGTTATATTTCTTACTAAGGGAAGATCAATAGGCCAATCAATTAAAATTAAATGAAATGATTTTCCTGCTAATGCGAAAGGTATTTCCCAGGTAAGACCAACTAATACTCCAAGAAAATATAAAGTAAATAATTCGCTTGATATTTTTTGAGCCTTGTAAAAAATGATGAAAAAAAATGGTGCACTATTTCCAACGATAAAAGCTGCCCACATTAATTGATTCGCTGAAAATAAATCCATTATTTTTTCATGATTTTAATTTTGAGAAAAGAAATTCCACATTAATTCCTCCATGGAATTTCCATTATATGATAAGTTGAACCAATAATGATCACCATTTACAATTTTAAATAAATCAACGGATGTGTTATTATCACCATTCAAATAAGTATAGTTTTCTATATCTCCAACAATATTAGTTTGAGGTGAAGAATCAGTGTTGTTATACTGTGACCAATAAGCAACTGTTTGATCTACACTCATCATATATCCAGCAATACCATTGTAAGGTCTAGAATAATCAATGGTTCCATTAAATATCATGACTGAAGTTGCATGGCTTGGTTGACATTCACTTGAATCATTCATTGGCATTAATCCTGAAACAGGTGCAATAGCTGTTACTAATGAACTTTGATAGCATGCCATTGAGTATGAAAAGTCAGCTCCATTTGAGTACCCAGTTAAAAACACTTTTGATGCGTCTATATTATAATTTCCTGATATCTCATTAAGTAATGCAGGAAAAAACCCTATATCATCTTGACTACATTTATTATCTCCTCCTGGAGGATTAGTGTTCCATGTAGTTCCACCACCACAAACTAGTCCTTGTGGATAAACTGCAATGAAATTAAACTGATCAGCTAAAGATCTAAAATCTGCTGTATTAATAAAATATTGATTATACCCACTAAATCCGTGGAATGCGAACAGAATTGGAGTAGCAGAATTTGGGTCATATGATGAAGGTATATAGATTAAATATTCTCTCGTTTCATTATCATAGGACATGGTTTCGCTCAATAATCCGGTTTCAGTTGATGTGTCAGGCTCAGTTATTGATATTATATCATTTTCGGTATGGACATTTTGACCACCGGGTCCAATAACTGTTAATGATACATCATATGTACCTGGATTTTCATAAGTATGATTAAAGGTGTAATATGTACTTTCAATATCACTATCATCATCCACATTCCATAACCAAGAAGTGATTTCACCGGTAGATGTACTTGTAAATGTAATATCAAAAGGAGCTTCGCCGCTATAAGAGGAAACTGTAAAGCTAGCTACGGGTTCAGGAATTATTCCACCACCATTTCCTCCTGAATTATCGCCTGGGGTATCGTCGCCAACATCTTCAACAGACTGTGTTGAACTTCCTCCAGAGCAAGAAAATATGATCGAAATAAAAATAAGAATGGTTAATCTGTATATGTGCTTCCCCATTAAAATAATTTAATTAAAAAGCTTTTATATGTTCAATCTCTAATAAAAAGTTACCTTCCTGCTTATCAGAAATAAGAATTCCCATAGAATTTACTTTTTGTACTTTAAGTTTTGGAGCTCTTATGCTTCTACCAAAATAGTAAGGTTGAAAATTTTCAACTGGTATTTCAATATCAACCCATTGACCTTTAATAGTCTTAAAATTGGCAGAATAATTCGCATAACTACCCTTCATTGTCAAACGAAATTTATATACATTTCCATCACCCTTTACTCTTAGTAAAAATTTAGAAGCTTCTTTTAATTGATTTCCATCGAACCCTCTTCTTATTGACGCAAATCCACCATTATTTTCTAGGGAAACATTACCAGCAAAAATAATATTGTTTGCTTCATTAAGATAAATATTGGACTGTGAGATTCCTCCCATTACACCATCATTGACAATTCCCCATTTATCAATTCCTATATTATTTGACGGATCAACCATTGAAATATTTTGAGAAAAAGTGATTGATTGAAGCACTAAATATATTGAGAGATAAAATTTATATTTATTCATGGAAGTGGGCGATGAGAGATTCGAACTCCCGACATCCTGCGTGTAAAGCAGGCGCTCTGACCAGCTGAGCTAATCGCCCGAGTCAAAAAGTTAAAGTACAATACAAGAAATTCCAAAAAAATTTGTTTATATTCTTAAAGTTTTAAAAACAAAATAAGGGGATTAAAATGGAAACAAGTTTAGCATTTACAATCATTGCAGTTGCATTGACACTTTTAGGATTATTTAAGTTTATTGCACCTAAAAAATTTAATGAAAATTCAATGGGTAAACTACATGAAGAAGCAGTTAATCCTGCTGCAGCAATTAGATCAGCTCTTGGAGGAATGGTCTTAGCAGTTGCTTTAATAGCATTCATGTCACGTAACTTAGAACCAGCTGCCGCAAGCGTTGTTTTATGTGCAATTGGAATTGGTCTTGTCGCAACTATTTGTATTGTTGTTCTTAACACAGTAAGAGGATTTACTGATGAAATACCAGTACCTCCAATGATTCTATTAGGAGTATTAAGTATCATTGCTTTTGTAGCAGCTTGCTAAAAATGAAAAAGGCTACATTTATTGTAGCCTTTTTTAAACAACTTCTTTAATTCATATTATTTTTTAATATTAGGAATAGCCACGTCAATTACGTCCATCACTTCTTTAGCAAAGTGAAAAGATAAATCTTTCTTGATATGCTCTGGAATTTCTTCAAGATCTCTTTTATTTGCATGAGGTAGAATGATTGTTTTAATACCAGCTCTATGAGCAGCTGTTACTTTTTCTTTCACTCCACCAATGGCTAAAACATTTCCTCTCAAAGTAATCTCACCTGTCATAGCTACTTTACTTTTAACTGGCTTATTTGTCAATAACGAAACAAGAGAAGTAAACATCCCAACTCCAGCAGATGGTCCATCTTTAGGAATTGCACCAGCTGGACAATGAACATGAATATCAGTTTTACTAGCAAAATCATCTTTAAGATCTAAAATATCAGTATGCGATTTTACATAAGTAAAAGCTGCTGAGGCTGATTCTTTCATTACATCTCCCAATTGTCCTGTCAATGTCAACGCACCCTTACCTTTCATCTTACTGGACTCGATAAATAAAATATCCCCACCTGCTGCAGTCCATGCCATTCCAGTAACCACACCAGGTTTAGTAGCTCTTTCTGCTAAATCGGATTGAAATTTTGGAATTCCAAGATATTCATTTACTGATTTTTTTGAAATACTAGCAGTCTTGAGTTTTTTGTTTACCACATCCACGGCTACTTTACGTAATACATTAGAGATTTCCCTTTCTAAACTTCTCACACCTGATTCACGAGTATATGAAGAAATTATTTCTTTAATTCCAGTATCATTAAATTTTACTTGTTTGGTAGTAAGTCCATTTTCTTTTACCTGTTTAGGTATTAGATGTCTTTTAGCAATCTGTACTTTTTCGTCATCAATATATCCTCTAAAGTCAATCATCTCCATTCTATCATACAATGCAGGAGGAATATTATCAGGATAATTTGCAGTGGCAATGAACATGACTTTACTTAAATCAAAATCTACTTCTAGATAATGATCACTAAATGCATGATTTTGCTCGGGATCTAGTACTTCAAGCATCGCTGAAGATGGATCTCCTCTAAAATCTGAACCTAATTTATCTATTTCATCTAACATAAATACAGGATTATTAGTTTTTGCTTTTTTTAGTGATTGTATAATTCTTCCAGGAAGTGCACCAATGTAAGTTCTTCTATGTCCCCTAATTTCAGCCTCGTCTCTAACTCCACCTAGCGAAATTCTAACAAACTCCCTTCCCATAGATGTTGCAATGGACTTTCCTAAGGATGTCTTACCTACTCCAGGAGGTCCAGTAAAGCAAAGAATTGGTCCGCGAACAGTTTCTTCTTTTGTAACTTTTTTCTTTAAAGATCTTACAGCTAAATATTCTAAAACTCTTTCCTTAACTTTAGGTAAACCATAATGATCTTCATCTAATCGTTTATGAGCTTCTTTAACATTTAGGTTATCTTTACTTGATTTACTCCACGGTAATTCAGTCAACCACTCCAAGTAGGTTCTGGCAACAGAGTATTCTGGAGATTGTGGAGATATTCTTCCTAATCTATCTAACTCTTTATTAGCTACCTTGTTGGCTTCGCCACTCATTTTAACGTCTTCAATTTTCTTTTTTAGTTCATCAAGTTCTACAGTTTGGTTATCTTCACCTAATTCTTTTTGAATTGTTTTCATTTGCTCTCGTAAATAATATTCTCTTTGTGTTTTAGAAATTTCATCTTGTACTTCAGATTGAATTTCCTCACCCAGCTTAATGCGTTGGATTTCTTTTTGTAAAAGATTGATTGCATTTTCAACTCTTTTTCTAATATCTAACTCTTCTAAGACTTCCTGTTTTTCAGAGTTTTTTACTGATAATAATGAAGTTGCTCTATCTGCTAATCTTGACGGTCTATCAATGTTTGATAGCATCCCTGCATGCTCTTCATTAAGATTTGGTGAAATTTTAATTAATTCTGTAAATGAATTTTTTAAATTTTTAGCCAATGCCTCTATTTGAACATCCGGAGTTGATATAGATTCTTGAATTCTTTCGGTGTCAGCCGTAAAATACGATTCGCCATGATTAAATTTTAAAATCTTTACTCTATCTACACCTTGAACAATTGCAGATTTACTGTTATCAGGCATATCAAAAGTTTTAAGCACTAATGCTAAAGTGCCGTATGAATATAGATCATCTTCTTTTGGATCTTCAACTGATCCGTCTTGCTGTGCAACAACTACAAGATATTTATTGTCGCTTGGAAGATCTTCAATAAGCTTAAGTGATTTTTCTCTGCCAACGTAGATTGGTATTACTTGTTGAGGAAATAATACTGTATTTTTTAAGGGCATTACAGGATATTGTTTTGTTTTTTCGATGCTCATAATATTATAGTTGCAAAAACTGTGCCTTTCTCATTATTTATGTTATATTTGATATTTATTTTTAAATCTATGCCATTATGACAGTAAAGTATGCTATTTTAATGAAATTGAATAAATAAATTCATTAAAATTTGATTTATTTTCTTTTATTAAGTTATTTTTACCAACTGCTTTGACAAAATATATGCTATTACCAAACTCTATTACACCTCCTAAAAGTCCATAATTTGTTCTAAGCTCTTTTGGAGCATTTCGATTTACCATATTTGGGACTTCGTAAGTTCCATACAACTCAACGGTGCTAATATTTCTTGAACTTAAAGAATCCTTAATTGTTTCAATCTTTGAATTTTCAATTTGGAATTGATTAATCCATCTATCAATATTTTGATCAGCAGTACCTTGAATATTTGCAAATAATACGACATTAAAATCGCTACCATCATCTAATGAAAGTTCAAGTAACCTAAACTGTTTGTCAGAGACGTTTGCTATCCACGAATCAGGTAATTTATATGTAATATTCTGAACTTCACTCTTTCCATAAATTTCAGTAGTACCGTTAATTGCGATGAAGGATATAAAAGCACTAAAAAATAATATAACAGCTATAGTAAATACTCTTTTAAACATTATTGAAAACCATTCTTGCTTGTTCATCAGCATGATATGAACTTCTTACTAATGGACCAGACTCAACTACCTTAAAACCAATCGAAAGTCCATAATCTTTGTATTCATCAAATTTTTCTTTATCTACATACTCCTTAACTTTTAAATGTTTTTTTGTTGGTTGTAAATATTGTCCAATTGTAAAAATTTGAACACCAAGATCTGCTATTTGATTCATTGTTTCTTTAACCTCAATTTTAGTTTCACCAAAACCAACCATTAAACCAGTCTTTGTCCTCAAACCGAATTTAATTGAATCCTTTAGCACGCCTAAAGACCTTTGCCAATCAGCCTGTGGCCTTACCTTTTTGCTAATTCTCTCAATACATTCAATATTATGACTAAAAATATCAGGCTTTGCATTTAAAACTGTTTTTATTGCTTTTTTGTTTCCCATGAAATCTGGTGTCAATACTTCGATAGTACATTTTGGGTTTAATTTTTTTGTATTAGCTATTGTTTGAGCCCAAATATTAGATCCGAAATCTTCTTTTAGGTCATCTCTGTCTACAGATGTAATAACAACATGACGTAATCCCATCCTCTTGACAGTTTGAGCAACCCTTATTGGCTCAAGTGGATCATTCCAGCTTGGCCTTCCGGATTTAACGGAGCAAAATCCACATCCTTTAGTACAAATATCACCTAGAATCATTAGAGTTGCAGTTTTTCTGTTCCAACACTCATAAATATTTGGACATCTTGCCTCAGCACAAACTGTATTAAGATAATTTTTCTCAACCATTTTTTTTACGATTTTAAAATTCTTATCTGTTGATATATTTATTTTAGGTTTATGATGTTTTGGTTGAATCATTTATTAAAAATTTGTTTAAAATTATTAACTAATTGCGTTTTAATATCGTTCATAGGAATTTTTTTTCCAAGCTCTTTATAAACAGAAGTCATTTTTACTCCATCAATACCACAAGAAATAATATTATCAAAGTAAGAAAGATTTGTGTTTACATTAATAGCCAATCCATGAGTTGTGACACCTTTAGAGATGTGGATTCCTATGCTTGCTATTTTACGATCATTAACCCACACTCCTGTTTCTTGTTTAGGCACATGTGTGCTAAGGCCATATTCTTCAAGAGTTTTGGAAATTAAACGTTCTATCTTATTTACATAAGTCTTAACTCCAATTTGTCTTTTTTTAAGATCTATAATCGGATAGGCAACTAATTGTCCTGGACCATGATAAGTAACATCTCCACCTCTTTCAGTCTTAATTACCTGACAAACTTCATTTAATATATTACTAGAATTTGCATTTTTACCTAATGTGTAAACATGGTCATGCTCTACAAGAATTAATGACTCCTTATTAGAATTTATTAATACTTGTTTACGAAGCCTTTCCTGAATTTTAAGAGTATCTTTATAATTTTTTCTCTTTAAATCTCGAATTTGAGTAAACATTTATTTTAATTGCATCAAAGTTTCAAAAATCGATTCAGAAAAAGTTGGATGTGGATGTATTGAATCTAAAATATTTTGCGTCTTTAATTGATTTCTTATAGCTAAACTAAATTCTGAAATCATTTCAGTAGCATTCGCTCCAATAATATGAGCTCCCAAAATACAATTATCCTCTGATACTAGTATTTTTATAAATCCATCTGTTGATCCACTTGCAACGGCTCTACCATTTGCATTGAAAAATGATTTTGCAATTTTATATTTTTTACCATGATTATCTAACTGCCTTTCTGTTAAACCAATAGAGCCAATTTCAGGTTTTGAGTATGTACATGCAGGAACACAATTATAGTCAATCTGTTTAGGACTAAGATTAGCTATATGATTTACAACATATAGCCCTTCAGTACTTGAAACATGTGCTAGCCATGGGGGACCTACAACATCTCCAACTGCATAAATATTTTTAATATTTGTTTGATAATTATTATCAACTTTAATATGCTGATCATTTCCAATTGCTACTCCAATTTTTTGCAATCCAAATCCTTTTGAATTTCCTTTAACACCAATGCAAACTAGAACATGCTCATCTTTAATTTCTTTTGCTTTAGTATTGGTTTTGATATCAACTTTTTTTCTCTTTAAAACTTTTTGCATCCATTGAGAAATTTCAATATCCTCATTTGGTAAAATTGTTTCTTGAGCTTCAAATAAAGTAACATTAGAACCCAGAGCATTAAAAAAGTAAGTAAACTCAACTCCGATAGCACCGGCACCAATAATTGATATGCTTTTAGGTAATTCCTTGAGATTAAAAATATCTTTTGCAGTCATAATATTTTTTTTTGATGAATTTATGGAGTTTAATAACTTTGCCTTAGACCCAGTAGCAATGATAAATGTTTCTCCATTTATAATAGTACCATCGATTTCAACAGAATTTTGGTCTAAGAAATTTGCATACCCCGGGTAAAAATCTACTCCGAGCTTTCTGACTTGAAAATGGAGCCCCTTTGATAACCTTTTTCTAGCTTGGACTGTTTTATCAATGATTTTTTCAAAATGAATTTTAGGTTTTTCAACTTCGATTCCGAATGAACTTGCATCATTTATAAGTTCAAAAACTTCAGCATTTTTTAATAAAGATTTTGTTGGAATACATCCCCAATTTAAACATACTCCTCCAAGATCATTGTCATCAATAATTGCAACACTCATTCCAAGTTCAGCAGCTCTGAATGCTGCTGTATAGCCTCCTGGACCTCCTCCAACTACTATTAATTGATATTTTTTCAAAAAAATCCTAAATGTTATTCATGTCAATAAGTTTTAAAAATTCATTTCTTGTTGACTCTTTTTCTCTAAAAATTCCTAGCATAGAACTACTTGTTGCAATACTATTCTGCTTCTGAACTCCTCTACTAAGCATACAAAAATGTTTTCCCTCTAAAACGACTGCGACACCTTTAGGATTAAGGACTTCCTGGAGACATTTAGCTATCTGATTTGTTAAACGCTCTTGAACCTGGAGTCTTTGTGAAAAAAGATCTGTTAGTCGTGCAAGTTTAGATAAACCTATAATTTTGCCATTTGGTATGTAACCTATATGCGCCTTGCCATAAAAAGGTATCATGTGATGTTCACAAAGACTATAAAATTCAATATTCTTTACAATAACCATATCTTTGGATTCACCTTCAAAAATCGCATTATTAATTAGTTTATCGAGATCTTCAGTATATCCTTTTGTTAAAAACTCCCATGCTTTTGCAACTCTTTTTGGCGTGTTAATCAAACCTTCTCTACTTGGATCTTCACCAAGTAATTCAAGTAAATTTCTTGTATTTTCTTCTAATTTTTTTCGCTTTTCCTCGTTCACTTTTCCTCCTCTAAATAGCTTGCCGGTCTTATTTTGTCTTTTAATGCCCACAATAAAAAATAAATAATTGGCGTATCAACTAATGCAACTAAAACCTTAAATAACCAACCCATTAATAATAGACTACCAAACCTTTCCCACCCAATCGCACCTGCTGAGCATAAAATTAATAATACCATAGATGTATCAACCAATTGAGAAAACATTGTAGATGCATTATTCCTAAGCCATAAATGCTTTCCTTTAGTCAATCTTTTCCAAAAATGGAATATTCTAACATCAATAAATTGAGCTGTTAAATAAGCCATCATTGATGCTAAAAATGCTGGTGCAGATAATCCAAATACTTTATTAAATGTTACTGAATCCACCGGTGACCAATCAGCAGCTGTAGCATTCATAGAAATAAAAATTAGAATTGTAGTAAAAATGCTTGCACAAAATCCTGAAATAACAACTTGATTAGCTCTTTTTTTGCCATACAATTCAGAAATAAGATCAGTGACTAAAAATGTTACTGGATATGCTATTATTCCAACAGATAATTCAAAGGTTAAACCTAAAAAATTCCATGTAAAAAATTTTTGAAATATCAAATTGCATGCTACTAAAGAGGCAATAAATATACCGGTAAAGATTAAATATAATCTTTCTTGAAAGTTAGTCATTAGTTGGTCCATAGTAATCCGTATAAATTGTTGGAGTTTCCTCAATTCGAATTCTATGTAATATACACCCTTCTAAATGCTTAACAATTTCTTCCCAAATAAAAACTACCAATATTTCTGTTGAAGGTTGCTTTCCTTTAAACCAGGGAATATCTTTATCAAATTGGGAATGGTCTAAAACATCTACAACGTGCTCATTGACGATTTTTTTTAAATGACCAAGATCAACAAGAAATCCTGAATCAGGATTTATATCTCCAGTTACAGTAACATGTAATGTATAATTGTGGCCATGTACTCTTGTATCCTTTCCAAAAACATCCCAATTTTCTTTGTCAGTCCACTTTTTATTTCCATACTGATGTGCAGCGCAAAATGTAAATACTTTTGTTAAAAATGTTGTGTTTTTTGATTTCATAGATATATTAATTTATTTAAATAATGACCTTCTTCCAACAACAGAAGTAATAGGACAATTATTTGGATTAAAATTCTTTGCTGGGCAATACTCCCTTCCATAAAAAATTATTTGTAAATGTAACTTACTCCATCGATCTTTTGGAAATAATCTTTTAGCATCTTTTTCAGTTTGTACTACGTTTTTTCCACTAGATAATCCCCATCTATACATACAACGATGAACATGAGTATCAACTGCAAAAGCAGGGTATCCAAAAGCTTGAGACATTACTACAGATGCTGTTTTGTGCCCAACTCCTGGAAGTTTTTCAAGATCGTCGAAATTCGGAGGTACGTTGCCATTATGATTTTCAAGTAATATTTTTGATAATTTTAAAATATTTGAAGCTTTTGCTGGACCAAGCCCACATGGTTTTATTGTTTGATACAAGTCTTCGTAGGTAAAGTTTAACATCTTTTTTGGAGAATCTGCAATTTTGAAAAGCTTTGGGGTCACTTTATTTACTGATTTATCAGTTGAATTAGCTGAAAGCAAAACAGCAATTAACAAAGTAAAATTATTTGAATTATTAAGTGGAGGACTAACCTCGGGATAAAATTCATCAAGTTTATTTATTATAAATTTTACTTTATCTTTTTTAAGCATTGAATATTAAAGCTCTTTCAATGCCTCATAAGTTAAAGACTTTGGTCGAGTTAAAGGAATACCCATTGCTCTAGCTAAAACCATTTGTGAAACAATTCCTAAGGATCTAGACATGCTAAATAGAACTGTATAAAATTGGAATTCTTTAATGCCATAGTGATATAAAAGTGAACCTGAAGCAGCATCCACATTCGGCCATGGATTTCTTGCCTTTCCATGCTCTTTTAGAACATCAGGAACGATATCAAATAATTTAGAAACAACATCAAATACTTCACTTCCTTCGATATGCTCTTTTCCAAAATTCATAAATGCAGTAAATCTTGGATCTGGACATCTTAATACGGCATGTCCGTATCCTGGAATGACTTTCCCTGAATTTAATCTATCCCATGAAAATTCTTTTAACTGTTCATCAGACGGTACGCCTTTATAATGGTCAATAATATCTAAGACGAACTTTAAATTATTCTGATTGGCTAATCCATGTAACGGTCCGGCCAAACCATTTAATCCTGCAGAAAGTGAGTAGTACGGATCAGAAAGAGCAGAATTAACAGTCAATGCGCTAAAAGTACTTACGTTACCTCCCTCATGATCACAATGCAGCATTAAATATAATTGCATCATTTTCAACATATCTTCAGAATAATCAGATCCCATCATTTGTAGGAAATTTTCTGACCAATCAAGAGAATCACCAGGCTCTAATCTTTTACCCTTGTTAAATCTTAACCTGTAAATTGCAGCACCAATTGCGGGGAGCTTTGCAATAATATTTAGACCATCTTCAAGTGTACTTTCCCAATAATCCCCTTTTGAAACTACTAAATCATAAGCTTTAGCAAATTTGCTTTCTTTTTGCATAGATAAAATTGCTGTATTAAACATAGCCATAGGATGAGAATCTTTTGGCATTCCTGATAAAACATCCCATACATAATTGGGAACAATGCTTCTTTTTTTCAAACACTTCTGTAAATCAATAAGTTCTTTTGAATTCGGTAAATCACCAATCAACAATAGGTATAATATCTCTTCCGGTTTCAAATCTACTATATCTAATATGTGTTTTCCTCTCACATGAAGCCCAGCATCAGCAGAAACTGACGATGTATCACAAATCATTCCTTTAACACCTTTCATTCCAGAATATGCGGCATTAATGGTAACTGTACTTGTAATCTGGTCACCTTTTTCATCAAGAAGCTGTCGATAATTATATCTCCAGTCAGGTATTTTTTTAGATAATTGTTCTTTTAATTTCCCCATTGACGCTAATAATTTAAGTTCTAAATTGCATTTTATGTAATTGTTTATATAAACCTTCATCATTTACAAGGTCTTCATGTTTTCCTTCTTGAACTATTTGTCCTTTTTCAAGGACAAGTATTTTATCTGCATTATGCACAGTTGATAGTCTATGTGCTATAACAATTACTGTCCTTTTGCTCATTAAATTTTCAATAGCTGATTGAACGTGCTTTTCAGATTCGCTGTCTAATGAGGAAGTAGCCTCATCTAAAATTAAAATAGGAGGATTTTTAACTATCGCTCTTGCAATAGCTATTCTTTGCTTTTGACCACCTGATAACGATACTCCTCTTTCACCAATTATAGTATTGTAGCCATCAGGTAATTCTTTAATGAAATTATCTGCATTTGCAGCTTTAGCTGCCTCCTCAATTTGATTATCGGAAATATTTTCCAAACCATAAGCAATATTAGCTTTTACAGAATCATCAAAAAGGAATGTTTCTTGTGTGACAATTCCCATTAATGATCTTAATGAGCTAATCTTTAATTCTTTAATATTTTTATTATCAATTTTAATCGAACCATCTAAAGTATCATAAAATCTTGGAATTAGATCTACTAAAGTAGATTTTCCTGCACCGCTTGGACCAACCAATGCAATGATTTCTCCTTTGTCGATCTTGAAATTAATATTATTTAATACTTTATCATTCTTTTCTCCATATGAAAATGATACTTGATTGAAAGAAAGAGATTCTTTTAAATCAACTATTTCAGCTGCATTATTTCTATCTTTTATATCAGAATCAATATCCATTATTGCAAAAACCCTATCAGCTGAAGCAAGACCATTTTGTAATTCATTTACAACATTAGTTAGGTTTTTCAATGGTTGGAATAAGCTAAAAAGTAATAAAATGAATCTTAAAAAGTCTTCAGAACTTATAGATTGTGTAACTAGTACATCTCTTGCACCAACCCATAATAAAAGAGCAGCAATAGTTGCGCCAAAAGTCTCAGAAACAGGAGATGAAACGAACCTTAATCTATCTCTTCGTAGCATTAACTGATAGTATTTTTGAGTCTCTCTAGCAAATCTTTTTATCTCAAAACTTTTTGTTGCAAATGCTTTAACAATTCTCATTGAACCTATTGTTTCAGCAATCATTGAAGTCATTCCAGCTAATTGTGCTTGACTCCTCTTCGATCTTCTTCTAATACTATGAGATATACCAAAAATTATAACACTACTGATGGGAATAATTAATAAAGCTATCAATGCAAGCTTTGAACTCACAATAAATAATAAACTCATTAAAATCAAAATATTGATAGGTTCAACAAATAATTTTTGAAACATTATCGATAGTGAATTTCTCATATTGTCAATATCATTCACTAAAACAGCTGTTAATTCGCCAGATTTATTTTTATTAAAATAAGATAAAGATAAGTAATGAAAATGACTGTATAATTTATTTCTAAGGTCCCTAATCAGTCTATATTGAACAATTGAAAGTGTAATATTTTTTATATATAAAAAGATGTTTTTTGCTGAAAAAACTACTATTAATGCAATACAAACTGATGATACTGTATTAATAGCGGTATCTTTTAAAAGTAAGCCATTTGAATAAATTTTTAATCGATCATTCATTGTTAGATCATTTAAACTTTTTAACCTTTCATTTTCAATAATCATTTCATTGAAATCAATTAAGATATTATTAATCATTGTAGCAGTAATCCAAATTGACGCACTATTGAAAACAACAAAGAAAAAGGCTGCTAAAGTGGACAATAATAGAAATGGCCAATGGGCTAGTACAAAACTGAACAATCTTTTTAGTGATGATTCTTTCATATTTTTAAGCTATAAATCATTTTTGAATGAAGAATATCGGCTTCATAAAACTTTTTTCCAGAAACCTTAAAACCTAACTTTTTATAAAAATTAACTACTGCTTCCTGTGCATGTAAATATATGGTATTATTTGATGATATTTCAGATAAAATAAAATTTACGATTTCTTTTCCAATTCCCTTATTTCTAAAATCTGTTAAAACAGCAAATCTTTCAAGCTTTATACCATTTTTTGTCTTGCGCCATCTACCTGTTCCTACTGCAAGTTGATCAATAAAACAAATTACATGTTTTGAATCTTCTTCATGCTCAATTTCAATATTAAATGGAACATTTTGCTCCTCAACAAATACCTTTTTTCTTATCTCAAGGATATCTTTGTATTCTTTCTTAGTTTTTACTAATTGTATTTTTAAATTCATTTTAACAATTTTGACAATATAAAATGTTTAATCGCACACTGACAACAATTCTTGTTTTTATTTGTTTGTTATCATTTTCTTATGGTGATGATAAGTATTCATCTTTTAAAGATTTAAAAAAAATTCCCAGAGGTATGAATGTTATTCATGTTGGAGATGGTAATTCTGCTATTGTTGCTGTTCATGGATTCTATCCAATATATTGGGTTGAAATTCATCACGAGTGGGTTCAACCATTTAATTATCTTGTTAAAAAAAACATCAATACTTTCTTTTATAAATATAACTGGAATGAATGTCCAAGAGATGTTTCAAAAGATCTTCAACAAAAATTACAAAGTCTAATTCTTAAACATCCAGAAATTGATAACTGGCAAATTGTCGGACATAGTATGGGTGGAAGTGTTGTAATGTTTACAAATCAATCTTTTCCATTTAATGAAAAGATTACATTCAATACCGTAGCCACTCCAGTAAACTATGAGAGAGATAAGACTCCTTTCTACATTAGACTATATGAATCTATTTTTAATAAAAATTGTTCTGAAGATATTGATAGTCTTAATTATGAATTTGAAAACGGATTCATTAATAAACACGTTCAATGGAGAAACTTAAAAGAGTTTGACTCTCAGTTCAAAAACTATGATTTTGATCCATATGATGGAGAAATTAAAAACTCAGTTGTCTTTCAATTCCCGGATAGCTTAAATGGAGAAAGAGTTGGTCATACTTCTAGCCTTCATTTTTCAATAATAGAAATTATTAATTAGTTATTTTCTATTTCAATAGATACTGGACAATGATCAGATCCCATTACATCTTCATGTATATCAGCATCTAAAACTGAATTGACAAGACTTTCATTTACAAAAAAATAGTCTATTCTCCAGCCAATATTTCTTTGACGAGCACCAAATCTATAAGTCCACCATGAATATCTTTCAGGTTCATCATGAAATAATCTAAATGTATCAACATAACCATTTTCAACATATTCATCTAGCTGAGCTCTTTCAACTGGCATAAATCCTGAATTTTTTTCATTTGCTTTGGGATTTGCTAGGTCAATTGGAAAATGTGCCGTATTCCAATCTCCAGCAACAATAACATTAACTCCAGACTCAACTTGCTCGTTTAAAATAGCTAATAAATCGTCATAAAAATCTAATTTGTATTGTAAACGATGTTCATCCTTTTGTCCATTTGGAAAATAAATGTTGTACAAAAGAAAATTATCAAATTCTGTAATTAAAACCCTACCTTCTCTATCATATTTTTCGATACCAAGGCCATATTGCACATCAAGTGGTTCACTTTTACAGAATGTAGCTACACCGCTGTAACCTTTTCTAACACCTGAGTGCCAATAACCATGATATCCATGAATACTTTGCAAAGATTCTGGAAGTTGATCAAAATTTGCTTTTGTTTCTTGAATACAAAGAATATCAGGAGCTACATCATCAACCCAATTTAAAAATCCTTTTTTTTCAATTGCTCTAACTCCATTAACATTCCATGAAAAAAGTCTCATTAATCTAATAACTCCTTTAATTTTTAAAATATATTAATAAATTTAGTTATGAATTTTAAGGAAGATTTCAAAAAAGTTATTGAAGAAAATAAGATTGTTCTTTTTATGAAAGGAACAAAAGATGCTCCAGTTTGCGGATTTTCTAAAACTGTTGTAAGCGTTCTTGATCACTATGGTGTTGACTTTCATGATGTAAATATTCTTGGACATGAAGACATGAGACCTGCTTTATCTGAATTGTCTGGGTGGCCTACTTTTCCTCAATTGTTTGTTGATGGTAAACTATTGGGTGGATGCGATATTACAGTTGAAATGCATGAAAATGGTCAACTATTAGATGCCTTGGATGTTTAATTCATAAGAAAATAAAGTCTGTTGTAAAAATAATATCTTAGCTCTATATTTTCTACGTTTTTGGCCCGTTCGTCTAGTGGTTAGGACTCATGGTTTTCATCCATGCAACAGGGGTTCGATCCCCCTACGGGCTGCTTTCCTTTTTTAGTAAATATATAAAAAGAAATATTGTTTAAAAAAAAATAAACCGACCAGTCGGTTTTTTCTTGTTTTTTTTTAAATCTTATATTTATATTCAATAGTCAATATGAGTTAGTTGGGGCGGGGGAAATCCTTGATTGGTTCATACACTACGTATATTTATATCTCAATTCTAAACAATATACCTATTCTCTCCCGCCTTAATCCCTTAAATTATAAAATAATTTGGGCTATGGTCTAATTGGCAAGGCACCGAACTGTTAATTCGGATGATTCTGGTTCGAGTCCAGATAGCCCAGCTTCGGCTATATACTGGAATTAAGAAGTTTTAAAGCAGCTAGTCCTACTTCGAAACCCTTATTAAATTCATTTTCTCTACTTCTCTCAAAAGCAAGTTCAGCATTCTGACAAGTAAGAACTCCAAAAAGAACTGGTACACTAGATTGAATTGAGATATCCATAATGCCATTTGTCACAGCTTGGCATATGTAAGAATAATGATCTGTATCACCTTTAATTACACAACCTAAAGTAATTACAGCTTGATATTTTTTGGACGTTGCATATTTTTTTGCAGCTGCAGGCAATTCAAAAGCTCCTGGAACAGATATAATTTTAATTTCCTGTTCTGCTAGTGCCCTTTTACAACCTTCTAGAAGACCATCTACAATTTCTTTATTGAATTCACTCTTTATAATTAAAATCATTAGTCTAATAAATGATCAAGTTTTGTTTTTTTAATTGATAAATATTTTTCATTATGTTTTGAAGGTTTAATTTTGACCGGTAACCTTTCTGAAATCTCTAAATCATGCCCTTCAAGACCGATTAGTTTTTTTGGGTTATTTGTCATAATAATTAATTCTTTTGCACCTAGGTCTTTCAAAATCTGAGCTCCCACTCCATAATCTCTTAAATCAGCTTTAAAACCTAAAACATTATTAGCTTCAACGGTATCTAAATTCTTTTCTTGCTGAAGCTTGTATGCCTTTATTTTATTTTCAATTCCAATTCCTCTACCCTCTTGTCTTAAATAAACAATGATTCCAGAACCTTTTTCAACAATTTTTTTCATTGCAAAGTCAAGTTGACTTCCACAATCACATCGAAGAGAATGAAAAATATCTCCAGTTAAACATTCTGAATGAACTCTTGTAAGAATAGGTTTTTTCGGATTGATTTTTCCATATGTTAATCCAAAATGCACTTTATTATTATAAATATCATCATACATATGCAAATCAAAATCACCAAATTTAGTTGGAAGTTTAATTTCTTCTAATTTTTTAACGATACTTTCTTTTTTTCTTCTGAATCTTATTAAATCTTCGATTGAAATAATTTTTAGATTGTGTTTTTTTGCAAACATAAAGAGATCATCGCCTCTTAACATTTCGCCATCATCACCTATAATTTCACAAATTACACCGCTCCTTGAAAAGCCTGCTAGCTGCGCAAGGTCCATACTTGCTTCTGTGTGACCAGCTCTTCTTAGAACACCTCCATTTCTACCAATAATTGGAAAAATATGTCCTGGTCTGGCTAAATCTGAAGGATTAGTTTTATCGCTAACAATTGTCTTTATGGTTTTACATCTATCTGAAGCAGAAATACCAGTCGTAGTTCCTTTGATTGCATCTACACTTACGGTAAAAGCAGTTTCATGTAAACTGGTATTTTTTTGTTCCATTGGCTCAAGGTCTAATTTTTTTGCTCTAGAATTTGATACCGAAATACAAATTAATCCCCTGCCTTCCTTGGCCATAAAATTTATGTTTGAAGATGTAACTGCATCGGAAGCCATGACTAAATCTCCTTCATTTTCACGATCTTCATTGTCAAGAACTACAACCATACCTTTATTTTTGATTGCTTTGACAGCTGAATCTATGGAGTCAAATTTCACTTCTTATCTCCATAAAAATTTTCAATATATTTACCTAGAATATCCACCTCAACATTTACAGAGTCGCCAATTGATAATGTGCCAAAATTTGTAAGCTCAGTTGTATGAGGAATAATTGCAATGCTAAATGTTTCAATTAATTTTTCAGCAATTGTTAGACTAACTCCATTTAAAGCAATTGAACCTTTTTCAACAATATATTTACTAATCTTTTTGTCCATTTTGAAAGTCCATGTAGATGACTTATCAAAGTATCGAATGTTTTCAACACTTGTTACACAATCAACGTGTCCTTGAACAAAGTGTCCACCCATTCTTGTTGATGGTAAAAGTGCTCTCTCTAAATTTAATTCATCTTTAATTTTCCATAAATTTGCAGTACTTCTGTTTATGGTTTCTGTTACTAATTGTACTTCAAATGAATTATTATTTTTATTAATTACAGTCAAACATACTCCGTTGCAAGCAACGCTATCATTGACTTCAACGTCAAAATTTTCTTTATGCTTTATCCGCAACACCATTCCATCATCATTTTTTTCAAATGAATCAATAACGCCTTTTGTTTCAACTAATCCCGTAAACATTTTCTTTTATATATCCTTTTTATGTCGCTCTTAAATGAAAATTCTTCAACTAAATCTAATGACAATCTTACTTTTTCAAAATCACCATCACCAAAAAATGGGATGCCATAACCAAATTTTTTTGGAGAAATATATTCGTGAATTTCATCATAGTATCCACTTTTAATAAACGACGAAATGGTTTTTTCTCCCCCTTCAACAAGTAATGATTGTACATTTTCCTTAAATAAAGTGTCAAGTATAATTTTAATATTATCTTTAAATGTTTTTTTAAGGATATTTCTACTAAAAATTATTGGATTTTTATGCATAATCTTAAATGTATTTGAAAAATTTCGAGATGATAAAATTATAATTCTTGGATCTCTTCCTATTCCATGAGAGTCCAAGGAAGGGTTATCTTTTTCAATTGTTTTTCTGCCAACTAAAATACCATCACAACCTGATCTTGTAATATGAACGTCCTTTCTTGCATCTTTTTCTGTAATCCATTTTGAAGACCCATCCGATCTTGCAATAAATCCATCATCCGTTCTTGCAAATTTTAAGATTACATATGGTCTTCTTTTTTCAAAAAAAGTAAAAAATCTTGGATTAATTTTTTTTGCAGAATCATTTAATTTACCAACAACAACTTCTATTCCAGACTTTCTCAAATTATCAATGCCACCCATTGCTTTTTCATTAGGGTCTGGGGATGCTATTATAACTTTTTTAAATAAATTAGATTCAATTATTGTATTAGAGCACGGGGGATTTTTTCCAAAGTGAGCACATGGTTCTAATGTGACATAAAGTTCAGCATTATCAATGGGCTTTTTAATTGATTTTATTGCATTAACCTCAGCATGATTTTCCCCAAATTTCTTATGGTAACCTCTTGATATTATTTTATTTTCCTTAACTATGACACATCCTACAAGGGGATTTGGATATACTTGGTTTGGATCAGCTTTTAAGGCTTCATTAATTGCTTCTTGCATGAAAAAAGTACTATTCATTTATGATTTTAATTATTTAAGAAACTTTGATATTAATCTTTGAAAGTGATGAACACCTTGCTCTCTGGTTGGGGAAAATCTACCAGATTGATAAAAAGCAGACTGAATTCCTTTACTTTCATTTTCAACTATAAATTCATCTTCCCTTTCAACTTTATCAATATCATTTCCAGCTCCTTTATGGAGCTTGCTTTCATCATAGATATAAGTTAAAAATGAAACTTTAGTTCTATTAATACTTATTGGCTTTACTATATTGATTGATAATCCCCAAGGATAGAAATTGAACATCATATTCGGAAAAACCCAATAATAATATGCTGCCACTTTTTTGCCATAGTCAATGTGATCATTGGGTAAATCAAAAATCTCATTTGAATCATCCGAAAAACCAATTTGTAGATTTGAATATTTATATAATTCTGTTTTATAGCTTCCATAATCTAGAACTTTATTTAGACCTTCGTGGACGAAAGGGATATGAAACCCTTCTAAATAATTATCACAATACAATGCCCAATGAGCCTGTACAAGATAATCTTTTGACATACTAGCATCATAAGAGAATTGATCAAGAGGTAAGAATTCTACTCTTTCTTTTATAGGTTTTATTACATCATCAAAATTGAATGATGGATTTAATCCAGCAAATAAAAATGGTCCCCATTCATATAAAGGAAACTTATATAGATTATCACAATCTCTAGGAAAATTTTCTGCTGATGAAAATTCAGGCATGGATTTAAAATTTCCTTTTAAATCAAAAGTGCGCCCATGATAAGCACATTTTATCCTTTTTACTTTATCAGCGCCTAATGCAAGAATATGTCCCCTGTGAGTACAAATATTTGACATGCAATTAATAAATCCATCACTATCTCTTGTAAGAAGAATTGGTTCAGATAAAAATCCGTCTAATAAAGTTAAAGGTTGAATAGAGTTTGTTAATTTTAAACCAGAATTATCTCCAAGCCATTGCCATGATCGTAAAAAAATTTTTTCTTTGACCTCATCAAAGACGTCTTGATTTTTATAAAATATTGATGGCAAAGTTTCTGCCTTTGAAATATCTGGATTAATATCAAATGAATGAGTCATGTCAAAATAATTTATACTAGAATAAGAATCCGAATCTCAAACCCAAATGAGTTGTACCATATTTATTAGCAATACTTGTTTCAATAAAAGGTTGTCCGGTAGATGTTTCTCTTAGAATAAAAGGTAAGGCTATCTCAAAATAAGTACTTGTTAAATTGAAAGAGTCAGTTATTGATCCTACAACGCTTGGTATTGAATCGTTATCTGGACTATCACTAGAAACTGAAGAATCGTAAATATTTTTTTCATTGCTAATATTTAGCTTTATTCTAGGAATAATATAGAAACTTGCATTTGTTTCAATTTCCTTATAAGCTCCAAGTTCAAAAGCATAAAATTTTCCATAGAAATCTTGATTTAAAAAATTTAAAGCATCACTTGAATAGTTTTTAGTACCATATCTAAAACCCAAAGATAAGTTAATTGGCAGAGAGCTTTCAAAAAGATTTTGGCTCTCATTTAAATAATATGTTAATCCAAAGGAAAATGTTTTGTCCCCTAAGTTCGAATTTTCTGATCTAAAATTTTCAACAAAATTAAAGTTTTGATCTTCCGAAGTTGACTCTCCTTCTCGGACATTAAAATCATAAATATCTTTTCTATCATATAGAGAGTAACCATATGCTAAATCAATACCAAAAGTGCCATTATAGACATATCCAAAACCTACACCATTGCCATAACTATCTCTTGCAAATTTTCCCTCTCCAAAAAAATCAACATTTTGATCATGATTAAATGATGCAGTAAATCCCGAAAAACCTTCAGGAACAATGTGGGTTTGAGCTAATAAAATAGAGAATGTAGATAGAAGGACTATTGATAATCTTTTCATAAGAAAAATTTAATCAATGAAAAAGGTTTATAGAATTTATTTTTTATTTTTTTCAATCAAATTTACCAATTTGTTAAAAATCATTTTAGTATCTCTTGGTGCGCCTAGCGCTATGTCTTTAATAATACCATTTTTATTAACAATGATGTGTGTGGGAAAGATTGGTGTGAAACCAAATATTAAATCTTTGCTTGCTGAACCTAATTGATAGTCAAAATTTGTATCTATTAAGAATTGATTTACATCTACTACAGAATCAAAGGTTAATGCCAAAAATTGAACGTCTTCATCTTTATACTCTTCTACTAATTTATTTAAGTAAGGCATTTCGATAATACATGGACCACAATTAATATACCAAAAATTTATAACAAGTAGTTTTCCTTTGAAATCATCAAAAGATGATGTAGATCCATCAATCATTGTAAAGTTAGTTGTTGGTAGAGGCTGATTTTTCCATTGATCATTCATTCTTTTATTAATTACAGCACCTTGACCGCCCGAACTCCTTAGTCTGTTTTCCTCAATTAAATTTTCAATTTCACTATCAGATACAAATCCCCTCAAATCTTCATACTCTTCGAAAAGAATGTACTCTGTGTTTGAATTTTCATCAAATCTTCTTAATGCCATCAACCCTTCAACAGATGCTACTAAACTATCTTTTTGAACGTCTGTAAGTAAATTACCTTTAGCATCCCTAAAAATAATTTCATTAGTAGCCTGTTTTTTTTCTTGAACAGTTTGTGAACCAATCTGTTCAACTGGTTCTTTTGCCCTTGAAGTTTCTTCCTGGCATGAAAACATAAAAAAGATTAATGTAATTATTAAGATTTTCATTTTTGTCGATTTAAATATAGTTTTAATATGAATAACATTGATACAACAATACAAAGTACACAAAACCAAAGAAATATTGATTCAAAGTTATCTTTAATCCAGAGGGCTGTTTCAGATAATTCTTCTTTTTTAATTAAATACATAGTACTTTCGCAGGCAAATTTAAGCAATAATATGATAAAAACATTATTAACAAGCAATACCAGTTTAATTTTAGTATTAACTGTGGTAGTTATTTTTTTGCTAATTGGGTTAACCGCAAAAAAAACGAACGATCCAGTTGAAAAAACTAAGTCAATAGCTAATTTCTATGATTTAAAAGCAATGTCAATCGAAGGAGAAGAGATTTCTTTTAATCAGTTCAAGGGTAAAAAAGTTCTTATCGTAAATACAGCTTCAAGCTGTGGTTATACTTATCAATATGAAGGGCTACAAAGGCTTCATGATCTTTATGGTAGCAATGTGGTTGTTCTTGGTTTTCCCGCAAATGATTTTCTTTTCCAAGAGAGAGGTTCAGATGCAGATATAGCTGATTTTTGTGAACAAAATTATGGTGTAACTTTTCCAATGTTTTCTAAAATTACAACCAAAGGTGCAAATCAAAGTCCTGTTTACAAATGGCTTACTAATAAAGAGCTAAATGGATGGAATGAAAAAAAGCCTACTTGGAATTTTTGTAAATATTTAGTTAATGAGGAAGGTGATTTAGTTGCTTTTTTCGATAAATCTGTCAAACCGCTTTCGAAGGAAATAACTAGTAAGTTATGATTTCAAGAATATCTTTTATTCTGTTTTCAATAATTACATTTTCTTGTACATCAAATAATAGTAAAGAATCTATCGATATTTATGGAAATGATTTTTCGTACAGTTCAGTTGAATCAATTACGTATGTCATAGAAAATGCAAATAAATTTATTGGCAAAGAAATCGTGGTAGAAGGTCAAATTATGGATATTTGCCCTATGAAAGGTTGTTGGATGGAAATAAAAGAATATGATTCAGGTAAGGTAATTAGAGTCAAAGTTCAAGACGATGTGATTGTTTTTCCACAAGATGCAAAAAATAAAAAAGCTATAGTTAATGGTATTTTTAATAAAATTGAATTTACTGAAGACCAGGCTAAAAAATGGAAAATACACTTGGCAGAAGAAAAAGGTCTGAAAATAAGTGAAAAAGATATTTCTATAGTTTCGTCTGACTTGGTTGAGTATCGAATAAAAGGCTTAGGTACTAAAATTATTTCAAAGCCAAATTAAGCGTACATCATAATTAAGCTAATAGCCATAATAATCATTCCAATAGTAACCCCAATAATTGTATCGCTTGGTTCCCCATATTCTTTTGCAACAGGTAATAATTCGTTTAGAGCAACATAAACCATAATTCCAGCACAAAATGCGAATGATATTCCAAACAATGCTTCATTAAATACAGTTCTAAAAACTAAAAAACCTATTAATGCTCCAAATGGCTCAGCTAGACCAGACAAGAACGAAATATAAAAAGCTTTTCGCTTACTTTTTGTAGCATAGTATATGGGAACGGAAACAGCTATTCCTTCTGGAATATTATGAACAGCTATAGCTGAAGCTAATGTAAATCCTATTGCAGGATCATAAACTGTGGCTGTAAATGTTGCAAAGCCTTCAGGAAAATTATGAATGGCTAAAGCAATAGCTGAAAAAACACCAGCTTTGATAAGAACAGATTCATTTTTATCTTCCGATCTTGAAATAAAGTCTGCAATTGATTGATGATCAAATAACTGATCTATAAGAAGCATTAATAGTAAACCTACAACAAATCCGGTAACAGTAATTAGTTTTCCAAAATTAGGGCCATAGATTCCCACTAAAGATTCAAATGATAATTGCATTAACTCAACAAAAGATACATAAATCATAATTCCAGCAGATAGCCCTAGAGCAATTGCTAAAAAGCGTTTATTGAATGACCTAGTAAAAAGAGCTAAAGCACTTCCAATACCAGTACTTAGCCCTGCAAATGTTGCCAAAGCAAACCCTAGATATATATTATTTAATTCCATAATTTTAATGATGTTCAATATAGCAAAAATATTAATATCAGCACTAATCATATTTATTGCCTCTGAAATCGGCAAAAAAGATACTATTTTGGGAGCAATAATTGTTTCATTACCAATGATATCACTTTTAACAATTTCTTGGATCTATTTTGAAACAAGGGATATAGATAAAATTATTAACTTCGCATATGGAGTATTTGCAATGATTATGCCTTCATTATCTTTTTTTATAACATTACCTTATTTTTTAAAAAAAATAAATTTTATTCCAAGTATGTTTCTTTCTATTTCAATTATGGTTTTATTATATTTTGTATTAACAATGATATATAAAAAAATTGGAGTAGAAATATAAAATGAAAACATTACTTATCTTATTTTTAATTTTTTTTAGTTTTTTAAAAGGGGCTGATACTATGAAAACAGTTGAGTATGTCAACTTAGAAAGATTTATGGGTAAATGGTTTGTAATTGCATTGGTTCCAAACATGATTGAAAAAGGTGCTACAAATTCTTCAGATATTTATAAGCTGAACCAAGATGGTACTATTGATATTACTTATGATGCTATAAAAGATGGAAAACCTAGACAAATTAAACAGAAAGGTACTGTTATTAATAAAACGTCAAACTCCGAATGGACAATTCAAATGAGGAAGCCATTTGTTCCATTTATGAAATTCCCATTCAAAATCGTATATATTGATGATAATTATGAATATATGGCTGTTGGCTATCCAAAAAATACAATGGGATGGATTATGGGAAGGAAATCAAAAATCACAAATGAAGAATATGAAAAAATTATGATTTCTTTGAGGAAATTAGGTTACACCGATGAACAATTTGAATTTGTACAGCATGACTGACGCTGATTTTTAATTTCGCTATCTTTAGTAGGAACTGGATCATAACCCTTTTCTCCCCAAGGATGGCATTTAAAAATCCTCTTAATTGATAATTGTAATCCTTTAAATAGTCCCCACTCTTCTAAGGAATGCTTACAATATTCTGAACATGTTGGTTGAAATCTACAATTTGATCCTAAGAATGGAGAAATTAAAGATTGGTAAAATTTTATTAAAACAATAAAAGGGAAAATAATTATTTTATTCATCTTCTTCGAAGTCTTTATAAAGCATACTGGTTTGAATATCTTTATTACCTTGATATTTACCGCTCTCATATGGATTAACATCACCTTCAACTGAATGATAAAATATTTGGCAAATCTCAACCGAAGGATAAATCTTTATGGGTTGAACGCAAAAAATTTCCAAAGTCCAATACCCCTTAAATCCAACATCTCCAAACCCAGCTGTAACATGAACAAAAAGACCTAATCTTCCAACAGAGGATCTTCCCTCTAACATTGGAACTAAATTATGAGTTTCAGTGTATTCTATTGTTCTTCCTAAATATAATTTTCTACTTTCTAGCAGTAACCCTTCCTCCGGAATAATGATTTTTTTGGCAGTATTGTTTTGCTTCATATCTAACGGGATATTTTCATATACCATTAGTTCGTTGTGGAGTTTTAAGTTATAACTATTTGGATTTACCTGATTTTCATTGAACGGGTCAATGACAATGTCTTTATCTTTACGCTTAAGAATTTCTTTTCCCGATAAAATCATAATTTATAATTGAGGTTATATAATTTTTTTTAGGTTACAAAGTATTTTTTGTATCTTTCTGTATGGATTTACTAACATGGTGGCAAACTTTACCTTCCAAAATGGACCCAGTGCTTGTATCAATCGGTCCTTTAACAATTTATTGGTACTCTACTATGTACCTTGTTTCGTTTGGGGTAGTTTATATAATTTGTAGAAAAAAAATCAAAGATAATTCTTTTACAAAAATTAATCTTGAACAACTTGAGGATCTATTATCTTGGTGTTTCATTGGACTCCTTATTGGTGCTAGAATTGGATATGTTTTATTTTATAATTTTGAATACTATATTTCAAATCCATTAGAAATCATTATACCTTTTAAATATTATAATGGTAATTGGTTTTTTACAGGCATTGCAGGAATGTCTTATCATGGAGGAGTAATTGGAGTTGTTTCTGCTATTTGGCTTTTTAGCAGAAAATTAAAATTACATTTATTTGAATTATCAGATTTTTTGACTGCTGCTATACCAATGGGATATTTTTTTGGTAGAATTGGAAACTTCATTAATGGCGAACTGTATGGCAGAGTGACTGAAGCGCCAATTGGCATGTATTTCCCAAATGCTGGAGATCAATCATTACGTCACCCATCTCAACTATATGAAGCACTATTTGAAGGAATTATTCTTTATTATGTAATTAATTTTTTCAAAAAACATAAAGAACTTGGATTTAATAGTGGCGCTTATGTTGTTGGATATGGTTTTTTTCGATTTTTTATAGAATATTTCAGGCAACCAGATGCTCACTTAGGATTCATTCTTTTTAACCTAAGTATGGGACAAATACTTTGCATAGTAATGATGCTTTGTGGATTTTACATATGGTATATAGGCAATAAAAAAACTGCTAAAGCTCAAATTTAAAGGCAGGTTCCTCAATTGTCATTGTAGATGATTGTACACTTTTTTTGCCATAAACGTTCATGATATTTTGTTGCTTTTCATACATATCCATAAAGATCGTATTAAATACTGCAACATTTGATGAAGAATTAAATTTATTTATTTCTAAGAAAAATAAGGTGAAATCTCCATCAATCTTTTTGCCCAAATATTTCCAATAATGATCCTGTATTATAAAATTATTGGAAAGATATTCGATAAGAAAATCATCTATTTCATTGCTTTCACGTACTGAACCTAAGTTAGCTAAATTAAAATTGGCTTTTTTTAGTAGCGCTTCAACATCATGAGTAAATGTCTGAATTGTAATTTCTAAATTTTTTTGATTTTCACTTAAGCGAATTTCCGTGGTAGTCAAAAAAAACTGATGACTAAAAACAGTTGAGTGTACTAAAATTATTTGAAAAAATAATTTATACATTACTTAAAGCCTTTTTTTATTTTGAATCTCTCTGCTTAGCTCTTTGCATTGGGTTAGATCCACCATACCAAGATGTACTATCATACTTATATATGTCAAATAAAGTTGGCTCATTTTTCGGTGGCCAATGATTATTATCTCTAAATGTATCGGCAGTTTCTCTGAAAGGATCTAATGTAAAGCTTACAACTCTCTTATCAGTTTTAAATACCTTAGATACCTCAGGTCTATTGAATCTCCAAATTTCTACAGGTATTCTTGTGACATCAGTAGATCCATCTTCATAAGTCATTTCAATAATTAGTGGCATTACTAATCCACCTATATTCTTGAACTTAATTTTATAAAAATGATCATCACGTTTTGCTAATTTTGCCTCGTTGTCTGACAGTTCATCAAGTAGCTGTTCGTACTGACTTTTTCCGCTCATTCTTTCCATGATTTTTTCTTTCATTTCATTAGAAATATCAGCATCATTTAACATTGTTTCATATCTTCTACGTTCACTATCATCGGTAATATCAGCAAACTCATCATAGGAATCATAGAAGTCTTTTGTTTTTGGATCTTTATCTGTAACGGTTTGTTTAATATCCTTTTCATCCAACATAGCAGCATAATATTTTTTACCTTCTTTATCTTTTTTCTCAGCTGCCCTTTTCATTTTTGGATCAATTTCTAATTGAAACCATTCAACTTCTTCAATAGATAAATCTACATGGTCATTTGTGAAAAACCACCCTCTCCAAAACCAATCTAAATCAACTCCAGAAGCATTTTCCATTATCCTAAAAAAATCAGATGGAGTTGGATGTTTAAACATCCATGTTTTTGAATACTCTTTAAAAGCAAAATCGAATAATTCTCTACCCATTATAGTATCTCTTAAAATATTTAGTGCTACTGTCGGTTTTCCATAAGCATTAGCTCCAAACTGATATATGGATTCGGAATTTGTCATAATAGGCATAATATTGGATTTATCTCCACGCATATATCTAACAATATAGTCCTGATTATTTCTCGGATGAAAAAGTTCAGAATCCCAAGCTCTTCCAGCTAAGTCATCCATAAATGAGTTTAGTCCTTCATCCATCCATGTCCATTGTCTTTCATCAGAGTTGACGATCATTGGAAACCAAAAGTGTCCGACTTCATGTATAATCACTCCAATCAATCCTCTTTTAGTTCTTTCAGAATATGTTCCATCATCTTCTGGTCGATATCCATTAAATGTAACCATTGGGTATTCCATTCCCATACGATCTATGTGTGCAGATATGGCAACAGGATACGGATAATCAAAAGTGTAATTTGAATAAAATTCAACAGTGTGTGCTACAGCCTTGGTTGAATACTGACCCCATAAAGGATTAGCTTCATTTGGATAATAAGACATAGCCATTACTGTTTTATCTCCTACTTTCACTCCCATAGCATCCCAAATATATCTTCTAGAAGTTGCGAAAGCATAATCTCTTACGTTCTCAGCTTTAAAATGCCATGTTTTCTGTCTGCTAGTTTTTGAAGCAAGATTTTCCAAAGCTTCATCTTCTGTAATAATCAATACTGGTTCTTTAGCTCTCTTAGATTTTTCCAATCTTTGTATTTGAACTTCAGAAAGTACTTCTTCTGGATTTTGCAATACACCGGTTGCTCCAACAACAAAGTCTTCAGGTACAGTAATTTTTACATCATAGTCACCAAAAATTAATGTGAATTCACCGCGTCCAAGAAATTGTTTATTTTGCCATCCGTATACATCGTTGTACATGCACATTCTCGGAAAAAACTGTGCAATTGTATAAATGTAATTATCATCATCCTCAAAATACTCATAACCCGATCTACCGCCATCACGAATATGATCATTAATATTGTAAAACCATTTAACTTTGAAAGTATAGGTTTCACCAGGCTGTATTGGCTCTGGAACATCTATTCGCATCATTGTTTTATTAATCGTGTAAGGAATATTCTTATTTTTATCATCTTTAACATATTGAATTTTAAAACCTCCATCAAAATCACGATAAAAGTTTTCTAATGTTCTTGAAGAAATAGTACTACCAATTACCATTTTTTCATTACCGCGCTGAGCAGACAAATCTCCGGTAGATTGAATTTTGTAAGAATCTGAATCTAAAGCTCTTACGTTTTGCGTTAATTCCATCCAAAGATAATTTAACGCATCAGGTGAATTATTATAAAAAGTAATTGTTTCGTCTCCGTGAAGTCTTTGCTTGTTGTCATCAATGCGTAAGTTCATTACATAGTCAGCTTCTACTTGCCAATATTCATGACCTGGATATCCAGAAGCAGTACGATATGTATTCGGCGTAGTTATGTCCTCGTTTAGTTGTTTGAAACGATCTAAATTAATTTGGTATGAATTGAAATGTCTATTTTCTTCTAGCTCTACATTGTCTTGAGCAAAAATCATTGAAAATAAGCAAATAAATATTGCGGTTTTTTTATACATTTTTTGTTTCCTTAACTTGATTGAATAAACAATGTAATAATCAAATAATGATGTTGTAAATAAAAAAAAGATGTTATCTTTATTACTTTAAGGAGATATTTATGGTAAAAAAAATACTTTTTATTCAGAATAGAACAGGGATTAAACGTTCAAATTTTTTTGATCATTGGGAAAACATTCACGCACCACATATGGTAAATGTTCTAAAGCCTCAAAAATATGTACTAACATTTTTTGAAGAAGATATTGAAAATGGTTGTTGTGGGATGGCTGAATTATGGTTTAATTCGGAGTCAGAATATCAAGAAGCTATGGAGCGAAGAAAAACAGAATATGGTCTTTCTGATAATTGGCATGATGTATCTAAGGCCTGGCCGGATCCTGATCGTTATGAATATACTGGAAGAGAAATTAAAATAGTTGATAATACTTAGCTAATGTCCTCAAGATATCTTTTTCCCATAGCGATGGGCGGTTTTTTTATTTTTTATGTATCTCTTATGTTACGCCAACCATCATTTACCTTTCAAGAAGGTGATATCTTCTTTCAAGATTTAGATTGTGGTCCACCATGCGTTGCTATTGAAGCAGTAACCCAAGGTTACATGGGGTCAAATTTATCTCATTGTGCAATTATATCTGAAGTTGGCCCGAATCTTAAGACAACAATACTTATTGAAGCAATTGGAGAGAATGTTGCTGAAGTAACTTTGGAAGAATTCTTAATTAGAAGCAATAAAGTACTTGTTGGAAGACTAAAAAAAGAACATTCAGAACTTATACCGATTGCACTTGAACACATCAAAAATAATTTAATAGGAAAACCTTATGATTTTATTTTTGATATTAGTGATGATACTTATTATTGCTCTGAAATAATCTACGAAGGATTACAGGTTGCAGATAATAATCAACAAATTATGCAATTAAATCCAATGACATTTAACAAACCTGGTACAAATACTCCATTTATTCACTGGATAGATTATTATGCCAGGTTGAAACATGATATACCTGAAGGTGAACTTGGATTAAATCCAGGAGGAATGTCAAAATCTAATGGTTTAGATATAATATATATGTTTGAGAAGCCCTCGGGATATAATGATTAAAGCTCTAAAACTGTTTTAAGATACATGCAATCAAAACAGTCAGGATTATAATCGGGAGCTTCTTCTAGCTGTAAACAATCATACATATCTTGAATGAGGGGACTAATCCAGTCAGTATCTAATTGAAAAGGTACAAGAGTTCTTCTAAAATGCATTTCCTTACCTAGGTGAGGCTTACTTGCGTCACCATTGTAATACATAAGATATCCAGTATCAGAAACGTCAAAATTATTTTTTTTTAAAAGCCAACTATAAATTTCAAGCTGCCTTTTATATGACTCTCCATTATTATAAACATCAGCAGAGGTTAAAATATCAGCTTTTTTAGCTGTAGCTTTAAAATCAATAACGACTAATTTATCATTTTCATCAACCATAATATCGTCTACACCACCATAGAGTAAAAAATTATGTTCTTCATCATGATACTGAATCCCAGTGAAAGTATGTTGCCATTTTTCAATGTCTTCATGTTGAAATGGCTTGATATTTAAACCATTCTCTTTGAAAATTCCATGAGGCCTATTTTCTGCCCTACAAAAGTCCATTTCTTTTTTAAGTAAATCATCTACTGCGCTATTTATGGCCCACCCTGGCATTGGAGGTTTCCTTAGGCCAAGCTTTGCATCTTTATAGAAACAGGTAGCACAATTGAAAAAAAGTTCAATTTTTGATCTACTTAATTTAAAAGTTTTTTCTGGATTGTATCTCCAGTTTTCGCCAACAATGGGATTATATCCATATCCCATTTAATCAACTTCCAACGGATCAAAGTCTCCTGACCATGCAAGACACTTTTGATCGTTTATGGCTATATTTGAAATTAAGGTCATATCATCAATAGAGATTTCAAAATGATCTAAGCTTAAGTTTTCTTTAAGCCTATCATATTTAACAGATTTTGGTAATACAGGATATCCTAGTTGAGTCGCCCATTTTAAAAATAACTGTGGAACTGTAACTCCATACTTATTTGCAATATCTTCACAAGGCATTGCACCGCTTTTCATATCTTCAGGTTTTCCATTCCATCTAGAGCCTTCTCTCCAGTTTGGAATAGGCGCTAATGTAGAGTACGCAATTGGAAGAATATTATGCTTGTCCATATATTCTGCTAAATGCTGTGGAATAACATGCCACGGATGGATTTCAATTTGATTAGCAGATGGCATTTCAATTGCTGCTTTTTCAATTTCTCTAATATGATGCACATTGTAATTTGAAACTCCAACGTGTTTTACTTTTCCTTGTTTTTTTAATTCTACCATAGCTTCCCATAATTCTAATCTATTATCTTTCGCAAATGGATTGTGAATTAAATAAAGATCAATCTCATCTAGCTGTAATAATTTTAAACTTTGCTCACAAGCTTTAATTGCACCGTCAAATGTTTGGTATGGTTCCTCTTGCTTTGACATTCCTGGCCACATTTTAGTAGTGATATACACTTCGTCTCTTGGAACAGATAAAGATTTTAAAGCATTACCAACCCCTGCTTCATTCCTATAAATCTCAGCAGTATCTATATGCTTATAGCCTAGATTAATAGCATCCTTGGTAATTGATTCTGCCTCGTCATTTGGTATAAGCCAAGTTCCAAGGCCAATCATTGGAATATTGATTTCATTCATATTAGAAGTATACGATTTTTTTTTTGATTGATTCCATCTTTTTTGTAATTGTTGATTGCCAAAGATGTACTGTGGTTCATAGGGACACATCATACATCCATTTCCACAGCATTTTTTTTGATTAATAAGAAATTGTGATGATAACATTTATTAAAAATATACAAAATATAATATTTAGCCTAACTTGAAAAGTTAAGGTAATGTTTTGTTAGTAACTTTTCATCGCTAGAAGCATAGTTTTGGTGCCAATTTTTTAATCTTGGTTCCATTTTGCTTTTTGCATACTGTGGTACTAAAGTAAATAACAAAATATATGTTAAATATCCAGATGGTAATAATACACCACTATTTTCACATGGATTAAGTTCCCAGAATTCTTTATTAGCATGAACATGATGATCAGAATGCCTTGTTAAATTGTAGGTAAGATAGCTTGTCATGCGATTATTAGAGTTCCACGAATGGTGGTATTGAACTGGATGTCCTTTCATTCTTACTAAGCCATAATGTTCAATAAAGTTTGTAAGTTGAAAAATATAATTTGCCACTATTCCTAATGAAATATAAATAAGCATAGCTTGCCAGTTAAATAAATAACCGATGAGTAAAAATATAACTGTTGTTCTGATGTAACCATTTAAAAGTCTATTACTGAAAGAAAAGATTTTTTTCTTTCTTATTTTAAGTTGTTTTTTTTCGATACTCCAAGCATGAGTATGTTCTTTGAAAAAGGCTTTAAAGGCAAAAATAAGCGGGTTTTCACCGTGGTTTGCGGTGACTGGATCCTCTTCAACAACACCAACATTTTTATGGTGCCCATGAATATGTTCAATTGCAAAAGCAGGATTCCACGCGGTTGCTAAAGCCCAATTTCCGATTTCACAATCTAATTTTTTATTGATTCTATGTACTAATTCATGACCAATATTTATTAAGCTTAATGCCATTTGAAGTCCTAAAATTGGTATGTACAATAAATAATACCATTCAAACCCTTGAGAAATTTTATTTAAGTAAATAAATAAAACAGCCATAAAAATTGGGACATTAATAAACAAAGAAAAGTCTAAAATAAAAGGAAACTTAAACTTAGGAGTTGTTGTGTCATCTCCAAAAAATAATTCACCGATAATTATTGTTGTTACAACAGATAGAGCTATAATTAATCCAATCCAACCATCAATAATTAAAGAAATACCCATTAGTAAAATATAAAATGGGTTTAAAAAGAATTTTAAATATGATACCATAACAAAAATTAAGAACTTTCTTCCACAATTTCAATCCAACCTCTTTGCCACTTAGAATTATCTGTAAGATCTTTAAAAGCTACTTCAATTCTAATTTTTTTAGCACATACAGAAAACATTTCAACCATTTTCTTTTTTTTATTGATGTTCAATACTTCATAATGGCGCCAATCTTTGATTTTTTTGACTGCAGTCCATTTTGATTGTTCTAAATGTTTCATAATAAGATTGATTAAGATTTATATTTATCTGTTAGTTCAATTTCAACTACTAAACCTTGAAAGTGTCCATTATAAATATTATCTGCCATCCATTCTTTTTCACTTTCTAGATCTTCGAAGAAGATATTTTTCCACCAATATCTTTTTACCCTATTCCATCTATAATTCCTTAACTTTAAAATGTCTTTTGTTTCATAGGGGCTATTGATTGCAGCAATTTTGTAAGTTGGTTTGGTTGAGTTTGATATTAACTCTAATGATGCTTTATTTTGACCTTTAACATCATATGTTACCAAATGAATTAAGGCATCTACATCGTACATTGCTCGGTGTGATCTATAATAAAATCCGTGCCAAATACATAGAATTTCTTGACCCTTTGCATTGAAACCCCTTTGTGCCCAATTAATATCATTTACAGAACAAGCCCAAACTTTTTCTTTTGAAAGTGGTAAATATTTATCCATGAAACCTCGATCAAAGGTAGCATTATGAGCTACCACAATATCAGCTTTATTGAGCATTTTAGAAATAATCTCCCAGTCTAAAGAGTGTCCTTCAACATCTTTATTGTTAATACCTGTGATTTTTGAAATCACTGGTGAAATAAGTTCTTCAGGATCATTAAATGATTGGTAGCTGTCAATTATACCTATTAGCTCCCCGTTCTTTTTATTAATAGCAGCAAGTTTTCCTGCAAATTCAATTATTTTAGATGATTCCTTATTTGTGCCTGTAGTTTCAAGATCAAGAAAGCATACTTTTACAGTATTTTCTCCATAGTAGTTTTGCGGTAAACTGACAAAATTTTCTCCATTAAATTTATAAAGTTCTATGTTTTGGTTGCTCTTAATTGTCTTCTTTAAAAATGTCATAATATATTTTACGCTTTATTTTTGAATATTTTTATGAAAAACAGTCTTGAATTTTAATACTAAAGTAAAATTTTGTCGGGGCGGCAGGATTTGAACCTGCGACCCCCTCGTCCCAAACGAGGTGCGCTAACCGGACTACGCTACGCCCCGAAAAACAGAGGGTGACTGATCGGACTCGAACCGACGACCAATCGGACCACAACCGATGGCTCTACCAACTGAGCTACAGTCACCATACGTCTTAATAAATTTAAGCATGGGAACTTATTATAGTTTAGGTTTTTACACAAGTAGAGTTAAATTTAAAATTCGTATGAATACGTTGAACAAATATCTTTTTAAGCAGTCATTAATTCCATTTTTATTATCTGTTGCAGTAATAACCACTGTTCTTTTTTTGCAGTTTTTAATTAGAGCATTAGACAGATTTTTAGGGAAAGGTTTAGATGCACTTACTATCTTTGAATATCTTTATTTGAATCTAGCTTGGATTATTGCTTTATCTGTCCCAATGTCATTACTCATTTCAAGTGTTATGACTTTTGGAAGAATGGCTCAAAATAATGAGATTACAGCACTAAAATCAGCAGGAGTTAGTCTTTATAATATTATCAAACCTGCAATATGGTTTGGAGCTATAGTTGCAGCCGCGTTATGTATCTTTAATAATTTTATTCTTCCTGAAATGAATTATAATGCTAGACTTTTGGCTAAAGATATTTATAAAAAAAAACCTGAGCTATCAATTGAACCAGGATATTTTGTGAATATGATACCTGAGTATAGCATCATTGTAAAAGAAATGGATGGAAATAATTTCAAGGACGTTAAAATTTTTAGTAAAAATCAAAAATCTGAACAAACAACCATTTATGCGGACGAAGGATCACTATCATCTTATAATAGTTTGATAACTATTGACTTAAAAGATGGAGAAATTCATGAAATTGACCTTTCAGATTACGATTACTATAGAAAAATAAGATTTAAAACACATCAAATTACTATTTCTATGGATGAATTGATGTTGAATAGGACCAGCGAATCAAATCGAACTGATCGCGAAATGAAAGTTCCTCAAATGATACAAGAGATTGAAAAAAATAATGGTCTTATTACAAAAATACATGAAAGAATTGATTCTATAAAAAAAAAGATAGGTATACTGAATCCAAATGCAAATACTTTGCAGAGTATAGAAAATGAAATTGAGCTATTAAAACAAAATAAAATAAATATTTCTTCAGAAAAAAGAGACTACAATGAAGATGTTCCTGTACCTGCTTTTGAGAATAAAGAATATATTTTATCATTAACCAATAATGCTAGACAATTCAAAAATGAATTTACTTTAATTGAGAATTATCAAAAGACAAATAATAAATTCAAGGTGGAAATTCATAAGAAATTTACACTAGCGATTGCGTGTATTTTATTTACGATGGTAGGTGCTCCATTAGGCATACTTGTAAGAAAAGGTGGAATAACTATTGCTTCCGCTCTAAGTATTTTTTTCTTTTTAGTATATTATATTTTACTTATTTGGGGAGAACAATTAGCTGATAGGAATCTTTTAAACCCTGGTTTAGGGTCTTGGTTACCTAATATTGTTCTCTTTATTTCTGGAATTATTTTTCTAAAACTTTCGAATAAAAAAAATTAGTTTATTGAGGGGCATTTGATCTAAGAAAAAATTCTTTTTCAATATTTCTTGTCCTACTGGTTGGCAATTTTTTTGTATCAGAATCAATTTCAATTTCAACTACACCATCCGGTATTTCAAATTTATCTTTAGGAATATTTAATGCCTTATGTGCGTTTTTCATAAAGATAGCCCAAGCGGGTAAAGCGGCAACACCTCCATACTGTCCATCACCCAAGCTCACAGAGTATTCGTCGATACCATACCAAACTCCTGCCGTAATATTCGGTGTAAATCCGACAAACCATGCATCACTTAAATTTTGAGTTGTTCCAGTTTTTCCGCCAGCCGGATGTCTAAATTTATATTTCCATCTTAAACTTCCACCAGTTCCTTTATCTACAACTGATTGTAAAAGATTAGTGACCATGTAAGCTGTTTCAGGACTTAAAACTTCTTTTTGGTTAACAGAATATTCTTTTATAATTCTCCCATACTTATCCTCAATTCTTGTGATAGCAATTGGAGAAGAATATATACCCTTATTAGCGAATGTTGCATATGATGCTACTATCTCAATAGGCTTTACTTCAGATGTTCCAAGAGCAATTGAGTCAACTGCTCTAATTGGCGAATTAATTTGCATTCTCTGTGCTATATCTTTTACCTGTCTTGGAGGAACTAATTCTTGAACCATTCTAACTGAAATTAAATTAAGTGATCTTTGTAGTCCTTCTCTTAAAGTTGTTAATCCACCCGTGCTATTATCATAATTTTTAGGTGTCCATTTTTCTCTTTCACCCTTTGAATTATTTCTATAAAGCGCTACAGGTTGGTTTAAAAGTTCCGTGGTAAGAGGATAATTATTATCTATTGCCGCTGTATAAATGTATGGTTTAAAAACTGAACCAGGTTGCCTTAAAGCTTGGGTAGAACGATTAAACTCATCAGGATAATCTGACCTACCACCAATCATTGCTAATATTTCTCCTGTCTTGGTATCTAAAGCAATGAAAGCACATTGAACTAATAATTCTTTACGGAGCTGTTCATATAATTCTACTTGTCCGTCAAGCATCATTTTTACTGAGTCCGCTGAGAAAATTGATAAATACCCAAGCTGAGAAAATTTATCTGAATCCGCAAAAAGCTGTCTATTAAACTCGTCCTGATTTTTTTTTAATGTTTGCATTACAGAATCTTCTGCAATTTTTTGTAATCTAAAGTCTAAAGTGGTATGTATTTTTAAACCATCTTGATAAATGTTGATTCCCAATTGTTCATCTTGTTGTTCTAATATTCTTCTTACATGTTCAGCAAAATATGGGGCTTTACCTTTTGGAATTTCATAGTAAATATTATCAGGAATAATACTATTATGCTCCATGTAATCTTGATAAGTAATAAAATCTTGATTATACATCAACTTTAAAACTAGAGATCTTCTTCCAATAGCTTTATTCAAATTTCTTAAAGGAGAATAGTTTGCTGGTGACGGAAGCAATCCAATTAACATAGCCGATTCACCAATAGTTAAATCAGAAGCATTTTTGTTAAAAAATCTTTTAGCAGCTGATTCTGCTCCATAGGTTCCATGACCAAAATGAACAGTATTTAAATACATTTCTAATATTTCATCTTTTGTATAAGTTCTTTCGATTTGAATAGCTGTGATCATTTCTTTAAGCTTTCGTGTAATACTATCTTTAAAACCAACTTCTTTATAAAGATTTCTTGCAAGTTGTTGTGAAAGTGTACTAAAACCTTGCCTAAAACTCATCGATGAGACATTAACTACAACAGCTCTAATAAAACTTTGAAGGTCCACACCCCAATGAGAATAAAATCTTTTATCTTCAGATGCAATTGCAGCATTTTTTAAATAGTTTGGCATGTCTTCAATATCTACAAAAACTCTTTTCTGTATAAAAAACTCTCCAATTACTTCACCATTTCTGTCATATAATGTAGAAGTCATAGCAGGATCAAATGTTTCTAAACGCTCTAGAGAAGGTAGATCTCTGGATAAATAAATAATATATACCAAAACTAAAACAAGGAGGTAAAAGATTATTTTTAATGAGGAGAGAATTGTTTTAATCATATTTTCTTAGGAGAAACCATTTCTTCTGGTTTTACCAAATTATCGAAGTCTTGTTCCGATAAATATCCAAGAGATTTTGCGCTTTCTTTTAAAGTAATATTTTCCTTCAGAGCTTTCTTAGCAATTTCAGCTGACTTTTCATAACCAATTTCGGGTGCAAGAGCAGTAACAAGCATTAAAGACTTATTAAGATTCTCATCAATTTTTTTCTTATTGGCCTTCAAACCTTCCAAAGCATTCTTTGAAAAGGATTCAGAAACCTCTGCCAATAATGATATTGATTCATGAATTGAAAAAGCAATAATTGGTCTATAGGTATTTAGTTGAAAATTACCATTAGCACCAGAATAACCGATTGTATTATCATTTCCTATAATTTGTGCGTAAACCATGTTTACTGCTTCACATTGTGTTGGATTAACCTTACCAGGCATTATTGAGCTTCCGGGCTCATTTGAAGGTAATATTAATTCACCAATTCCTGCCATTGGACCACAGGCTAACCACCTTATGTCATTTGCAATTTTATTTAAAGATCCTGCACAAATACGGATTTGCGAAGACAGATTAGAAATAGCATTTTGTGAAGATAATAGTTCAAATTTATTTTTACATACTTCAAAGTCTAAACCTGTTTCTTCAGATATAAATGATGTCATTAACTCATCATAACCACTTAGAGTATTTAAACCGGTTCCAACAGCAGTTCCTCCTATTGGAAGTTCAATACATTCTTTTAAAGCTAATTCAATTCTTTTTAAATCATTTTTAATCATTGATTCAAAACCAGAAAACTCTTGTCCTAATGTAATTGGTGTTGCATCCTGAAGATGAGTCCTGCCAACTTTAATAATTTTATCAAACTTTTTGGTTTTTCTATTGATCGATTTTAACAAAATTTTTAGCGCTGGAATCAAATTATCTTCAACGGCTAAAACTGCTCCTAATAAAGTTGCTGTGGGAAAAGTGTCATTAGTTGACTGACTCATGTTAACATGATCGTTGGGATGAACAAATTCATATTTACCTAATTTTCCTCCCAACTTTTCATTAGCCTTGTTAGCTATAACCTCATTTATATTCATATTTGTTTGGGTTCCACTGCCGGTTTGAAAAACAGGTATTGGAAACTCATTTGAATATTTTTCAGGATTATTTAAGATATCATCACAAGCAAAAATGATTGCATCTGATATTTTTTTTGGAAGATTTTGTTGAGAAAAGTTGGTTTTAGCAGCACATTTTTTGATAATCACATATGGTAAAATTAAATTAAAGTCAAAAGGCCAACCAATCTTAAAATTTTCAATTGCACGTTGGGTTTGAGCTCCATAATATGCATTTTTTGGTACTAAAATTTCTCCAATACTATCTTTTTCTGCTCTAAAACCTTTTACTTTACTTGCCATGTGTCACCAGCATTTAACATATCATCTAAAGTTTGTGAAGGCTGCTCTTTTGCCTTTAACATCTGTTCATTCATCATGTCATCATAAGTTGGTCTTTCGCTACAATATATAACGCCTAGGGGTTCTGGGAAATCAGGTTCAGCAGTAAAATTAGATAGCATATTAGCTAATAATGAATCAGTCTCATCATGAACAAGAATATCTTCAATAGAATATTTCTTTCCAATTTCAACTACTTTTGGTCTTGTACCATCAAGAATAATTCCTTTATTTTTATCATTACCAAAAATCATTGGTTCACCATTTTCCAAATATAGTAGTTGGTCAGCTTTTGTATCTCTATCCGTTAAATTACCAAAAGCACCATCATTAAAAATATTACAATTTTGATAAATTTCAATGAAAGATGTTCCATTATGATCATTTGCTCTTCGAATCATGCTTTGTAAGTGCTTTAATTCTTTATCAATAGTTTTTGCTACAAATGAACCCTGTGATCCTAAAGCTAACTGTGTTGGCTTAAAAGGATAATCCAGAGAACCCATTGGTGTTGAATAGGTTACTTTCCCTAGTTCCGATGTAGGTGAATATTGTCCTTTGGTCAACCCATAAATTCTATTATTAAAAAGCATTACATTTATATTAACATTTCTTCTTAGCAGATGAATTAAGTGGTTTCCACCAATTGAAAAACCATCTCCGTCACCAGTTACCAACCAAACTGATAAATCAGGATTAGCTAGCTTTAAGCCACTTGCAACTGTAGGAGCTCTACCATGAATTGTATGAAAACCATAAGTATTCATGTAATAAGGAAATCTGCTTGAACACCCAATTCCTGAAATAAATACAGTATCTTCTTTTTTCTCTGTTATTTCAGGAAAAACTTTCTGTGTTTGAGCAAGAATTGCATAATCTCCACATCCTGGACACCATCTAATAGCTTGATCTGATTGAAAATCTGATTTTTTAAGTGTTGGTTTCTCACTCATCAATAATTTCCTTACATTTTTTTACAATTGTTGATGCTCCAATTGGTTTTCCTTTAATTTCATTTAATCCTATTGCATCAATGAGATATTGAGCTCTTATAAGATAGCATAATTGTCCTCTATTTATCTCCGGTATAATAACTTTTTTATAGTTTAATAAAATCTTACCTAAATCACTAGGAAAGGGGTTAATCCATTTTAATGATACATGCCCAACTTTATACTTATCTTCTAAAAGCTGTTCCGTTGCTACCTTGCAAGATCCATGAGTACTTCCCCAGCTTAATATTAATAAATCACCTTTTTTCTTTCCAAAAACTTCGGTTGGTGGTATTTCATTTGCAATATTAGCAACTTTTTGAGCTCTTATATGTGTCATAAGTTCATGATTGTCAGAATCATAACTTACATTCCCACTTACATTTTCTTTTTCAATTCCACCAATTCTGTGTTCTAACCCTTTTGTTCCAGGGATAGCCCAATTTCGAGCTAAAGTGTCTTTATTTCTCTTATAAGGTTGATGTTTATCTTCGGATTCACTCTCTTTTTCAAATGTAACTTCAAAGTCATTTAAATCTTTCGAATTTGGTATCATCCATGGTTCAGATCCATTGGCTAAGTAACCATCAGTCAAAACAATAATTGGAGTCATATATTTTACAGCAATCCTACATGCTTCATAAGTAGTGAAAAAACAATCTCCCGGGGTTGTTGCAGCAATGACAGGCGTTGGTGCATCTCCGTTTCTTCCATAAACTGCTTGAAATAAATCTGATTGCTCAGTTTTAGTTGGAAGACCTGTGCTAGGGCCACCTCGCTGAACATTAATTACAACAACAGGCAATTCCGTTATCAAGGTAAGTCCTAAAAATTCACCTTTCAGTGCAATACCTGGGCCTGATGAAGCTGTAACACCTAAAGAGCCTCCAAACGCAGCACCTAAAGCAGCTCCGATTCCGGCAATTTCATCCTCTGCTTGGAATGTTTTTATACCAAATTTTTTCCAATTTGATAACGTATGTAAAATATTACTAGCTGGGGTGATAGGGTACCCAGCAAATGTAAGACTCATTTTGCTTTTTTCAACTGCAGCTAATAAACCCAAACAGGTTGCTAATGTACCATTCATATTTCTGTATTTTCCAGCAGGTAATTTGGCTTTTTCTACAACGTATCGAGTTGTAAATAGCTCAGCAGTATCTCCATAATTATAACCTGCATTTAGTGCATTCGTATTTGCCTTAATAATTTCAGGTTTACTTTTAAATTTACTTTTTAGCCAATCAATAGTTGGCTCAAGAGGTCTATCATAGATCCAAAAAAGAACTCCTAAAGCACATAAGTTTTTTGTTCTTTCGACCAATTTGGGAGACAAATCAATGCCTTCACATGCATTTTTTACCAGTTTACTCATCTCAATAAAATGGGACTGATAATAATCTTCAAGTGTACCATCTTCCGTTGGGTCCGTTTCATAACCAGCCAATTTTAAATTTTTAGGAGTAAAAGCATTTTTATTAACGATAAGAGTACCACCTGACTTCAGGTCCGACAAATGAACTTTTAAAGCAGCTGGATTCATTGCAACAAGTACATCTGGCTGTTCTCCAGGCGTATGAATTTCTTGTGAACTAAAATGAATTTGGAATGAACTTACTCCTGCAAGCGAACCCGCAGGTGCACGTATCTCTGCAGGAAAATCTGGTAATGTACTTAAATCATTACCAACAATTGCAGCTGTTTGTGTGAATCTGCCTCCGCTTAGCTGCATTCCATCTCCAGAGTCACCGGCAAAACGTATGGTGACATTATCCAATGTTTCTTTGTTTACTTTTTTAGCCATTTTGTCTTCAAATGAGCAACAATTTACATTACTGAATTTAACATAGCAATTAGTATGAAAAATTAAATATTTCTAATAAAGATATAATAAAAATCGCATAATAATTTTCATCAATTTTCAGTAAATTGTCATTATTGAGCTTTTAAAAATAATAACTAAAAAATTTGTACATAAATTTTCTATGATTTAAATTGCACACCCTATGGATAACATTAAACTTGAAGTAGTAGAAATATTGAAAAAATGTAATGATCCTGAACTTCCAATAGATCTTTGGAATCTTGGATTAATTTATGACCTTGGAATTAATAGGAATGGTAATGATTTTGACGTCTCTATTTTGATGTCACTTACCACACCAGGATGTACAATGGGACAATATATGATGGATGATATTAAGATGAAGCTTGCGACATTGAAAAACATAGGCAATGTTGATATAGAATTAACTTTTGATCCTCCATGGAACCCAGAAATGATGACTGAAGAAGGTAAAAGTAAATTAGGATTATAATGTCAGAAAATCTTGAAAATCAAATAATAACGCTTACTGAAAAAGCTGCAAAAAGGCTAAATAATATTTTAGAAGGTGAAGAAACACCTGAAAAAGCTATACGTGTTGCTATTGATACTGGTGGATGTTCTGGTATGTCTTATCAAATTACATTTGATAATAAGAAAAAAGAGTATGATAAGGAATTTGAAAGTCACGGTATTACTATTCTTTGTGACGTTAAGAGTTGGATTTATGTCCGCGGATGTGAGATTGACTTTTCAAATGATTTATTAAATGGAGGCTTCAAAGTTAACAACCCAAACGCAACTAGGACGTGCGGCTGTGGAATTAGTTTCTCAGCCTAAAATAATATGGCAGACAAAAATCAAAAAATTATAGATCAAGCAATTGATCAAGAATATAAATACGGCTTTACAACAGATATTGAACAGACCAAGTTTAAACCAGGACTTGATGAAGAAGTTATTAAAAAACTTTCAAAACTTAAGAAAGAACCTAAGTGGTTACTAGATTGGAGACTGAAAGCGTTTAAACGTTGGAAAAAAATGGAAGAGCCAACTTGGGCACAAGTCAAATATGACCCTATTGACTATCAGGCATTAAGCTACTATGCAGCCCCAAAGAAAAAGGTTAATGAGAGCTTGGATGATGTTGATCCAGAAATATTGGAAACATATAATAAGCTTGGTATTTCTTTAAACGAACAAAAAAGATTAGAAGGAGTTGCAGTTGATGCAGTTTTTGATAGCGTTTCAATTGGAACAACTTTTAAAGAAGAGTTAGCAAAGCATGGTGTGATTTTTTGTTCTTTTTCAGAAGCAGTAGTAAATCACCCAGAACTGATTAAAAAATACTTAGGTACTGTTATTCCAGCATCTGATAATTATTTTGCTGCATTAAATTCAGCAGTTTTCAGCGATGGATCGTTTGTTTATATACCAAAAGGCGTAAAGTGTCCGCTTGAGTTATCAACCTATTTTAGAATTAACGCGTCAAATACAGGTCAATTTGAAAGAACATTAATCATTGCAGATGAGGGTAGCTATGTTAGCTATCTCGAAGGCTGTACTGCTCCAATGCGAGATGAAAATCAACTTCATGCAGCATGTGTTGAGTTAGTTGCACATAAAGATGCAACAATAAAATATTCTACAATTCAAAATTGGTTTGCTGGTGATAAAGATGGAAATGGAGGTATTTATAATTTTGTTACCAAAAGAGGAAGATGTCAGGGAGACAACTCAAAAATTTCCTGGACACAAGTTGAAACTGGTTCTGCAGTAACTTGGAAATATCCTAGTGTAATAATGCAAGGTGATAATAGTGTTGGAGAATTTTATTCAGTTGCAGTTACTAAAAATAAACAACAAGCAGATACTGGCACAAAAATGATCCATATTGGAAAAAACACAAAAAGTACAATTATCACAAAAGGTATTTCAGCTGGTGAAGGCCAAAATACTTATAGAGGTGCAGTGAAAATTTTAAAAGATGCTGAAAATGCACAAAATTTTTCTCAATGTGACTCTATTTTAATTGGTGATAAATGTGGAGCTCACACATTTCCGTATATTGACGTAAAAAATCCAACTGCAAAGATGGAACATGAAGCCACCACATCAAGTATTGGAGAGGACCAATTATTTTATTGTAATCAAAGAGGTATAAAATTGGATGACGCAGTATCCATGATAGTTAACGGATTTTGTAAAGAAGTTTTTGAAGAATTGCCAATGGAGTTTGCTGTCGAAGCAAAACAATTAATAGAAGTTACCTTAGAAAATAGTGTAGGATAATATTATGATTAAAATAAAAGACTTAATGGCATCGATTGAAGATAAGCAGATATTGAATGGTATTAATTTAAATATTAATCCTGGTGAAGTGCACGTAATAATGGGAAGAAATGGTTCTGGAAAAAGCACACTAGCAAATGTAATAGCTGGAAATGAAGCATATGAAGTTGAAAAAGGTTCAATTTTGATGAACAATGAAAATATAACTGAAATGAGCATTGAAAATCGTGCTTTGAATGGAATATTTTTATGTTTTCAGTACCCTGTTGCAATCCCAGGCGTAAGTATGGCGTATTTTTTAAGATCAGCTTTAAATGCACATTTAGAACATCAAGGAAAAGAAGAAATAGATGCACTTGAATTCTTAAAGAATTCAAAGAAAATTTTGAATGAACTTGGTCTAGATGATTCATTTCTTAAAAGAGCAATTAATGACGGATTTTCTGGGGGTGAAAAAAAGAAAAGTGAAATTCTACAACTATTATCTATTAATCCAAAGCTTGCTGTTTTAGATGAGACAGATTCTGGTTTAGATGTGGATGCATTAAGAACTGTAGCTAAGGGAGTTAATAAATTTAAAAATAAAAATAATGCTGTGCTCATCATTACTCACTATCAAAGGCTTTTAAACTATATTAAACCTGATATCGTTCATTTAATGATTGATGGTAAAATTGTAAAAACCGGCGATATGTCTCTAGTAGAAAAAGTAGAGAATGATGGTTATTCTTGGCTAGAAAAGTAAAATGATTAAAAATTTTAAAAACAACTGTTCCAAAAAATTTTTAGAAAAAGGTTACCCAAGCAGGCAAGATGAAAATTGGAAATTTACATCATCTAGAAAGTTAGCCAAGTTCGAAAATGAAGTCAATTTTGATTTAAAAGCAGATAACATTGAAAATGATGATAATACATTACTTTTCATAAATGGAGTTTTAGACGAAAATTCATTAGATAAATTCAATTATAAAGATAAGTTAAAAGTCATCAATATTGAAGAACTGAAAAATGATGTAATTTTTAAATTTTCAGATAACTTTTTAAATGAATCTTTATTTAACCTAGGTATAATGCATTATAAAAAAGGTTATTATTTTAAGTTTGATAAAAATGTTTTTATAAATGAACCTGTAAGGATAGTTAATTATAATAATGCATCTCAAGATCAATCTCGAATTGTTTCATTTAAAATATTCCATGTTCAATCAGGTAGTGAAATTTCTTTCATTGAAAAGGATATTAATGATGGAAAAAGTAGTTTTAATTTAAAATTGAATAAATTTTTGTGTGATGAAAACTCAGTTTTAAAGTGTGGTAAATTTTTTGAAGGAAAAGAAAATAATCATTTACTATCTTATAATTATTTTACGCTCAAAAATAATTCAATTTTAAATATTGACGGACTTAATAAGGAAAGTGTTTTTAATAAAGAATTTATTGAAATTGATTTAGAAGATAAAGGTAGTGAAGTAAAAATTAATATTTTGAATTTGGGTAAAAGTAATAATCATTTAGATAATAATATTTTGATAAATCATAATGCTGAATCTTGCACTAGTTTTCAACATGTTAGGAATATTTTAGATAATGAATCTTCTGCAGTTTTTAATGGTAAAGTAATTGTTTCGGAAGGAGCTCAGAAAACTGACTCAAACCAATCAAATAAAAATTTATTGTTATCTGAAACATCAAATGCGTACTCAAACCCACAGTTAGAAATTTATGCTGATGACGTTTCATGTGGTCATGGTTCTACTACTGGCGCATTAAATGAAGAAAGTATTTTTTATCTCAGAGCAAGAGGAATTAATAAATCTGAAGCTGAAAAAATACTAATCAAAGCATTTGCAAAAGAAGTCGTAGATGAATTTTCTCTTTCTTCCATCCAAGATATATCAGAAATTGCTTTGGATAACTGGATAAATGAACAAAATTAAAAGAAATTTAGAAGAAATAAGAGAAGGATTTTCAATACTTTCTGGTCAGGATAGATTAATTTATTTGGTTGATTTAGGAAAGAAAATTGATTCTATTGACGAACATGACGAGGTTGACAAAAATAGAATTTATGCCTGTACTTCTCAAACTTGGGTTAAAATTTTTATTGACAATGGAATAGTAACTTTAAAAGTAAATTCAGAAAGCACCATGGTCAATGGCTTATTAAAAATAATTCAAACTGGTTTTAATGGCTCTGATCAAAAAGATATTTTAAATTTTATTGATGAATTTAATAGTGCAGAAAAACTGTTTGAATGGATGAACATTGGTTCAACCATATCTAGTCAAAGACAAAATGGGTTTATTGGATCTTTAAACTATATTAGAAATAAACTAAATGAAAAATAAAGAATTTAAAATATTAGAAGATGTAAATGTTTACAGTGTTCCAGATGGAATAAAAACATTTTTGGAAAAAGGAACAAGTGGTATTATCGCTCAAGCCCTTGGTGATAATTTTACTATTATTGTCGAAGGAAATATGTATCAGTTAAAAGGAATTGATGCAGAAGCAATCGGAGAAGAAAAAAGAGAAATTGATTCAAATAATTTTGCGAATGAAGAAGAAATTTGGAATGTTCTTCACACATGCTATGATCCGGAAATTCCAGTTAATATTGTTGATTTGGGTTTAGTTTATAATTGTGAAATCAAAGATAAGAATGATGGAGTTGAAATTTTAATTCAAATGACTCTTACTGCGCCTGGTTGTGGAATGGGTCCAGTAATAGCTGATGAAGTCAAACAAAAATTATCATCTTTAAGTGGAGCAAAATCAGTTGATGTTGAACTCGTGTGGGAACCTCAATGGAATCAAGATATGATGAGTGATGCTGCAAAATTACAGTTAGGTCTATATTAAAAATTATGGATATAAGAAAAGATTTTCCGATTTTATTACAAAAGAATAGAAATAAACCTCTTGTTTATTTGGATAGTGCTGCAACAAGTTTAACGCCAAGTATTGTTTCTGAAAGTGAAATAAAGTATTATAATGAATTTGGTGGAAGTGTCCATAGAAGCGTTTATGAGCTGGGAGAAAAAGCTACAAATGCATATGAAAATAGTAGAAAAAACTTAGCCAAATTTATTGGAGCAAACACATCGGAAATAATTTTTACAAAAAGTGCAACTGAATCAATTAATCTTGTTGCTGAATCCTGGGGAAAAGATAATTTAAAGAAAGGTGATGTTGTTCTACTTACTGATATGGAACATCATTCAAATATTATACCTTGGCAAATGATTTGTAAAAAAACAGGCTCAAAAATTCATTATTTAAAATCAAAAAAAGATGGTACGCTAAGTTTAAAGGAATATGAAGATGCTCTGAAAAAAAATGTAAAAATAGTAAGCATAACTCATGCTTCAAATGTTTTCGGAACAATAAATCCAGTGGATGAAATGATTAATTTAGCTCATAAAAGAGATATTAAAGTATTAGTTGACGCTTGCCAAAGTGCACCTCATATGAAAATAGATGTTAAAAAAATGGAATGTGATTTTTTAGCGTTCTCTGGACATAAAATGTTTGGACCTACAGGTGTTGGTGTCTTGTTTGGAAAAGAAGAGATACTTGAAAAAATGGATCCCTATCAAACCGGTGGAGGAATTATTGAAACTGTAACAATGGAGTCTTCTACTTGGACTCATGTTCCTTATAGATTTGAACCAGGTTCTCCAATGGCAGCCCAGGCAATTGCACTTTCAGACGCTATTGATTATTTGAGTAAATGCTTCCAAAATGATGATGATCTTGGAGAATATTCTATCGAAAAAATGAAATGTATAAATGGTATAAATATTTATGGCAATCCAAAAGTTAAGACACCGATCGTTAGTTTCAATATTGATGGTGTTCATTCGTTAGATTTAGCTTATTTCCTAGATTATGAAGGTATTACTATTCGTTCAGGACATCATTGTTGTCAACCTCTAATGAGCGCACTAAATATTTCGTCTTGTGCAAGAGCAAGTTTTTACTTTTACAATAATAAAGAAGAAGTCGATTTCCTTGTTGATAAAATTAATAAAGCAGTTAAAGTTTTAAAATAATGGAAAATATTAGCTTAGACGATTTTTTATCAGAGGGGATTATTAAGGAAAAAAAATTTCGTGAAAAAATAAACAACATTGATTGGAATAAATTTGCAGATAAAAAAGTTATAATTAAAGGATGTGCAAAAGTTACGGTTCCTACTTGGGCTTATTTAATTATTACATCAAAACTATCACAATACGCAGATAGAATATATTTTGGTGAGCCGTGTTCAGCAGTAGAAATTTTTAAAAAAGAAAATTAATTATCTGAAATATTTTTTTTATTACTTAATATATAACACTAATTATTTATTATAAAATTTGGAGAAATCATAAATGGCAAAAATTGGTATGTTTTGGGGAAGTACTACAGACATGACAAAGGAAGCATCAGAATTAATTCATGAAGGGCTTGAAGCAGCTGGACATGAAATAATTTCTCATGATATTAGAAATACTGATCCAACAAAAATGTTGGAATATGACAACTTACTCATTGGTTGTCCGACATGGAATGTAGGAGAATTACAAGATGATTGGGAAGATGTATTTAGTGAATATGAAAAATTAGATTTTTCAGGAAAGACTGCTGCTTTTTTTGGAATTGGCGACCAAGTTGGATATAGTTTTAACTTTCTTGATGCAGTAGGTATGCTAGCAAAACCATATCTGGATAATGGTGGAAAACTAATTGGTAAATGGCCTACAGATGGCTATGAATTTGATGAATCGCTTGGATGTGTGGATGGTGAATTTTTAGGTCTAGCAATAGATTATGATAATCAAGATGAAATGACTGAAGAAAGAATTGAGTCTTGGGTTAATCAAATAAAAGATCTTTTTAAATAGATTTAATTATTCAAATTATCTGCAACAATATCTGCCACATCTTTCACTTTAATTTCTTCTTGACCTGCTGGAGTTAATGGGCCAATGCCTTGGTTCATCATACCATAACAGAAATTGCATCCAGTAACTACAGTATCTGTTTGTGACTCAATTACCTGTTCTGCTCTTAACAAGTGAGTTCTTCCTTCACCGCTGTCTTTTTTCCACCAAAGAGCTCCACCTGCACCACAACATAATGTTTCTTTACCACTTTCCTCAAGTTCAAAAAATTCAGGTGCCGCAGCTTTTATAGCATTTCGCGGAGCTGAAACCTCATCCAAAGTTCTAGAAAGATTACAAGGATCATGATATGTTACTTTTTCTAGAGATCCAGGATTTATATCAATTCTTCCCTCCTCTAATAATTCAGAAATTACTTGAGTGTGATGTTTGACCTCATACTTAATTTCATGATATTTTTTATATTCTTTTTGAAGATTTACTACACAATGGGGACACATTGTTGTAACATTTTTTACTTTATTTAGTTCTTCAACATTTTGATCCATTAAAAGTTGGTATGTCAACTTATCTCCTAATTTATTTGCTGGATCGCCAGAACATTGTTCATTGCTAAGTACTCCATAAGTAACACCAGCTGAATCAAGGATCTTAACAAAATTCCTTACCGAACCTACAAAATTTGGATCCATTGCATGCTTTGCAAAACATCCTAGCCATAATACTAACTCTTTATCTGCAGAATAAACAGGGAGCTCATTTAATAATTCACTTGAAGAAGAGCCTTCTGTATTACCTGTTTCTTGAAGATTTCTTAGTAGTTTTTGATATTCTTGAGGTACATCTCCCTCCGCTAGTACTTGAAAGCTTCTTATTTCATCTGCTTTTTCAACATGGTTTCCCACTGGGCAAACTTCAGTACAAGCCTGACATGTAGTACATTCCCATCCTGCTTCTACATTAATCTTATCTACCACATTCGCATCTCCGCTTTCTAACATTGGATTTTTCAAATCAAGAATAAAGTGATATTTAGGGTCTAAAATTCCTCCACCCCTATTAGCTGGACACACATCTGTGCATCTTCCACATTCAACACATGTAAAAATATCAAGGGCTTGGTCTTTGCTTAATCTAGATAAATCAAGTAATAAATTATCTAACTCTTCTTCAGATGCTTCCATATCAATAGGTATAGCACCGTGACTTGGAACCTGGAAAGGTCTTAGGAATATATTAAATGGAGATAGTACTAAATGCATATGTTTAGATTGAGGAATTAAGAAAAGAAATCCTCCAATAACTCCTGAATGTAACCACCAATTAAATTTTTCTGAAGCTCCAGATAAAATATGTAACTCATCAATGAAATATGTTGTCATTAATGTAACGATGAAAACTGAAACAAGAGCAGAAGTGCTTGAAAATTTACCCAAGGCTTTTGGTTTTAGTACGAATCTTCTATAAGCTAAACCAAGGATACCTAAAGAACATAATATTGCCCATGGTCCTCCAATGAATAAGAAATAATAATATCTTATTGTATCATTAAAAATTGGTAGACCAAATGCCATTCCAAAGTGGTTAATTGTAATTAGACCAAAGAAAATAAAACCATACATGACAAAAGCATGAAGAATACCAGCTGACTTCCTTCCTCCACTAGCTACTTTTTTATGAAGAATGACTTCATCAAATACTCTTTTGAGTCTTTTTGGAAGTTCATCAATAGAAAAATTTGATTTACCTTTTAATATAATTTTTAATCTTAATAAAAGATGATATAGAAAGAAGGAAATACCTGATAATAAAAAAATAGCTAACGCTATTTGTTCTAAGAAAGAGAATTGTAGCATACTAAGCTCTCACTTACTATTGTTTATTTCCTCAGTTAATTTTGGTACAATTTCAAGTAAATCACCAATAACTGCATAATCGGCAATTTCAAATATTGGAGCATCTTCATCTTTATTAATTGCAAGAATATTTTTAGATCCTTTCATTCCAACAACATGTTGAATCGCTCCTGATACTCCTAGTGAAAAGTATAGTTTTGGGGAAACGACTTGCCCCGAACTCCCCACCTGTCTGTATGGCGGTAGCCAACCCATATCTACAACTGGTCTCGAAGAAGCAACTTCAGCTCCCATTGCATCAGCTAAAGATTGCATCGTTGGAAGATTATCTTCACTCTCAACTCCTCTTCCAACAGAAACAATCAATTCTGCTGCAGTTAAATCAACACCACTGGCTGATTCTTGAAATTCAGGTTCACTTTGAGTTCTAATGTCTTGACCTAATAATTCAACATCAAAAACATGTTCAGCATCTGGTCCTCCCTCTTGAATATCATCACTTGAAAAAGCAGCAGATTGAAAACTTAATAAAGCCTGGTTAGAAGAGACCTCAATACTTGTTGCAAGTTTTGCATTGAAAACTTGTTTTGAAAAAAGGGGTGAACCATTATTAAAATTAACAGAAATTATATCACTAACAAATGGTATACCAAGTTTTGCACTTACTCTAGGAACAAAATCTCGTACCATATATGAATGTCCCATTAAAACATATTTTGGGGACATGTTACTTATAACATCAGATAAGACTTTAGAATATCCATCAGCTGAATACATATCAATTAGAGAGTTTTGCGCAATAATAAGCTTATTTGATTTAAAATTTTGAGCTTGAGTTTTCAATTCACTGACTTTCTCTCCTAAGCATAATATAGAGAGTTCAGAATTAAGTTCTTGAGCAAACTTTTGTCCTGCAGCAACAGCCTCTAAACTAAAAGGATGTATGTTCCCTCTTTGATTTTCTAGTACAACTAATATCATTATATAACCTTTAATTTATTTTTTAAGATATCCATTATTTTTGCCACAATAGATTCAGTGTCACCAACAATTTTTTCAGTTACTTTTTCATTTGTTGGAACAAATAAGTTAACAAAACTTTGAGTTTGAGATTCAGGTGAGGATTCTAATACATTTAGTTCTTTTCTTTTAGCTCCCATTATTCCCTTAAGCGAAGGATAACGAGGTTCATTAATACCAGACTGGATAGAAATACTTGATGGAAATGGCAATGTAACCCATTGAAACCATCCTGATTCTAACTCTCTTTTGACCTTAATTTTATCACCGTCAACCTTTGTTTCAATCGCTAATGTTGCGGTAGACATATCAAGCATTTCGCCAACTAAAACACCTGTTTGACCAGACCCCATATCATCCGATTGTAAACCAGAGAAAATTAAATCGAAATTCTCTGACTTTAAATTATCAGCAAATAATTTTGAAATTGCTAACGGATCTGTTGTAGTTGATTCATTTTTAATAAATATGCCTCGATCTGCACCTTTAGCTAAGCCATCTTTAATAACCTTAGAGGTATTTGCTTCAGAACCCAAGGTAACCACAACTACTTCTGAATCACCACTAGCACTTTCTTTAATTTGTAATGCTTCTTCTAAAGCGTATGCATCACTTTCATTGACTACATAGTTAACTACAGTTTCGTCTATCCATTTACCAGAGCTATCTACTCTGATACTTGATTCATAACTTGGAATGGCTTTTGTTAATACAGCTATTTTCATTGTGGCCCAATATAATAATATTTTGTTATCAAACAAATAAAATCCGACTACTTAGTCGGTATTTAATTTTTTAAAAAGACAGGCTATAAAAGAAAGTTGATAAGCGGGGGAAAGTCTTACAATCTTTCATTATTTTTATAGCCTGAAAAATCTTTAATTCAAATTAATATAGTATTTTTATCAAGCTATTAAAAGAAATTTAATTCAGATTATTCGTCCTCAGTCGCAAATTTAGTCCAGTCTCCAGAAACCGCTGACTCATCTATAGATGTTTCGGTTTCAGCCGCAACCGTGCTATTACCACCATACTTTGCGTCGTCTTCATAAATATTTAAGCTATCTTTTCTAACTTCATATTTATCTAAATCTAATTCCTCATCTTGGCTATCAAGAGATTCTTTATCCTGATTATATAAATCCAAATCAAAAAAATCTAAATTTTCGACATGACCGTTTTCCATCAAATACTCAAGGAAAGGTAAGAAAGCCCTTTGCTTTAAATTCATCCCACACGCAGGGCATTTTAATTTTTCACCGATGTCTGAGGTTTTTACTTCGACGTCACAACAAGGTGTTATTACCTCATCTACGCTATTTAAATCAAAGCTACTCATATAGTTTCGAAGGTATTATTTGTTTAGTATTGAGTCAATCTTTTTTATAGAGATCAATAAAAGTGTTTTCTTCGACCGAGAAATCACGATTTCTTCTTGACATTGCTATCGTAGCAGTGTCTTTAAAATCATCAAAACTCATCTTTGAAACTTTACCATTATAATAGAATGAAAAGCTAGGAATATAACGTGGAGGGAAAGATTGCGAAACGATATTGCAACCCATTTCTATAATTGTTCCAGTATTTAAATTTGTTCCTATCGAAGTTTTAACATGTTCACCAATTACAGAGCCAAAAAAAATTGTATCAGTATCTATTAAGTCGTCATTCCATTTAACAAATACATTTGAATAGTTATTCTTAAGATTACTAGTTGTTGTGCCAGCTCCAAGATTAGCCCAGGATCCAATAAAGCTATTGCCAATAAACCCTTCATGAGCTTTATTTGAGAATGGTTGAAAGATAGAAGAATGAACCTCACCTTTAATCTTACAAGACTCCTCGATAATGGAATTGGAAATATTTGAATGAGACTTAATTAAAACATTTTTACCAATATATATTGGTCCATTCAAAATGGTAAAAGACTCAATTTTAGCAGTGGAATCAATTACAACAGGCCCATTTTCCTCATTTATAACAACGTCTTTAGTTTTATCCTCAAAAACAAAATCAATACTATCACCCTCAAAAAACTTGGGAATATCAGCTATTAATTTCCATGGCAAAAGGTTATCTACTTCTAATATTTCTCTACCAAGCAGAAAAATTTTACTTGAAACAATGTTTTTCATATTTTTATAAACTGTTTTATCATTTTAAAAGTTCCCTCTAAATCTTGCTGATAATTGGAATCTAATATAACATTATAATATTTTTTAGAATTATCATAATTAAAGCCCATTTTCACCTTAGGATCACAATAAAAAGTTAAGAAAGCTCCAAATCTGCTAAAAGTCGCATTTAAATCAACAATATTTTCAAAATTATAGCTTTTTATTTTTTCAATAAAAATTTTTCTTGGTAGTCCTAAGGTATTCATATTATTGTAGGTATATTTAATTGATTTATTAATAATATCGGTTGAATAAAAACTACAAATTGAATCTTTTAATAAAAATGTTATGTTTTCATTATTCTTCTCGTAAAAAAGTTGTGCCATCTCAAAAGCTATATCACTATCAGGAAGAATTACAAGAGTTTCACCATTAAATTGAGGTCTGGAATCGTCAATAAATTTGTATTTACGATATTTTATGGCAATAATAATTTTTTCTTTTAATGTGAAATCCATTTCCTTGTGCTAATTTAATCACTAAATAATTAATTTTTTAAAGGCTTAATTTTTAATATGTCAAAAAATAAATTTGGTGAGTTCCCATTCGAAAAGGGTATATATAAAAATATGTATAAAGATAGATTGTGGACAATGAGACAATATGCAGGTTTCTCATCAGTTCATGAATCTAATAAAAGATATTTAAAACTAATTGAAAATGGAGTAAGTGGATTATCAATTGCTTTTGATTTACCAACCCAAATGGGTTTTGATTCTGATGATGATATGTCTCTTGGTGAAATTGGAAAATCTGGTGTTCCTATATCAACAATCGATGATATGGAAAATCTTTTTAAAGATATAGATTTAGAAAAAATTTCTGTCTCAATGACGATTAATTCTACTGCTGCCATTTTGTTGGCATTTTATTTTGCTCTAGCTAAAAAGAGAGGTTATGATTTTGAAAAGTTACGTGGAACATTACAAAATGACATCTTGAAAGAGTATATTGCAAGGGGTACTTATATTTTTCCAGTTGAACATTCTCTAAGGCTAACCTCAAATATTTTTGAATTTTGTCAAAAAAATCTTCCTAAATGGAATAGCATATCTATTTCAGGTTATCACATTAGGGAAGCTGGAAGTACAGCTATTGAAGAACTAGCTTTTACCTTTGCTAATGCAATTACATATCTAGAGAAAGCTAAAGAAGATGGTTTAGATATTGAAAGATTAACCGAAAAGGTGTCATTTTTTTTCAATGCTCATAGAGATTTCTTCGAAGAAATTGCAAAGTTCAGAGCAGCTAGAGTTTTATGGGCACAAATAATAAAAAAACATTTCAAAATCACAAACGTAAAATCGCAAATTTGTAGATTTCATGTTCAAACAGGCGGATCAACACTAACGGCTCAACAAATAGATAATAATATTGCTAGAACTACATTAGAAAGTTTATCAGCTGTATTAGGAGGAGCTCAATCAATACACACAAATGGCAAAGATGAGGCAGTAAGTTTACCATCAGAAGAAAATGCAACAACGGCCTTGAGAATACAACAAATAATTGCGCATGAGAGTGGAGTAACAAATTATATTGATCCGATTGGAGATAGCACATTAATTAAAGATTTAACTCATAAAATGATAAAAGAAGTGAATTTAAAAATTGATGATATTTTTCAAAATGGTGGAATGAAAACCTTAATTGAAAATGGTGAAATTCAAAAAGAAATAGAGGATTCAGCATTTGAATTCCAAGAAAATATTGATGCTAAAAAAACTCTTCTTATTGGCGTAAATAAATTCGTAAATAAAGAAGAGAAAATTGATCATGGCACATCATTCGTGGACAAATCTAAAGATCGATTAGAAATGTTAAAAACTTTTAAAAAAAGTAGAGATTCAAAAATTATTGATGAAGCTCTTAAAGATTTGGTTCAGTCTGCGGAAAGTGGAAGAAACCTTATGCCTCAAATAATAAACTGCGTAGAGAAAAATTGCACATTAGGAGAAATAATATTTGCTTTAAAAAGAGTTTTTGGGGAATATTCGGAATAAATAATTAGGAACATTTTTTTTTGTATAAGTTTTAATAATTGGAGGATAATATGAAAAAAACAAAATTAATTTTTATTTTAACATCATTTATATTGGTTGGTTGCTCAGGAAGTATTCCAAGCGTTGGAAATGAGGTATCTGTTCAAACAACTGACGATAGTAAAGATGTTGCGCAACAACAAGAAGTTTCAGTTGAAACTTTTACTGTACAAGAACCAGAATCACCACCGCTACCTGTTACCGTATTTGAGCCATACATGATTAAAAGAGGAGACTTTTTAACAAAAATTGCACTAAGAGAATATGGAGATGCTTCAATGTGGAGAGACATATATTCTTGGAATAAAGATGAAATTGGCGATGATCCTGACCGATTATATCCTTATAATTTTCTTTCACTGGAGAGAGAATCTTCAAATGCAAGAGATTGTGATCCAGAATTCTTTGACTATACAATTCAATCCGGAGATACTGCATGGAATTTAGCCCAAAGAGTTTACGGTGATGAATTAGCTTGGGTAATTATTTATGTAGATAACTCCAACCTGATTAAATCAAATGACGGAGTACTTCAACCAGGAACAATATTCAAGATGAGAAAAAAACTTGATCCTTGCAATTAGCTCTAAAAGAAATTGATTTAAAAACTAGTTGGATAAAACCTGGTAAAAAATCATTCATTTACAAAGAAGTAATTGATTCAACTTTGGACATTGCATTAAGCATTGATAATCAAAAAAACTCTGTTGGGAAAATTGTTATCTGTGATAATCAATTATCTGGGAAAGGCTCTTACAATAAATCTTGGTACAGCGAACCATACAAGGATTTAACTTTTAGTATAATTCTTGGATCAAGAAATAATTTTCAGCAAAATTTGATTGACGAAACTTGTGAAACTATAATTAATATACTGAAGAAGAGTAAAATTATTGCATATCAAAAAAAACCAAATGATATATATGTAAATAACAAAAAAATTGCAGGTATCCTTTTATCGAACATACAAAACAAAGCTAATCGTCCATATCAAGCTCTAAGTATTGGAATAAATGTAAACTCAAATTTTGACTTAAAAAAAATTGACAAAAATGCAAAAGTAAATAGCACATCATTTTTTAAAGAACTAAAAATTATTACTAAAAGAGAAAAAGTTTTAGTCGAAATACTAGAAACAATTGATAAAATTATTCAAAAGCAGATAAATCGGTAATTTTTTGACCAAGAATGAGCGTATGAATTTCATGTGTTCCTTCGTATGTATAAACAGTTTCAAGATTCATCATATGCCTCATTACAGAATAATCATCCATTATACCATTAGCTCCTAAAATTTCTCTGGCACTTCTAGCACAATCTCTTGCAATCGCAACATTATTTTTCTTTCCTAAAGAAATATGAGAAAAATCCAATTTACCAGAATCTTTGAGCTTACCAAGTTGTATTGCTAGTAGTTGTGCTTTGGTTATTTCTTGAACCATGCTAACAAGCTTTTGTTGAGTTAATTGAAAACCAGCAATAGGTTTTGAAAATTGCTTTCTGTCCTTACTATAAGCTAAGGCAACTTCATAACAATCTATAGCTGCTCCAATTGTACCCCAAACAATCGAATATCTAGCTTGGGTGAGGCATGATAAAGGACCCTTAAGCCCTTCAACTCCTGGCAAACGATTTTTATCCGAAACTCTAACGTCTTTCATTAATAGCTCAGAAGTAATAGAAGCTCTTAAGCTCATTTTCCCATGAATATTAGATGAAGAAAAACCTTCCATTCCTTTCTCCAAAAGAAAGCCTCTTACAATATCATCTTCATCTTTTGCCCAAACCACTGCCACATCAGCAATTGAACCATTTGTAATCCACATTTTAGAACCATTAATGATCCAATCATCGCCGTCTTTGAATGCTTTGGTAGTCATACCGGCCGGATCTGAACCATGATTAGATTCTGTTAAACCAAAACAACCAATAGCTTCTCCTGACGCAAGTTTTGGAAGCCATTTTTCTTTTTGTTTATCTGTTCCGTACTCAAAAATAGGATACATTACAAGTCCACCTTGAACACTACAAACAGATCTTAATCCAGAATCACCTTTTTCTAATTCTTGCATGATAAGTCCATAACCAGTACTGCTTATCTCGCTTCCTCCATATTTTTTCGGAAGTGTCGCGCCAAAAAATCCTAATGCACCCATTCTTGAAATTAGCTGTGTGGGAAAAGAACCTCTTTCGTAGTATTCACTAACAATGGGAGAAAATTCTTTAGTTACAAATTCATTTGCGGTCTTTTGTATTAGTAGCTCTTCATCTGATAAAAGAGTTGTAATGTTACAAAAATCTGGACCAATATATTTCATAATTTAATAATCTGAATTTTAAATCAAATTTTACTAAAAAAGCAAATCAGAAATCTCTTCATATAATTTTAAATTTGTAGCGATTATTGTATCTGTAACAAGTGTTTTTTTTTGATTATATATAATTTTTTTATTATTTATAGTTTTAAATATTCCGCCAGCTTCAGTCACGAGACAATCTCCTGCACAAATATCCCACTCATTTTTAGGTGCAACAGTAGCAAAAATATCATGCTCTCCAGCACTAACCAATGCTAATTTATAAGCCACACTTCCTATAGGCATAATTGATTTAAGTTGATTTCTAAATGGCTCCCACTCATTTCTTTTTAATTCAGACCTGCTTACTACAATGGATGAACTAATTAAACTATTTTTTTTGCTTACATGCACTTTTTCTCCATTGAAATACACACCTTTGCCTTTTTCACAAGAGAACATTTCTTTCCTGATTGGGTTGTAAATAACACCTACGACAGGTTCCCCATCTTCAACTAAGCCTATACTCACAGTAAAATGAGGAACACCTTCAATAAACTCCTTAGTTCCATCTAACGGATCTACGATCCATACTCTTTTTTTTGATAATCTTTCATCTGTGTCAACTGTTTCCTCTGAAAGCCAACCATATTCCGGAAATTCATTTGATAAAAAATTAAATAAATACTCATCAGCTTTAAAATCAGCTATGGTTACGGGATTATTAAGTCCTTTCATCTCAATCTTTTTATCTGAAGATTGATAATAGTTCATAAGAATTTTACCCGCGTTTCTTGCTGCAACTTTTGCTGATATTAATTCTTCATTAAACATATGACTTGATTATATGTATTTTAAACGTAAATTTCGTTAAATTAATGATAATTTGAGGCTAGAAGCTTAAAACAGTTTTTTTATAATTTTTTTTTTAATCAAAAGTGATTTTCTTATAAAGTACTTCTTACCTCAATTAAAACAGAAAAGTAAATCAGAATATTATTATTTCTGATTAAGAGAGGTACATGACGATGAAGAAAGAAATCTACATCAGTAAAGGAGTAGGTGAAACGCGAATTGCCGTAAAAGAAAATGGTAAATTGGCTGAATTACATGTCGACAAACAATCACAGATAAAAACCGTTGGGAATATTTACAAGGGCGTTGTCGAAAATGTAATACCTGGTATGCAAGCTGCTTTTGTTAACATTGGTCAGGGTGTTAATGCATTTTTGCCCTTTTCAGAAATATCTGATTCTGAACTAATAGTCGAGAAGAATAATAAAACTCAAAATTCAAAAGAAGTTGATGTGCTTCTCAAGCCTGGACAAGAAATCATTGTTCAGGTTATTAAAGAACCATTTGATAAAAAAGGTGCAAGAGTCACAACTGATTTATCAATCGCTGGACGATTTTTAGTATTAATTCCAAAATCAAAATATATTGGTGTCTCAAAAAAAATGAGGGACAAATATGAAAGAAGGCGTTTAAAGAAAATTGCAACTGGAATTAAACAACCTGGACTTGGAATGATAATTAGAACTGTTGCTGAAAATAAAACTAACTCACAAATCGAAAATGACTACAAAGCTTTAATAAAAAAATATAATGAACTCTTATATAAATCTGAGAAAAACCAAGCGCCTAAGCTTATTCACAATGATTTAAGGGTGACTTCTAGCGTATTACGTGATTTGATTAGTGAAAAAGTCGAAAAAATTGTTGTTGATTCAAAAGAGGACTATAAAAAAATAAAAAAAATGATAAAAGAAGATGCTTTGGATATTGGAGATGCCTTAGAACATTACAGAAAACGTCAACCTCTGTTTAAAGATAGTGGAATTGATAATTCAATGATGAAGCTTTTACGAAAGAAGGCTTGGCTAAAAAGCGGAGCTTATTTGATTATTGAAAGAACAGAGGCTATGGTTGTAGTTGACGTTAATAGTGGAAAATTCGTTGGGAAGAAGGGTCATGAAGAAAATTCATTAAAAATCAATCTTGAAGCAGCAAAGGAAATTTGTTCTCAACTAAGGTTAAGGCACTTGTCAGGATTAATCCTCATTGACTTTATAGACATGGTAAAATCTGAGAATAGAAAAAAAGTATTTTTAGAGATGAAAAAAGAGCTTAAAAAAGATCGTGCGAAAGTTGCTGTATCTGAAATTTCAGAATTTGGCATTCTTGAAATGACTCGAGAAAGAACTGGATTGAGTATTATAGATTCTCTTACAGAATGTTGTGAAGTTTGTAATGGCAATGGCAGAATTATATCAAAAGATACACTTCTTACAAGAATTGATTATTGGCTAAGAGATTATAAGAAAAAAAATAAAGATTTAAGACTGAATCTATTTTTGCATCCTGAATTAGCTGAATACCTAAAAAAAGAAAAAATGAGGGATTATATAAGCCTAATGTGGAAAAATTTTGTTTATTTAAAAGTAATAAAAGATGAAACAATGAATAAAAATGAATTTAGATTTACAAAAACTTCAGATTCAAAAGATATCACAAATGAAATAGGTACTTGAAAAGGAAGAAATTAGCTATTAAGTTCCCACGCTATGTTTGCAATTGTTGAAATATATGGAAAACAATATAAGGTTGCTAAAGGTGACATCGTTCTAATAAATTCGAAGATAGACGTTGCTGAAGGTAAGACTATAAAGTTTGATAACGTTAAGGCAGTATCTGATAAAGATAAGAATCTTTTTAATGCAAAGGATTTATCAAAATATAATGTTAGTGCCAAAGTAATCGAACATAAAAGAGATGCTAAGGTCACAGTTATTAAGAAAAAAAGACGTAAAGGCTACCAAAGAAAACGTGGTCATCGACAAGATCTTACTTTATTAGAAATAAAATCAATTTCAGCTACAAAAGCAAAAAAACCAGCTGCAAAAAAACCAGCTGCAAAAAAAGCTAAGGATAAAAAATAAAAGGTACTAATTATGGCTCATAAGAAGGGACAAGGTAGTTCAAGAAACGGAAGAGATTCAAATGCTAAGAGATTAGGTGTAAAAGTCTCAGATGGACAATCAATTTTAGCAGGTGGAATTATTATCAAACAAAGAGGAACTAAATATCATCCCGGCAGAAATGTTAAGAGGGGTAATGATGATACTCTTTTTGCTACATCTCATGGTTTAGTAAAGTTTAGCAAAAAAGGTGGTACAACCTTTGTGAGTGTTCAAGAATTAAATTAAGGTATGTCTAGACCTAAAATAGCGTTAATTGGTGGTGGCCAAGTAGGTGGTAACATTGCCCTTCTTTCCGCTCAAAAAGAACTTGGCGACTTAGTTATAGTTGATATTCCAGAAGCTGAAAATTTTATGAAAGGTAAAGCCTTAGATATTTCTCAATTACTTCCTCATGATGGTTATGATTCTAAACTAATTGGAACTTCAAGTTTCGAAGATATTAAAAATTCTGATGTTGTAGTTATCACTGCAGGATTTCCTAGGCAACCTGGGATGGATAGAGAAGATCTTCTTCAAAAAAATCTTAATATTATGTCAAATGTTGCAAGTCAAGTTAAAAAGTATGCACCTAAAGCATTTGTTATTGTTGTTTCAAATCCTCTTGATGCTATGGTTTATGCATTCTACAAAATTTCTGAATTCCCAAAAAATAGAGTTGTTGGAATGGCTGGAGCTTTAGATAGTGCAAGATTTAGGGCCTTTATAGCTGAAGCAACGAATCTATCATCACAAGATGTCAACTGCATGGTTCTTGGCGGTCATGGGGATACAATGGTTCCAGTTAGTAGATTAGCAACAGTTGGCGGTGTACCCTTATCATCTTTATTAAGTAAAAAGGAAATTATAGCAATTGAAGATAGAACTCGTGTTGGAGGAGGAGAAATTGTTAAACTCTTTGGCAAAGGTTCTGCTTTTTACGCTCCTGCTCAGTCTACTGTTGAAATGATTGAGAGCTTTGTAAGAGATAAAAAAAGAGTTATACCATGTGCATCATTATGTGAGGGTGAATTTGATATTGATGGATACTTCATCGGTGTCCCTACTGTTATTGGCTCAGAAGGCGTTGAGAAAATACTTACCTTTGATCTTGATGAAGATGAAAAATCGGCTTTAAAAAATACACTTGCTGAGGTAAAAAAAACTGTTAGTGAAACTGGTTTATAATAACCCGTTGAAATTATTCTTTGTTGTATTTCTTTGTATTATTGATAATGCATATTCACAATCCAATCTTCTTGTAAATGAAAGTTTAAATGGATCTTTTTCCCAAGGGAAAATGGAAGGTTCAATTAATAAATTTTTTACACAAGATACATATTATTTAAGAAGCAATTTTAATGTTAAAATTTTAAGATTATTCAATATCAAAAGAGATGAAGGATATATTATATCATTCAGTGATTCAACGGTTACTGAGATAAATCATAAAAAAAAGAGGTTTGCAATTTATTCCTTTAACGAATTTCTTGAAGAAAATGAAAATAATCCACAAGGCGGTCCTCCCCAAGATGATAACAGCGCTGAAAATGAATCAAATAATGATGAAGAAGATTTGACAATTAACATTAGCGAAGAAATAGAAATCTTAAATGACTTTAAAACTAGAAAAGCTGAAATCATTATTAATAATGAAGAAGAATCGAAATTATTTATTTGGTTTTCTGAAGCAACTTTAAAGTCCAAAACAGAATTGATAATTAATAAGAGATTAAAAGAAATGTTTGATGGTTCAATACCTCCTAATTTTGGTATGAATGCAATGGATATACCTTATGATGAATATGATATTAATACAAAGGCATTAACAATTAAGTTTGAAGCAATAAGTGAAAATGGAACATTTACTTACAACTTATTGGGGTATTCGGAGCAGGAATTATTACCAGAGATATTTAAAGTTTCTGAGAAATATAAAAAAGTTAAAAAACTATAGCTTTTCTAAATAGCTTTTCATCCCTTGATATGCTCTTTCTTCCCTCTTAAATGGTCTATCAAGAGTTATTCCCAATTTAAATAATTCAATCGCCTTTTGTTCTTGATTAAGCTTTAAATAAGTTTTTCCAAGCCAGTAATAAGTGCCAATATAATCAGAATTTATCTCTAAGCTTTTTTCAAAAAAATACTGTGCTTCTTGAAAAGATCCCTTTGGAGGTTCTGAAAATAAAATTGAAGCTATTCTTCTTGATGCTCTTCCTAAACCTGCCAATTTGTAGTGCCACTGTCCCATAATACTATAACAAAACTCATCATCAGGTAAAAGATTGATAACTTTTAAAGCAATATTTTTTATATTTTTCGACTGTTCAATTTGATTGCGAATAGTATCCTCTTCAACTGTTTTTCCTAAGGTAATAACATACCATTTTAGTATATCAGGATTATCAGGTTCAATGTTAAATGCTTTTAGAGCATACTCAAATGCTTTCAAAGCATTGTCCTTATCTAAGTTTTTTTTCATTGCTGACTCAGATAAGTAGTGATGAGTAATCGACAATCTCAAAAGAACATCAGTATTTTGAGGGTATTTATTATAAAGTTGCTCAAGAGGTGCTTGAGCTTTATCAAACTCGAGATTAGTAAGCCTAATATCAATATCTTTAAAATCTTGACCGGCAATTAGTGAAGATAAAATGATTACTAAAATTAGATTTTTCAAAGAAATAATCAAGGATAAAATCTATAGATTACTGGCTGATGATCTGATATTCTATTTGATACATTGGTATTGGATACACCTGTTTGAGTTGGTAAAGCAATAACTTCTACGGACGATGTTGCTTGATATGAAAACAAAGGTTCATTAATAATAATATGATCTAAATGAGATGCATTATATGAACTTGTCCAACCTTGCCAAGAATAGCCACTAGCAGGTCCTTGAAGAACATTTAAATCTGTTAATCTAAAAGAATCAGCGGAATCAAAAGATTCAGAATCAGTAAAGGGGCTTAAAGTTGGATTAGTTATACTTTGAGCACCAACATTATTAAAATCTCCAACCAATATCACATTATCATTTTCTCTATTATTTATTAAATAATCTGTTAAAAGAAGGCTTGCATGATGTCTTCTGGTTGCTTCATTGGTTAAATCAGAAGCATTGTAATTATCATTTCCACAACACTTATAATGAACATTTATTACATAAAGATTCATAGATTTTGTACCGTCGGTCCAAGTTATATAGCTTTCCATTGGAGGCCTACTTGCGAACTGATATAATTTGCAATTTAGGTAATCGCCATTACATCCACTTGATGAATTTGAAGTATCAGCCCACAATTCATTTTTTGATACGTATGTAATGTTTTCATTTTTATAGACAAGAGCAAAACCAAGATTGCCCGACTCTTCATCCACAACATATGAATAATCTGTCATTGAATTAACCATGCTTATTAACTCAGATTCACTAGAAATTTCTTGTAGTAAATAAACATCAGCATTCCATTTTTCTAGTAAAGATTTAACCTGTTCTTTAGTAGAACTATGCTGAGGAAATTGTCTGATATTCCAAGTAACTACCTCAATCTGATTTGCAGCATTATAATTTATTGCATTTGGAAATTCATAAGGGTTAGTATTGTCTCCACCTCCATTATCATCTCCTGGATCAGTTGGAGAATTACCACCACTTGAACAAGAAAGAATCAAAATAATTAATAATAAATATTTATTTAGAGACTTAATCATAGATGTAATTTAATAATAAAGTTCCAACTTGGTATAAGCTTTGTGGTGAACAATTCTCTGGTATATCTTTTTGCGTATGCCAATAATTATAAAATAAATTTGGGTAATCAAAATCAATGATATCAATTGCAGGAATCTGAGCATTTTCCCATAGTGGAACATGATCATCATAAATTTCATAACCAATTCTGTATTCAAAAGCACTTAAACCAAGATCATTAGCTAAACCCCAAATTTCTTTTACCATTTCAGGATTTACTTGATATGAAAATCTTTCAATGGGTATTTTAAGAAATTTATCTCCTACCATGTCAACAATAATTGCAAAATTTGGTTTTTCTATTGGAAGATTTTTTGAAAAATATTCTGAGCCCATTGCAAAAGTATATGGTTTGCCGTTGATACCAACATCTTCAGCATCAAAAAAAACTATATCGATTCCAATTGGAGGATTATTTTTTGAAAAAATTGAAGCCAGCTCCATCAAAACTGCGGTACCACTTGCACCATCATTTGCCCCTAAAACTGGTAGCAATTTTTTTTCTTCATCTGGATCTTCATCAGATAATGATCTTGTATCCCAATGTGCACCTAGTAATAGTCTTTCCTCCGACTCAAGATTAAACTGAGCTATCAAATTTTTACCTTTTCTCTTTTTTGTAGTCAAATGTTCAGTGTATGAAAACTCTTGAATAATCACATTTTTGGATAGTGAAGATAAATACTCTTCGAGATACTTGCTAAATTCTTGATGTCCTTCTGATCCTGGATTTCTTGGACCATAACTACATTGATCTAATAAGTGTTGGAATGCCATTTTTTGATTAAATGATGGTATTTTTTTTTCCGAACTATCTGATGAACACCCCACAAAAAAAATTGCTATTAATATAATTTTTTTCATTATCCTCTTATTGCAACATTTAAGTTTATACCAAAATCTCTATCAATTCTTCTTCCAGTAAGTCTAGTATCAGTTTCTCTATACTCATAAAACAAACTACCTGTAATATCATCTGTAAGTGTATAAGTTATTCTTAATACACTTTTTTGTGTATTTGTAAAATTTTGTTCAACAAAGTTTATTTTATCTTTTGATCCTTCTTCTGTTTTATTTGAAAAGTCTAAGTTTAAGCTAATATTCATATTATTTCTTAAATATATATTTCTTTCGGAAAATGGTAGAGAAAATCTAATACCTTTAGAAAAATTATATGTAATTGTTGCAAGAATACTATTATCAGAAATATAAGTTAATCCATTTGCTACCTCGTCCAAAGTATGAGTTATATTACTTCTGATATTTGTTGAAATACCATTATTAAAAGTTGTGCTTATACCAATTAATGGTGAGAGCGATCTTGATATTCTCGAAAACTGAAGATAGTCATCGTTGTCATTTTCAAATGACGAAATACTCAATAACTTGATTGGAGTAATTCCTGAATCATTAAACTTCCAAGATAGATTTTGTTTGCCATTAAATGAGTGCTCTAAAGACATAGAAGAAACATATGGCCTAATAAAATTAATTCTTTCGAGTCCTCCTATTCTTAAAGACCAATTTGAAAATGGTAATCCATCAGATAAATAACTGCCATATGCAATGTAATCTCTTGTAGTTGAACGAATGTCTATATTATTTCCATTTATATTGGATGAAATACTTTCGTTAAATGAAACCATGAGAGATGATTGAGGACTAAATCTGATACCTGTTCTTGCTGAGAAGGATTTTTTTATATCTTCATTACCAGTATTTAATCCAACTTCAGGTACGGATTCAAGTCCAAGATTATTTTTAAGCCCAAAACGATAAGATAACGGAATATCACCATTAATACCATTTGATACTTTGGTGGTGATATTTGAAATAGTGATTGCAAGAGGTTCAATTTTTTTTGATTCATTATATATTCTTTCAAGTGCAAAATTATTTTTTAAAGTTTTTTTATCATTAGTCTTATTTGATTTTTCTTCTTCATTTTCATTTTCTTCTTCTGGATTAAAGCTTGCTAATCCCCTTGATCTGGTCCTTGGTGGAGCTGAAACATTGTCTCTCTTTGATACTGGTGTATAAAATATTTCTATTATTTCAGTTGGAGATATTGAAAAATTCACACCTGAATTTTTTACTAAGTTTAAATTAGCAGCATCTACCACACCATTTCGAGGCTTATTCCATGAATAATTAGTATTATAGGAGAAATTTGGTTTAAACCAATTTATCCATTGAGGACTAAATGTATAATTTAAGATTTCATTCAAATTTGTTAGTGATCCAATTTTTAATTCAGATAAAACTTCATCTTTATAATCTGACATATCACTTCTAATATTTTTGTTATAATTAAGTTGAGTATTATCAAAAACTTTATAATTAACCGAAAATCTTCTTTCTAAACCAAGACTAAAATCTTCAATTAATTCATAATTTTTTCTTGAAACTTTTTCTGTTAAATTTCTATTAACTCTAATTCCGCTAGTAAATGTCGATGGGGTGTAAAAAAATCTTGTTTCGCTTAATTTCTGACCAATAAATGGAACTTTTTCTGCCCATTTAAAGGCCTCAATATAGTTATCACTAGGAAATCTTAAATTATAATCCACATTAGTACTTAATTTATTTGAATCGACCGAGTCCATGATTGAATCCGATTTTTTTTGAGTTGAAACATTAAAACCGGCACTCAAATTATCAATAGAATATTTAATAAACGGGTTTTCGGACTTAACTCTTTTTGAAATTTTACCGGATACATTGATCGTTGATGATTTTACCATTACTGAATCCGGAGGGGTTCCATTTGTTCTTATATCGGTACCAGGGAAAAATTTTGGGGAGTTATTGATTATATTATAGCTTGTATTAATTGGAAATGAGATACCTAAATTACTTGGGAAAAAATTTCCTAATTGAATATTATTATTAAATGTAAAGTTTTCCACTGTTTGATTTGTACCAATTCTTTCTTGCAGAACATGAAAATCCGCATCCTTTTTACTGTAAGAAAACGTACTTTGACTCAAATCAGATAAATTAAATTTTGACTTTAATCTAACTGCAGTTCCAGTTTCTTTTTTTACACCACTCAACCTAAGTTCATCAAGCCATATTTCTCCACTAACAGGATGATCTGAATCATTTTCTACTCCAACAATGAAATATTGCAATCTTGAAAGTGATGGGTTTCCAACAATTTCAATATTCTTAAAAATATTATTATTCTCATCAATGAAACTATACTCCTTATAATCTGTTGAATCTGTAAAAGTATCGTTAAAACCAATAAGATTAATTGAATTCTCTGTTTCATTTTTTAGAGCTGTAAGCCAATTCAAATCTAAATTTATTTCGTTTCTTTTTAAATCTTCATCCCAAGTATCATATACTGGTTTAGTTACTTTATAGTATTCGTCACCATTTCCAAACTGAATAAAGAATTTTAAATCGCTTTCCTCGCTTGATATAAATTCGCTATTACCATACACAAACATTTTCATTCTATCGTACATTAAATAACTTTGCCCCTTTTTATCATCCATTGCTAGAATTTTTTTAGCAGCACCTTTATAGTTTGGATTAAGATTTTCAAATTGTAGAACTAAGGACTGTTCTTTTGATCTAATCTGATTTATTTGGTCATATTCGCCAAAAACACCTTTTGGAGGAATGTAATTAGGATTATCTTCATCATTTATTACTGAAACAATGAAAGTACTATCTTCAACAGCATAAGAGTCTGTTTCAGCCAATGAAGTACCAAGCTCTTGCCATGCATTACCTACCAATTCGATTTTTGCAATTTCCAGTTGTGTCTCTTCTGAAACACCTGATACAACCAACCTAACAGACCTTATTTCACTTAACGATATATCTTGGATCTTATCAAAATGACTTAGAGGAACTCTAATTAATTTCCAACCAGTTTGTACTCCGTCCACTTCCGTTGAACCTGCAACATATTCGTTATCATTCAAAGATATGGTTTTTGTAAAATAATCATTAGTTCTATCTAGAAATCCAGATTTATCTAAATCTTCTGTATCTGGATATTTACCGCCTGTTTGAATTCTATCTCCAGTACCATTTCCTTCAGTACCATTGACTTTCTCATAATTTGAGCTGCCTTCAGAATAATTCCAATCATCACTATTTGGATCATTTGGATCTACATCAGATGAAGCATTTATTAATTGAGTTTCTCCATTAGCAAGGTACTCTACATAAGAAAGTCCAGTTGGGTCAAGACAATTACCAAAACCATCTTCATAATTATTAAAACAACCATCTAGTCCAGTATCTTCATTATCTTCTAAAAAGCCATTTCCTAATGCAAGACCTGCATCGGGTACATCTTCTGTATTTAGCACTCCATTTCCGTTATAATCTTCACTTATTTTACCAAGGTCAATAGTTAAATTACCTGAATTTCCTCTGAGCCATATTTCAAAGAACCTTGTTCTAGTTTGGTCATAATCTCCAATGAACATAGGTGTAATGATACCCGCCCACAATGAGTCTGGATCTACAGATGACTGAAATTCTTGAGGTTTGTAATTTAAAACTAAAACGTCAGTTGTGAGATTTTGAGCTCTTTGAGATGTTGAGACGTTCGGCCAAATATTATTTGTTAATACTTGAGAATATGGATTGTACCAAAACATTTTTAATCTATTTCTTTGATCATATTCCAGATTATTTTCAATATCAACTGGTGCAGATGAAATATTCCAAAATCTTCTCAAGATAGAGGGATTAGTCACTCTTTTTGAACCCTCAAAATCATCAATAAATGCAACACCATTTCCATCACCTGTTCTTGAATTAGATATTGAGTTTGGATTTGGAAGGACTTGAGCAATCTCACCTTCAATAGAAAAATTTGATATTTTATCAGCGTTAAGGAAGCTCAACTGATTAATTCTTGTAGATAAATTATCTAAATCTTTTTCAAATCTTCCGTTGATATCCCAAATGAAATTTTGAATTGGTTCGTATCCTACCTCAACTTTTTTATTAACAATATCTTGATCGTAATAGAGCGCTGTTAGGCCTAAAAAAGAATTTTGATTAAAATCGATTTGCGCTCGGGATCCAACCATTATCTTTCTATCAAAAGTAACAAGATCATGTTTATCGTACGAAATTTCTAAATCACTGTTAGGATCAATATTACCGGTAAGCATAATAATTCCTGAAAAATAATCAATTTGATAATCAGTTCCTCTTTCAAGCTTTTCTCCATTAGATAAAATCTCTTCACTCCCCTCAACAAGAGTGAAACCTAAACTAATAGTTGATTTAGGATTTGTATAATTCGCATTTATTGTAAATCTAGCATCTCCAGTATATTCTGTTCTATTTGAAGTAGTATACATTTTACCTTGCTGCAAAAATTCGGATAGTTCTGAACTTTCGTTACCTCCATTTAAAACATTAGAAGAAACAAAAGGTAATAGAGCAGGTAAATGGATCTCTCCCGCAACTAAATTAACAATGTTAGGGTTATTAAAATCAATTACCTCATCAGGTGATTGAGCTCCAGACTGATTAAAATTATCAAGACCAAAAAGGTTTAGGAAAGTGGTTCCATTATCAGATCTATCACTAACTGGCGTCGAAAAATTGTCAATAATTTGTACTTCAAGGCTTTGAGCATCTATATTAGTAGAGCCCATTGAATAAACGTTTTTAAACATTAAATCCCATGCTGGATGGTTAGGATGTGAAGATTGAGCTTTAATCATTTTTAAAATTAGTCTCGAATTATCATCACTTATTCCTTGTCCAATTTGAATGATTAATTGTCCTGTCGATCTATCTACAATTTGAAAGTGAGCTGCAACAATTTCGTTTTGTAATGTACTTTGCATTCTAATAAAACCTAAGTCTTCATTTATACTATAATCAGTTCCTCGTTCCAATCTTATAAAAGTACCCTCCTTACTTTTATCTGAAAATTGTGATGTGTCATTTGGATCAATATAAGCTATACCTGGATCAGCTTGGGGATTATTTGATGCATCAATTTTATACAGCTCAAAATTTCTTACTACAACGTTACCGATTGGATGTAAACCATTTATTAGAGGATAGTATGATGGAATTGAAAGTGTAAAACCGCTTTCATCAACGGTCTCTGTCGATCCATTTCTAAACCAATCATGGATGAAAAAATATAGATTTTTTCTATAATCATAATCCTGAATCTGATTTTCTTTTAATTCAGAAGTTCCCCTATAACGCTGAGATTGTTTTTTAGTTTTTTCTAGAGATGCTATACTAGTAATGTTTACTGGACCAAGTTTTGATAAAGCTTTAACACCAAAGAGACCTTTATTCTGGCCAGAAAATGTTACGAACTCTGTTGAAGGCAATGAGAGTGAAATGTTACCCAGTTCTAATTTTTGTAATATATCATCTTCCTGCCCTTTATAATCTACTCTAATCGTATTTTCCCAATCAAAATCTCTTTCAGAGTTTTGATCTAAGGATACAGTTATACTTTCACCTACCTTACCCTGGACATTTAGTTGCTGTTTCTGATCAAATTTAAAGTTTGTTTTTTCTTGTTCTTTATAAGATGAACGAACTAATTCTTGATCTTGATTTACAAGTTTTCCGGATAAATTAATATTCCCCTGAACTCTCAATGAAGCTCTTCCTAATGCTCCTAAATCAATATCTGCAATTTGCATAAACCTATCTGATTTTTTATTAATTGTTGTGTCTGAAGCTGAAAGGATAAAAGGTTGTAAGAGATTAAATCTTTGATTCGAGGAATATAAGTTACTTATGTAATTATCAAATGTAGATATATATGGAATTAAACTTTTCGAACTTAAAATTTTTTCATTAATAACTATAGTGTCAAATTTGGTATTAAATGAAACTTCATAATCTAGGTACTTTCTGTCAAGTTTAAAGATTCCAATGGGATAATTAGAGATATCATTTAAAGAATAATTAACTTTCTTAGAATTTTTAAATGGATTAAACGATATTTTTTCAATCGAACTATTACCCAATAATATTCCGGTAACAACAACAAAAATTAAAACCTTTTTCATCTATTGCATCTCTTGAACTTTAGAAACAAATTTTTGGATTGCTTTACCTCTATGACTAATCTTATTTTTTAATTTTGAATCCATTTCAGCTAATGACATTTCATATTCTGTCGACAAAAAAATTGGATCATATCCAAATCCATTATTACCAACTTTTTTTTGTAAGATTCTACCTTCTAATACCCCTTCTACAGAAAAATCATTTTCTCCATCTACGTAGGAAATAACGGTTCGAAATCGTGCAGTTCGTAAACTATTTTCTACGCCATATAAATTATCTAATAATTTTGTCATATTCTTCTCATAGGTTGCTCTTTTACCAGCATATCTTGCTGTATATAACCCAGGCTCACCATTCAAAGCATCTACTTCTAAAATAGTATCATCTGCAACAGATGCTATTTTTGTATGAAAAAATGAAGCCCTTGACTTTATAAACGAATTTTCTTCAATAGTGTTTCCATCTTCAATTATTTCTCCAATTTTAGGAAAATCTGATAAAGATAGTATGTTTTCAAAAAATGGTTGAATCTTAATTGATATTTCAGAAATTTTATGTTTATTTGAAGAAGCTATAACAATTTTTTTCACTTCTTAAGCTAAGAAATATTTATGTGTTTTTTAAATAACTAATATTGCTTAGCTTTTCGAACATTTATCGGCTCTGTAGCTCAGTTGGTAGAGCAGAGGACTGAAAATCCTTGTGTCGGCGGTTCAATTCCGTCCAGAGCCACTTTAAATTATGAACCTGAACAAAAAAAATATATTAATCGCAGTTTTAATTATACTTTTCATTGTATTGATTGGTTCCTTTTTGAGACAACCTAAAATTTATACTTTCTACAAAGAGCAATTTGTTCCAAGTGATATGGATACTGTTTTTGAATTTTTTTCTAGACCTGAAAACCTTGAAAAAATTACTCCATCATCAATGGGCTTTAATATCATTACTCCTTCACCGATTGAAATGAAAGAGGGTGCAATAATAGATTATACCGTTAAAATTATGGGCGTACCAATGCGATGGAGAACAATGATTACAAGTTATAAGAAAAATGAATATTTTGTTGATGAACAATTAAAAGGTCCTTATAGCTATTGGCACCATAGGCATTCATTTAAAGAAGTTGAAGGTGGTGTACTAATAATTGATGAAATCACTTATGCTCTACCCATTCAAGCATTTAGAAAAATTGTTCATCCGGTTCTCATCAAGCCTCAGATAGAGCAAATCTTTAATTTCAGATTTAAAACTATTCAAGATAAATTCAAATAATGATTAATTACATTCTTTCAAAAGCAAACATATTAATTAATTATGTTGGATTCACTATTGTTTGGTTTTCGTGTGTATACAGCGGTGCGCAAGGAAATCCAATTATTGCCATTGTACCTACTTTTATTTTTTTATTATTACATTTCTCAATTGTGACAGATCATTTGAAACAAGAAATCCAATTGATAATTATATCAATCATACTTGGACTGGTTGTGGACTCCAGTTTTTCTTTACTTGGGTTTGTGAAATACAACGGTACATTAGATTTTGCGCCAAATCTAGCACCGCTGTGGATAATTTGTATGTGGGCAGGTTTTACTGCTCAGATAAATCATGTCATGAAATTTTTGATTGGTAAATATTTACTGATTTGTTTCTATGGATTACTTGCACCTTTAGCATATATTGCTGGAGAAGGTATTGGTGCAGCAATAGTTGAAGATACTTATTTATCTTATGGTTTTATTAGCATAGCTTGGTCAATAAGTTTATTATCTTTATTCAAAATTTCAGAATACCTCATGAGTAAATAAAATGAACAAAATTATTTTTTTAATCACATTATTCTTTTTGGGTTGTGCATCGCAAAAACCTATTGAACCCAATCAAGTTGTAGATTTAGATGTTCCCGAACAATGGGAGGTTAATATTTCACAAAATTTAGATTTTGAGCAGGAGTGGTGGAATATTTTTAATGATAACAATCTTAATTCATATATGATAGAATTTATGGATGAAAATATAAATCTTGAAATAGCCATGCTAAATACTAGAAAAGCAAAACAAGCATCAATAATTGCAACGGGTAGTTTATTCCCATCAATTTCAGTTAATAGCAGTGCTGTTGAATCTGAACAGAATACTGCAGGATTTCCTCCATTTTTTTCAACTTTATTTGGTCAATCATCAGATGAAGTAACGGTATTTACTCAAGAAAATTATAATCTATCACTCGCAACGCAATGGGAAATTGATTTATGGGGCAAACTTCGTCAAGGAAGAATTGCAACTAAACAACAATATTTATCTGCTAAGTATTTTGAAGATTTCCTTAAGCTTTCTCTTACTGCTGAAGCATCTAAACTTTACTTTGCAATAATAGAAGCAGAGCAAGTTTTAAACAACGCATCAAAAAAACTTAAGAATGCAGAAACTATTTTTGAGTTATACTCTTTACGCTACAACAAAGGGAGTATTTCCATACAAGCGTATCAACAATCAAAAATAATATTTAATGCTACAAAATCTGATTATAATAACAAACTTTTAATGTTCAATTCTCTTAAAAGAGAAGCTAGACTACTTGTAAAAAACTATCCTTCAACAGAATTTTTAGTTAATAATAATTTTCCTAAAAAATTACCAAGTATTCCAAATACTCTTCCTGCAGATATTGTAAAAAGAAGACCAGATCTAATTGCTCAACAATATAATCTACTTGCTAATAAAGCATTAGATAGACAAGCACTTCTTACTTTATTCCCAACATTCAGTCTCAGTGGAAGCTATGGAAGCTCGTCAAATGATTTAGAAGACTTAACTAATGAAGATTTTTCAGTATGGAATAAAGGATTAAACGTTTTTATGCCAGTATTTAATGCAGGAAAACTTATTGCAAATAAAAAATTGGCCAAATCAAATAGAGAAATTGCAATGCTTGATTTTGTTAATGCTCTGTTAACTGCATATAAAGAAATAGAAAGTGGATTTGAATCTGATTTGACATCAAATCAAGCTTTAGAAATAATTAACGAAAATATTACTTTATCTGAAAACATTTACAATACGACTTTTGACGGATTTATGAAAGGATCTTCATCATTTGAAGACGCTATCAATGCCAATAATGCGCTTTACGATAATCTTGATTTAAAAGCTCGATTAGAAAAAGTTCGCATAGAACAAAGAATAAATTTAATTTTAGCCCTTGGCGGAGGGTTTAACATAACAAATGATTGAAAAATTAAAACCATTATTTATTTTATTGGGAGCATTTGCTTTATCATATTTGCTCTGGTTTCTAGGACAGGTTCAGCCTGACCCAGTTGAAGAATTGCCTCCACCGGATGTTATTGTTGAAATTTTAACACCAAAAGATTTTCAAGTTCAAATAAGTTCAAACGGTACAACAACTCCTTTTACTCAAACAGTGTTAACTGCAGAAGTAGGTGGTGAAGTTATTTATCGTTCAAAAAAGTTTGCAGAAGGTGCATCAGTTATTGAAGGTGAAATTTTAGCAAAAATTGATGACACGGATTTACAACTCCAATACAAGAATGCCTTATTACAATTGGCGAATGCTGAAGTTCAATATTCTCTACAATTAGCCGAAGCTGAAGTTGCAAAGGAAGCTTGGGATAAAATTGGTGATGGAGCTGCAAGTGATTTGACTCTCAAAAAACCACAATTGAAACAAGCAGAAGCTTTCTTAGAGGTTGCAAAAGCACAAGTAAGTTCTGCAGCTAAAAAATTAAATAAAACCGAGATCATTGCTCCATATCCTGGAAGAATTCAAAATGTTAATATTGACTTGGGGACTACTATTATTCCTGGTCAACCAGTTGGAGCTATGTATACATCAAGTGAAATTGAAATTACATTAGCTGTGAAAGACAATGATTTACAATTTTTAAGTATTCCAATGGATGGAAGAAAACTTAATAAAAGTGAACAAGCATCGGTAGTAATTGAAAGTTTTTACAAAGGAAAAACTCAATCTTGGAAAGGTAAACTTGAAAGAGTTGACGGGGTAATAGATCCTGTAACAAGGATGATTAATCTTATAGCGGTCTTTAAAAATGACTTTATTGAATCAGATAAACCTAATCTTCCTATTGGCCTTTTTGTTGAAGCAAAAATTGATGGCATTACACTAAAGAATATTTTTGAAATTCCAATTAATTCTATTTCTGTAGACAATGAAGTATATATTGTTGACAAAGATAATCAACTCGAGTTAAGAGAATTAACTATTTTAAAAAAATATAGTGAATTTGTGATTATTAAAGATGGATTAAAAGCTGGGGAGAGGATTGTTACTTCAAAACTTTCTACAGCTTCGAACGGAATTAAAGTTAACCCAGTTTATAAATAATGCGCAGTATAGTTACTTGGTTTGTTAATAATAGTGTTCCTGCAAACCTATTTATGTTTTTTTTAATAGTAGGCGGATTTTTTGTATCATATCCCTCAATAAAAGCTGAATTCTTTCCAGTACCAGATCCTAAAGCTGTAACTATTATTGTTCCATATCCTGGAGCTTCTGCTTCAGAAGTTGAAGCTTCAATTTCTTCAAAAATTGAAGATAGACTTGAAGGTGTTTCAGGAATAAAAAAAATCAATTCAAATTCTTTAGAAGGTGGTGGATATGTAGGAGTTAGAATATTCGCTAGTGCTGATTTCGATAACACTTTTGAAGAAATCAAAACTATTGTTGATGGAATAACCACATTCCCAGAAAATAGTGAAGAGCCTGTTATCAAGAAACTTGAAATAACCGAAAAAGTTCTGGATGTCGTTATTCATGGTGATGTAGATGAAAACGTTTTACTTAGTATAACAAAAAGTATTAATAATGAAATAAAAAATCTTAGTGAAGTTTCGTTTACAGAAATTAATGGAAATAGAAATAGAGAAATATCCATTGAGATTTCTGAAAATAGTTTAGAAAAATATAATTTAACTTTTGATGAGATTGCATTTGCAATAAATATGGGCTCAATCGATTTACCCGGTGGTGTTATCTCTAGCACTAAAGGTGATTTACTTATAAGAACAGTTGGCCAGTCGTACAAAGGCGATGAATTTGAAAATATTGTAATTAGAACGAATGCAAATGGTAGCACTCTGCTCTTAAAAGACGTTGCAATCATAAAAGATACTTTTGAAGATGTTGATAAATTTTTCAAATGGAATGGTACTAAAGCAATGTTTATAAGTGTAAATCTAGTTGGTGACCAAGATGTTTTAGATGCTGCAAATCAGCTGAGGAATTTTGTAAAAAATAAAAAAAGTGACATGCCCGAAAATATTCAAATTGATTATTGGTATGATCAAGCAAGATTTCTCGAGGATAGAATAAATATTTTATATAAAAATTTCGCAATTGGAATGTGCTTAGTTCTGATTCTTTTAACTATGTTTTTAAGGCCATCAGTCGCTTTTTGGGTTGCCATGGGTATTCCTATATCTTTTGGAGGTGCATTATTATTACTTCCAATATTAGGAGTTACAATAAATGTATTATCAACTTTTATGTTTATAGTTGTGCTTGGAATTGTGGTTGATGATGCCATTATTGTTGGTGAAAATGTATTTCGTCGAAGAATTAAGTTCAATGAAGATAATTTTACTTCTACCGTAAAGGGTACTATGGAAGTAATGCTTCCAGTATTTTTTGGAATTTTAACAACAATAGTTGTTTTTGCACCTATGCTTGATTTAGCAGGAGATACTGGACCAATATGGAGGACATTTCCTTTAACAGCTATTCCTATTTTGGTTTTTTCACTTATAGAATCGACAACAATCTTACCTGCACATTTAAATCATGCTGGCGAATGGTTTCAATATCGTTTTGTAAAATTTGGAAACGCCCTAAGATCTGCAAGAAATTATTTCTCAGAAAAATTATATACTTTTGTTGACAATAGTTGGCTTCCTTTGGTGCAAAAATCTATCAAAAATCGTTATCAAACTGTTTCAATTTTTGTAGGTGTACTACTTGTTTCATTTTCATTGCTTGCTGGCGGATGGGTAAAATGGCAGTTTTTCCCAGTACTAGAAGCTGAAGAAATTGCAATTGTTGTTGATCTTCCGGAGGGGACTCCAATAAATATAACGGAGAACGTGACAAAAATGGTTGAGACAGAAGCTTTAAAACTTAAAAATGAATTAAATTTGGAAAATAATAGAACAATAATATCTCATGTTATGACAACCGTAGGTGATCAGTATTTTAGTGCACAAGAAGCAGAAAGCAGTCCAACTGGACCGGTACTGAAAGCCAGCTCTACCCCTCATCTTGGTGAAATCGTAGTTATATTAACCCCTGCTGATAGTAGATGGGGATTAACTGGTGCTTATGATATTATTAATATTTTGAGAGAAAGAGTTGGAGTTATTCCTGGTGTTGAAAGATTGAATTTTAGTGCAAATATCTTTAGTGCTGGTAAACCAATTCATTTTGAATTTTTAGGTAACAACTTTGGCGATTTAAATCGAGTAGTTAAAGATACTAAATCACTTCTTAGTAATTATTCTGGTATATATGATCTAAATGATTCCGATAAAATTGGTAAAAGTGAACTACAAATAGAGCTACTACCTGCAGCGGAATCATATGGACTTACTACAGCCGTAATAGCAAACCAAGTAAGACAAGCTTTTTATGGGGAAGAAGTTCAAAGAATACAACGCCAAGATGATGATATCAAAGTTATGCTAAAACTAACAAAAAATGAGCGAGATAATTCACGAACACTTGAAAATTTAAGAATTCGAACAAATAATGGTATCAAAATACCACTATATGCTGTTGCAAAAGTAAAAGAGATACCTGGAAAATCTGCAATTAAAAGAATTGATGGTAAAAGGGTCGTAGAGGTTACCTCTGATGTTGACATTAGTAAAAATACATCCTCAATGATATTATCTACAATGATTGGCCCAGAAGGAAATCCAATAAATAGTTTGAAAAATATCTTAGATAAAGAACCAGGAGTATCTTTTTCCCTAGCTGGAGAACCAGCAGAGCAAGCTGAACAACTTCAAGATATTTTTGTGAAATTTCTAATAGCAATTTTTACCATTTTTGTTCTTTTAGCAATTCCTTTGAAATCATATTTCAAGCCGTTAATCATTCTTTCAGCTATTCCATTTGGTATGGTTGGTGCAATTATTGGGCATTTAATGCTTTTTCAGCCGATGTCAGTTTTATCTTTATTGGGTGTAGTAGCACTTTCCGGTGTTGTGGTAAATGATAGTTTACTTTTAGTAGTTTTTGTAAATAGAGCTAAAGAAAATGGTGATAAAACCCTAACAGCAGTGATAGATGCTGTTCGATCAAGATTTAGACCAGTAATACTTACATCTCTTACAACTTTTTTAGGAATTGCTCCCTTATTATTTAATCAATCAACGCAAGTTTTATTTCTGAAACCAATGGCAATATCATTAGGAATAGGAATTTTGTTTGCAACATTTGTTATTCTTCTTCTTGTACCAGTTTCATACGTAATTATTGATGATTTTATAAACTTTATATCAGGAAATAAAAACAATAAAGCTTAGGCTTCAAACTGAGAGTATTTATTGTAAGTAATTTTAGTAGGTTCGTCGTAATCGATTTTTATAATTGCTTTTTTTAAAATTCTTTTTAGAATAATCAGCCTATCTTTCTCTGATTGACTTTTCAACAACATTTTTTTTGCACGTTTATCTATATCCAGCATTGATGCAACTTCAAATGCGGCCCTTGGCATTGAAATTTGTGATATTTTTGATGAAGCTCCTAACTTCATTAATACTTCATATAAAAATACGTTTGTTTCTTGTAGCAAAATTTCATCAACAGAATCATCGATATCCTGCCAAGTTTTTACATATGCTTGCTTAAAGTCTTTTGAAAAATTATAGCTCTTAATAATGAATCGTTCAACTCCTGTTACTAGAATGTCATATTCACCAGTATCATTCCCTGATGTGGCTATCTGCGTAATTTCTGCAGTACATCCAATTGTTAGGGTATCATTATTTTTTGAATTAATAATTCCAAACTTTTTATTATGCTTTAAACAATATTCAATCATCTTTTTATACTTTGCCTCAAAGATGTGAAGCGGGAGTTTCTCACCTGGCAAAAGAACTAAAGGAAGCGGAAAAATTGGGATTTTATCATTCATTGTATTATCAAAATACATATTGTTTTATTAATTTTCACTATCAAAATTTAAATTTCAAATAAAAGGTGAAAAATGAAAAAAGATGTATTAGACCATGTTGCAATTTGTACTGATAGTATTGAGAAATCAGTTTTATGGTATGTTGAGAATTTTAGATGTGATATTTTATATCAAGATGATACTTGGGCAATGCTTGAATTTGAAAATGTAAAGCTTGCACTTGTATTACCAGAACAACATCCATTCCATTTTGCAATATTAAAAGATAACGTAGAAGACTATGGAAAACCTGTAAAGCATAGAGATGGATCAGTATCTGTTTATATTAAAGATAGATCAGGCAATAATATCGAAATATTGAGGTATTAAGATGAAAAGAATATTTATTTTAAATATTATAACAATTTCAATTATTGTATTACTCTCCTTAATCTCAACTCCGAATAACCAAGACCTTTCAAACCATCATTTATTAATTGGATTTGGAACTGTAATAATATTCATGAGTGTTTTATGGTTAATAAGCTTAATTGTAAAGGACGCAAGTATTGTAGATATTTTTTGGGGACCTGCTTTTATTGTACTTGGTTCATCTCTTTTAATTTCAATGGATCAATTATATTCTGAACGTTCATTATTTATACTCTTTTTAGTATCACTTTGGGCGATAAGATTAGCATCACATATAGGATTTAGAAATATTGGTCATGGGGAAGATTTTAGATATGTTGAATGGAGAAATGAAGGTGGTCAAAATTATTGGTGGATTAGTTTTGTAAGAGTTTTTTTACTTCAAGGTGCATTATGTACCTTGGTAGGATCATCTATCTATTTCGGATTTCTTAATGACGAACCTTTATCATTTGTTGAAGCTACGGTATCTGCAACAATCTTTTTTATTGGTTTAGCGTGGGAATCAATTAGCGATATTCAATTGCAAAGATTTAAAAAAGATAAAAGTAATAAAGGAAAAATTTGTAAATCTGGACTATGGAAATATTCTAGGCATCCAAATTATTTTGGAGACCTTGTTGTTTGGATAAGTATTTTTACTTTTAGCATTTCAAGTAAGAACATTCTATTAATTTTAGGTTCATTTCTAAGTCCATTGATTATGGGTGCAATTTTTTATTATATTACTGGCCCTATTATGGATCAAGCTATGATGCTTAGTAGGCCAGATTATAAAAAGTATATGGAAGAAAGTAATTCACTAATTCCAAAATTGAAATGAAAGAGGGGAAAAATGTATAACAAATTATTGTTAATAATTTCAATATTCCTATTTATAGCATGTGGCGGTGGAACACCACAAGAAGCTCAGGTTGTAAATATCGGATCTTTAGGTTCTGAGATGAAGTATGATGTTGAAGAATTCACTGTCAAAGCAGGTTCAAAGGTGAAACTTGTTTTAAAAAACAATACGCCATTAGACTATATGGGTGAAATGCAACATAATATTGTCATTTTTAAGGACGAATCCGCAGCAGCAGAAATCATTAAGTTAGCTGAAAGTTACTTTGGTGGAGATGCACCTGATGATAATCGAATTCTTGCTAAATCAATTTTGATTGATAAGCAGGAAGAAACAACAATTGAGTTTGATGCGCCAAAGCAAGCAGGTAGATATTTGTATGTATGTACCTATATAGCCCATGCTGGTTCTATGCGTGGTTATATGGTTGTTGTATAACAATTATATAAACGATACTAGCTTGGAGGGTTTATTAATTTTATATATATTAATAACCTGAATTGAGATTTAGTCTCATAATGGAGTTTAATAAATGAAAATCAATAAATTTTTATTACCAGCCTTGCTAGTATTGTCAATCATTCTAGTCTACTTCAATTCTGATGATATAGTTGAAAGCAAAGAAGTAAACATTTACACATCAAGACACTATGACGCTGATGATTTACTTTATGAACAATTCACAAAAAAAACAGGTATTAAAGTAAATATAATATCTGGTAAAGGTAGCGCCCTTATTGAAAGATTGAAAGCTGAAGGTGCTAATTCACCGGGTGATGTTTTTTTTACTGTTGATGCAGGAAATTTGGCTAATTTTCAAAAACAAGGTTATCTACAACCAATCCAATCAGAAGCTATTAAACAAGTTGTTCCAGTTGAATTAAGAGGTGAAAATGATGAATGGGTAGCTGTAGCAAAAAGAGCAAGAGTAATTTTTTATAATCCTGAACTTGTCAATGAAAATGAAATAAAAAATATTAATTATGAAGATTTATCGAAAGATACATGGAAAGGTAAGATTGTTATAAGAAGCTCATCAAATATGTACAATCAATCGCTAGTTTCTTCGCTCATTTCTAATTTAGGTATTGAAAAGACAGAAGAATGGGCAAAAGGTTTAGTTTCTAATTTTTATCGCAAACCGCAAGGGAATGATAGATCTCAAATAATGGCGGTTGCTAATAAAAAAGCATCAATTGCAATTGCCAATACTTATTACATAGGAATAATGCTATCAGGAAAAGGCGGTCAAGATCAACTAAATGCAGCTAATAAAGTAAAAATAGCTTTCCCAAATCAAGGAAATCGTGGAACACATATTAATATAAGCGGAGGCGGAGTTTTAAAATATTCACCAAATAGGGAAAATGCTGAAAAATTTTTGGAATTTCTTTTGAGTCAAGAAGCTCAAAATCATATTGTTAATAATACTTTTGAATACCCAGTATTAAGTACTGTCAGACCTCATCCACTCATTGAAAATTTTGGTGAGTTTAAAATGGATAAAACATCTGTAGCTGATTTTGGTAAATATAATCCTGATGCTGTTAAACTAATGGATAGAGTTAATTGGCAGTAAATTTTGGTTGAATTAAAAAAACTTTCACCATGGCATTTTTTGATACTGTTTACAGCCGGTATCTTTTTAACCCCAATACTTTTTATTGCAAGTAGTCTATTTTTAGGATTCTCTGATAATTTTTACCACCTCTATAATAACTTGTTGTTTGAATACTCTTTGAATTCAATTTATTTGGTTTTAGGTGTATCTTTGCTTGTAGTAATATTAGGAGTTTCAACAGCTTGGCTGGTTACTTTTTTTAATTTCAGTGGTAAAAAATTTTTTCAGTGGGCACTTATTCTTCCATTGGCAGTGCCACCATACTTATTAGCTTATATTTTTACTGAATTTTTTGACTATTCTGGTACAGCTAATAATATTCTAAGAAATATATTCAATACTAATTCTGATGCTATCTTTTTCCCAAACATAAGGACAATAACCGGTGCTATATTAGTATTTGGTTTTACTCTTTATCCATATGTTTATATGGTTTCAAGAGTGGCTCTTATGAATATACCTTCTTCAATAATAGAAGCTTCAGTTTTGTTAGGTAAAAATTCTATTTTTACATTTTTTCATCTTTCTATTCCATTAATTAGGCCAGCTATAATTGCTGGAGTTGCCTTGGTTGCAATGGAAACTCTTGCAGACTTTGGTGCAGTTGAACATTTTGCTATACCAACATTTACAACTGGTATTTTTAGAACATGGACAGGTCTTTATGACATAAATACAGCATTACAATTATCTACATTACTTCTACTTGTTATTTTTATATTTTTAGCTATTGAAAAGAATAGTAGAAGCCAAATTAGGTATGCTAATTCAGCTATTACAAATAATTCATATAAACCTGTTCAGTTGACGGGTTTTAATAATGTTTTAGTATTTTTTTTGTGTTTCATACCAGTATTCATAGGTTTTCTTCTTCCCGTACTTGAACTTATTAATTGGTCAAGCCAAATGGACATACTTGTTTCATCAAAAACATTGGTTGCAGCATCAAATACTTTATACATAGCTTTATCTTCTGCTGCATTAACATGCTTAATGTCGTTATTAATTAATTTTATTGTGAGATCTTTTGGTATTTCGCAAATAGTTAATGACTTATTATCGCTTGGTTACGCTGTGCCAGGCTTAATATTAGCTGTAGGGATAACTAAAATGTTTACTAGTATTGATACATGGCTAGATTTTGATATTATAATTACAGGCAGCATAATAGGCTTGATACTTGCATATATTATAAAATCATATGCTATAACCAATAATGTAATCAATTCAGCTTATTCTTCTATACCTATATCACTTGATGAATCTGCTTATACTTTACGAACAAGTAAATTTAAGTTGTTTAAAAATATACATCTACCATTACTCAAAACAGGAATAATTACAGCATTTTTGTTAATTATGGCTGAACTAATAAAAGAATTACCTGCAACGTTAATTTTAAGACCATTTAATTTTGACACTTTATCAGTATCTGTATATCTACTCGCTTCAGAAGAAAGAATGTTTGAAGCTGCTTTTCCTAGTTTAGTTATTATTATATTTGGTTTAATTCCAATATATTTTTTAAATAAGTTAATTTTAAGTAACAATAAGTGAGATGAGAGAATTTTTATCAATTAAAAACGTAGACTTATCATTTAATAAAAAAGATCTTAAGATAAGTATTTTGAAAGGGTTGAATTTAAAAGTCAAAGAAGGTGATTTGATTGCTATTACTGGGGCATCTGGTTCAGGTAAAACAAGTCTTTTAAGAACAATCTGTGGACTAGAGTCACCAAGCAATGGTGAAATCATCTTGGATAATCTTATATTATTTAACAATGAAATTTCCTTACCAACAGAAAAAAGAAATATCGGTTTAGTAGTCCAAGAAAAAGTTCTTTTCCCCCATCTTAATGCAAAGGAAAATATTGAATTTGGAATATCAAATAAGAAAAATAAAAAACAGTTAAGTAACGAAATGATGGAAAGACTAAAGATTATAAAGCTAGCTGAAAAATATCCTCATGAATTATCTGGCGGAGAATCTCAAAGGGTTGCGTTAGCAAGAAGTATAGTAATGAAACCAAAACTATTGATGTTTGATGAACCCTTTACTGGGTTAGATAAAGAATTAAAAATTGAAATTTACCCAGAAATAAAATCAATTCTTGAAGATAGTAATATAACATCTTTAATGGTTTCTCATGACTTGAATGAGGTAAAAGCTCTAGCGGATAAGTGTTTTTATCTAAAATCTGGAAAATTAGCAGAAATATAATTGATAAAATTATAGATCTAAGATTAAATCTCTAAATTCGGATAAAATCATAGCAGTTGCACCCCAAGAAACACATTTATTAAAATTAAAGGCAGGAACTTGAAAAGTAATACCAGATTTTTCTACATTTTTTTTTGATATGTTTTTTTCATCAATTAATTCTGTAATTCCAATTTTATAAATTGTGTCAACTTCTCGATGGTTTAAAGTTATTTTAGGTTTTTCATTTGTAAACCAAACGAATGGATGAATATTAAAATATGATACTGGTGTGTACAGATCAGTTAATTTACCTAAAAAATTTAGTGTAGAAATATCTATGCCAATTTCTTCATTACTTTCCCTTAAAGATGCATTCATAGCAGCTTCACCCTTATCAATTGCTCCTCCTGGTAATGATATTTGACCTTTATGATGCTCAACGTCAGTAGTTCTCTTTGTTAAAAAGAAGAATAATTCATTTTTCTCAGAAAATAAAATTATTGAAACACTTGCTTGTTTTGCATTCCCAGGTTGGATAAAAGCTTTTTCAGTTATTGTATTTATTGGTATTACAGCCATTTTTTTTTGACTGTCCCATCCTCTAAGATATGATTTATCTTCAAGTCTTTTCTTTATTAATGCAATTTTTTTATCTACTTTCAAATCCATGAAATATAAGCACATAATATGGGATTGGAATGGAACTTTGTTGAATGATACAGCACTTTGTGTTGAAATGCTCAATAATTCTTTAGATAAAAGGGGACTAAAAAAAATATCAGTAGATGATTATAGAAGGAAATTTTTATTTCCTATTAAAACATTTTATGAATCAGTTGGCTTTGACTTTTCAAATGAGGCTTTTGAAATAACAAACAAAGAATTTCATGATGGATTTGAAAAAAATTTTAAAAAATTAGCGCTACAACCCCATGCATTATCAACAATTAAAAATTTGAAAAATACTGGTGTAACTCAAAGTATATTATCCGCAACTGTTCAACAGAAATTAGACAAACAAGTAGAATTTTTTGGGTTAAATATTTATTTAGATAATATCGTTGGTTTAAGCAATACTCCGTCCGGATTTGGTAAAGAACTTGAAGGAAAAGAATTATTATCAACTGTTAATATTTCGAAAAAAGAAACAATTATTATTGGAGATAGTATGTTGGATTTCTCTGTATCAAATGCATTGGGTATTGATTGTGGTCTAGTTTATAATGGCCATAATAGCATGGAGAGATTAGCTGCTACTGGATCTAAAACATTCCGTAATATTAAATCTTTATGTGAATGGATTTCTAAATAACTTTTAAGTAGTAATTCCACCATCAACTGTAAAAGTTGAACCAGTTATAAAATCTGATGCGTTTGATGCTAAGTAAAGTGCCATTCCGGAGATATCTTCAGGGTTACCCATCTTACCCTGAGGAATAGATTTTATAATTTTGTTATAAGTGTTTTCATCATCCCATAATGCTTTACTAAAGTCGGTTTTAATAAAACCAGGAGCTAGTGTGTTAATTTGAATATTATGTTGTCCTAGCTCTTTTGCTAATACTTTTGTAAGCATTACAACAGCCGCTTTGCTAATATTATAAACGCCCAGACCTTCTAATGGTGTTTTAGCTGCAATAGATGCAACATTAATTATTTTCCCAGAATTATTTTTGATCATAGAATTACTGCATGCTTTTGCAAAATTAAAATAACCTTTTACATTTACATCAAAAATTTTGTTCCAATGCGAATCTTCTGAATTTAAAATTGGTCCGTAGTAAGGATTAGTCGCAGCATTATTTACTAAAACATCAACTTTACCAAATTTATCTAATGTTAAATCGACAACGGATTTAATCGAATCAAAATTGCTTGTGTTACATTCGATAGGTATTAATTTAAGACCATTTGATTCTGCTTCAATAACTGCATCATTTAGATTTTCCTTCTTTCTGCTACATATAACAACATTGGCACCAGCTTGTGCATATTTAAAAGCAATAGCCTTACCGATTCCTTTTGATCCTCCAGAAACAATAGCACTTTTTTTTATTAGACTAAGCATTCATTTTTTCTTTCTTCTCTCAGCCATTGCCTTCCACATGGAATCTGGTAATTTTGTTAAATCAGAAAACTCTCCTGCTCCAGCCAGCCATTCTCCACCATCAATGGTAATAACTTCACCATTAACGTATGCAGAACCATCACTCATTAAATAAGATGCTAAATTCTCCAATTCATGTCTTTCACCAAATCTTTTCATAGGAATTTTATTTTTCATACCATCTTCAAAATCATCAAAGCCCGGTGGCATTAATCTTGACCATGCTCCTTCCGTTGGAAAAGGTCCTGGGGCAATAGCATTAAATCGAATATTATGCTTACCCCATTCAACCGCTAGTGATCTTGTCATTGCCAACACACCTGCTTTTGCCGCAGCTGATGGAACAACAAAAGGAGACCCTGTCCAAGCATAAGTAGTTACAATACTTAGTATATTCCCTTTTTTATTTTTAATCATTTCTTTACCAATCACACTGGTACAATTCCATGTACCCATAAGAACAATATCTACGACAGCCTTAAAAGCATTTTGACTAAGCATCTCTGTGGGGGAAATAAAATTACCAGCAGCGTTATTTAACAATGCGTCTACCTTACCAAACTTGTCTAAAGTTTGTTTTAACATGTGTTCAACATCCTCAACTTTTCTTACGTCTCCTGGACACGTTAATACATCGATACTTTTCTCTGAAAACTCATGAGCTGTTTCCTCAAGCACCTCCTTTCGCCTTCCGCTTATCACTAAATTGGCTCCTAACTCACCAAATCTTCTACCCATGCTTTTCCCTAAGCCAGTTCCTCCACCAGTGATCACAATTGTTTTATTATTTAATAGATTATTTTCGAACATATTTATGTCTCCCCTTATTTATTGTAGAGCATCCAAATTATTTTTAATTGTTTCTGTTTTTTCCTTCAAAGGATCTAAGACTGCATCCTCAATTACATCACTTATTTTTTCTTCACTATTTTCAAGCTGTATCTTGAGTTCATCCATATTTGGTAATGGTTGGTTTGTTAGCAAGAGATAAGCACAATATAAGATAAACAATGTTATACCAAGTGTAACAATCTTAAATAATTTTTTTATGACACTATAAGTAATCATTGTAATTAAAACAATTGCTACAGCAAGATATGCTGGATTATCAGAAATGCTATTTAACAGATTTTCTAACATTATATCAATTTATACATTACATTTCTACTTTACAAAGATGAAACATAAATCAATAAAAAACGTTAACAATAATGTGACTAAAAAAATATGTGTTTTATTTTTTTTACTGAATTTTGCTTTTTCGCAAGAAAAACTTGAGTTGAAGCAAGCAGATTCATTATCATCTAAAGAACAAAACAGTGAAACTATTACCATTTTAAAGGGCAATATAATTTTCCAAAAAGGGGATACTTTTCTCTCTGGCAATAAAGCAATACAATCTAACAAAAATAGCCAATTAAAACTGTATGACAATGTTAAAGTTGATGATAAAAATAATACTATATTTTGTGATTCACTTTTCTATGATACTGAGCAAGAAGAAATAGAATTACTAGGATCAGTTACTATTAGAAATGAAAATCAGCTAATAACTGCTGATAAAGGATTGATAAATAATATAGATGGAAAAATTAAATTATTAAAAAACGGAAAGATCCTAAATCAAAATCAAATTGTAAGGGGAGATTTGATTGAAATTTTTTCTAAAGAAAATCAAATTAAATCATTAAAGGTTTATGAAAATGGTATCATCATTTCAGAAAACACAGGATATGAAAAAGATAAAAATAATCAAAATCAATTAATAATAAATCAAGATATTTTAAAAGCCAAAGTTATTGAACTGAAAATTAATGAAAATGAAATATCTGAAATTGAATTAATTGGAATGGCTTCAAGTTTCATTCACTTATATGAAGATTCATTATACCAAGGTACAAATGCAATATCAGGAGATAAAATAAAATTAAAACTTATCAATAATAATGCAACGGAATTATTTTCGACTGGAGGTGTAATTGGTCAATTTATTCCATCTACCTCAAATACATCTGGTCAAGAAAAAGTTGATTACAAAGCAGCAAGAGTTCAATTTGATACAAATTCAAGAACTTCTAAGATGTATGGAAAAGCTAATATAATCCAAATAGGAATGGATTTAAAAGCTGCACAAATTAATATTGATTGGAAAAGCAATATTCTAGAAGCGTTTCATAAAAATCTTTATGATAAAGAAGAAGATCTTGAACCTACTTTAATCGAAAAAGGTCGGGAACCTGTTTCAGGTAAGTCTATGGTTTATAATATTAAATCTAGAAGAGGTAAAGTAATCGCAGGTACAACTAAAGTACAAAATAATATGTATACAGGATCACAAATTACTACAGTTTCAGATAGTACGTTTTACATTGATGATTGCATATTTACTTCATGCGATCCAGCGAAGTTTTATATTGGAAGCAAACAGGCTAAAATAATTTATGGAGATAAAATTATCCTTAAACCTTTAAATATTGTTGTTGGCGGAGTCCCTATTTTTGGTATTCCAAAAGCAATTTTTCCCCATTCCAATAAAGAGCGAAGATCAGGTTGGATTATGCCATCATTTGGTTCATCAGAAAATAGGGGTAATTACTTAGATGGCTTAGGTTACTATTTTGCTCCAAATGATTATTTTGGATCAGAAAATTCAATCATATTTGCCGATAGACAGGGATTAATTCTTAAGTCAAAAAATCAATATAAAGATCGTTATAAATTTAGTGGAGGCTTTAACTTTGAAATTCGTAAACATTTAAGCTCTACAGAACAAGATATAGCAAAATTAAACGAAAATAATAATACAGATTTTTCATTAAATTGGAATCATAATCAAATTCTTCGAAGTGACCAAACATTAAGATCAAATGTAAGCTACTACAGTAATGGCGAATACAATCGTGAGACAAGCATTGATCCCATTAAAAGATTAAATCAGCAAGCAATTTCTAATGCTACATATTCTAAGAGGTGGAAAGATAGAAATCTATCAATGAGTATTAATATATCTAATAAACAAGATTTAATGTCTAAAAACAAAGTTAGTAGCTCATCTTCTTTCTTTCAAAGCCCTAGTAGTCTTTCTTCTTCAGTCACGGAGAATACAAGTACTCTTCCATCCTTAAATTTTCGCGTTGGAAGAAGAAATCTATTTCGAAACTCAAACAAATCTTTTTTAAATAATATACAATGGGATTTTAATTCAAGGATTTTAAATAATTCTAAAAACTACTATAGTGCGGAAGAATTAATTGATGAAGAAGGTACAAGTAGTTTTCAGTGGAAACAAGATAGTGATGGTAATGCCATTACATCTAATGAAAGTGATATGATGTTAAAAAATAAGTTTAGTATTAATGCTCCATTTACAATTTTTAAGTATGTAGCAATTAACCCAAACATTAATATTAGTTCTGACTTTGTAAATAGAATTCAGGAAGCATCTTTTAATGAACAAAATGAATTAGAGCTGAATACAATTGATCGTTTTAAAAATAGAACAACATCAAATCTATCTTTGTCAATATCTACCAAACTGTATGGTATTTTACCATTTAAAGTTGGTAGTTTTCAATCTATTAGACATGTAATAACACCGAGGATTGGATTTTCCTATTCACCAGATTATTTAAGAAATGATAATTATTTTCAAGAATTTAATGATGAATACTATGATTATTTTACTGGAACTCTTATTGGATCAACACCAAGGACAAGCAGTAGAAAAATTAATTTATCGCTTGGAAATGTGTTTCAAGCAAAGAGAAGTAAAAATGACAAAGAAGAAAAAATAGATCTCTTTTCATTACGCATGAATACTGGATATGATGTGAATAAAGAGGAATTCAAATTATCTAACTTAAATACTTCTTTAAGAAGTAGCCTAAAAAATGGAACAAATATAGATATGAATTTTACTCATGATTTTTATGAGTTTGACAAAGGAGAAAATGTACGAATGAATGAAATTCGGTCAATTCCAAGGCTTACTGGCATTAGGTTTTCAACAAATTTTAGGTTAAAGGGTAAAAATCAAGAGACTCAATATGAAAATGAATTGTCCGAACAAACAAAAGATTTCCTTAATGATTTTTCATCAAATGTTTGGCAAAGCAGGATAGGAATAAGCTATACGATAAACAAAATTAATCCAGAAAATAAAGTTGAAAACTTTTGGCTTAATTCAAATACAAGCATAAATGTTACAAATAATTGGAAGTTAAATTATAATGCTAGATTTAATCTCATAGATAATAATATTGTTCGTCATAATTTGACACTTTATAGAGAAATTGATTGCTGGGAATTTTTTGTTGATTGGACCCCAAATGGATATGCTAGAGGACTGTATTTTAGATTAAACTTAAAATCAGATATTCTACAAGATCTTAAAGTTGAACAAAAAACCGGAATCTATACAACTAGGCCAAGTTTTTAGGTGTTATTACTTAAAAAAATTATTAAAGTTGTTTTATGAAATCAAAATTTCAGAAAGTTAAAGGGACGTATGATATACTTCCACCGGAAAGTATAAAATGGAATAAAGCTTTAGCAATTTTTCAATCAATAAGTAATCAATTTGGATATGAAGAAATTAAAACCCCAATAATTGAAGATATTAATCTATTTAAGCAAAACATTGGATATGAAACTGATGTTTCAAAGGAAATGTTTTCTTGGAAAGATTCGTCAAGTAATCAATTAGTTTTAAAACCGGAAATGACTGCTCCTGTTGTTCGAGCATATATTGAATCAGGATTCTTTAGAAGTAAACCCTTATGTAAACTATTTTATATTGATGCTCTATTTAGAAAAGAAAAACCACAAAAAGGTAGGCAGAGGCAATTTCATCAGTTTGGAATTGAGGCTTTGGGGTCTTCTGAAGTTGAACAAGACGTTGAGGTGATTCTATTAGCAACAAAAGTATTATTTCAATTGGGAATTACTAACACAAATCTTCAGATAAATAATATTGGTAATCATGAAACTAGGAAAAAATATGAAGCGAAATTAAATGAATACTTTACTGATTACAAATCTCATTTGTCGAAAATATCTCAAAATAGATTAAAAAATAATTCTTTACGTATTCTTGATAGTAAAGAAAAGGAAGATTTAGAAATCATTAAAAATGCTCCATTAATTAAAGAATTTTTAACAAAAGATGAACAAAATAATTTTACCAAACTTTTATCGCATTTAGATGCTTTAGGAATTTCTTATACGGAAAGTGGTCATTTAGTGAGAGGTCTTGATTACTACAATGGAACCACATTCGAAATTACAAATATGTCATCGAAGTCACAAAATGCTTTACTTGGAGGTGGACGATATGATTACCTTGTAGAAAGCATGGGAGGGCCATCCACTCCAGCTATAGGCTTTGCTGCAGGAATTGAAAGACTCTTAACTGAATCAACAATAGATGATAAAAATGAAACAGTAGACTTTTTCATCAGCTTTGATACTCATTCTAAAAGGGCAATCAAGATTGCAAATCAGTTAATTGATGAGGGTTATTCTATTCACATAGATACGTTAAAAAAATCTGAAAAAAATCAGTTAAAAAATGCAATTAAAATGAGTGCTAATTTCTTCTTAAAGTGTAATGAATTAATTGAGCTAAAAAATCTTAGTTCAAAAGAAGAATGTAAAATAAATGATTTCACGGAATTAAAAAAATTTATAAAATCATAGGCCAATAATTTATATTTATATATAAATATAAATTTTTGACAAATATTCATCGATGTGCGTAAGTTGCCAACCAATATGTCAAATAATGAAAAACTATTAATTATTGTTGAGTCTCCATCAAAGACTAAAACAATATCAAAATACATAGATAATGCATCAGTGATTGCTAGTGTAGGTCATTTTAAAGATCTCCCTAAAAAAAATATGGGAATAGATATTGATAATGATTTTGCTATGCAAATTGAAGGTATGCCTGATAAGAAAAAATTTTTATCTCAATTAAAAAAAGAGGTAAAAATAGCTGATCGTATTTTAATTGCTACTGACCCTGATCGTGAAGGTGAAGCAATTGCAGCAGATATTGCATCTGAAATTAAAGGTGATATTGAAAGAGTTGAATTCACTGAAATAACAAAGAAAGCTGTTTTAGAAGCAGTTAATAATTCTCGAAAAATAAATTATGATTTGGTAGATGCTCAACGTGCTAGAAGAGCTATTGATCGTATTGTTGGCTTCTCATTTTCTCCAGTACTTTGGAAGACATTAAGATCTTTAAAAAATAAAGGGCTATCTGCTGGTCGCGTGCAATCAGTTGCTCTAAAATTATTGGTGGATCGCGAAAAGCTTAGAAACAAGTTTATTGAAAATAAATTTTATGCTATTGATGCAAATATTTTAGACTATAAGAGCAGTGAAATTTTTAAGGCATCATTGATTTCTTACAATGGGAAACCTGTTGCTAAAAGCGATGACTTTGGAAAATTTGATATTGGTTTAAAAGATGACAACATCATCCAAGTTGATAAAAAATTAGCAGAAAAAATAAAAGAAGAATGTAATGCTAGTGATTGGTTGATTAATAATATTGAAAGCAAGCCAACTTCTAGCTCTCCAGCACCACCTTTTACCACAAGCACACTACAACAAGATGCCTCAAGAAGATTTAGTTTTTCCCCAAAAAGAACAATGGTTGTTGCACAAAAACTTTATGAACAAGGATTTATTACATACATGAGAACTGATTCCACCCATCTTTCTTCTGAAGCATTGAATGCTTCCAGAAAATTTATTGAAAATAGTTTCGGGAATGATTTTCTCTCCGAAAAAACAAACATCTATAAAAACAAAGTTGCTAATGCTCAAGAAGCTCATGAAGCTATACGTCCAGCAGGTACGGCATTTAAGAAAGTTGAAGATGTTCAAAAAATTGGTGCTGATGAAGCAAAGCTCTATGAACTAATTTTAAGTAGAACAGTTGCTTCCCAAATGAAACCTGCACAATATATCAGAACAAACGTTGAAATTCATAATGGAACTTCTATCTTTAAAGCAAGTGGGAATGTTACAGTATTTAAAGGTTATACTTTAGCTTATGAACAAGCTTTAACTAGGAAAGATAAAAGTAGACCTGAAAGCCTACCAGCTTTAGATAAACAATCCAAAATTCTAAGCGAGGAAATATTGCTTGAAGAAAAATCGACATCTCCTCCTAGAAGATTTTCGGAGGCTATGTTAGTAAAAGAAATGGAATCAAGAGGAATTGGAAGACCTTCTACCTACTCTGCTATTATTGAAAAATTATCATTAAAAGAATATGTTGTGAAAAAAAATAAAACTCTAATTCCAACTTTTATTGGAATAGCTGTATCACAACTATTAGAAAACCACTATAATGCATTATTCAATGAAAGATTTACAGCTGATATGGAAAATCGTTTGGACGCTATATCAAGATCTGAAAATTCATATTTAGATGTATTAAAAGAGTTTTATTACGGTAATAATGAGTATAAAGGAGTAGCAAAATTATTAGATGAAGAAGTTGATATTGCAAAGGCATGTACAGTAAATGTAGAGGAAGATTTAGATATTAGAATCGGTAAGTTTGGTCCTTATGTGCAAAAAGATGGTAATAATACAACTATCCCTGAAGATTTATTTTTTGGAGAGTTGAACAAGAAAAAATTAGTTGAGCTTGATAGTATGCAAAAAGAAGATAATGTAATTGGAGTGCATACCAATGGAGAAAATATTTTATTAAAAATTGGTAGATATGGGCCATATGTCGAGCTTGAAAAAAGTAAAAAAAGGAAGTCTGTTTTAAAAAGTATTGGTGTAGAAAATGTAACACAAGAAATAGCTATCGAACTATTAAGTCTTCCAAAAAAATTAGGTGCTCATCCAGATACAAATGAAGATGTTCTAGCCGATTTTGGACCATATGGTCCTTACGTTAAGTGTGGTAAAATAAATGCATCAATGAAATCGGATGAAAGCCCATTAACAATAACATTAGAAAGTGCTGTAAAACTTATTAAAGATAGAAAGCTAAAATTTGAGCCAAAAGTACTTGGTGAACATCCCAAAACTAAAAATGAGATATCAATCAAAAGAGGTCGATTTGGACCATATGTCACTGATGGAAAGAAAAACATATCTTTAAAAGGATATGTAGTTGATGAAGTTACTTTAGACCAAGCGATACAATTAATTAACGAAAAATCATGACAAAAAATTTATATTTATTTTTTTTAAGTACAGTTTTATTACTTGGATTTCAATCATCTATTGAAAAGCGTTTATACACACTTAATAGAGATCTTATGTGTCCAGTGTGTGATGGGCTTATCTTAGAGCAATCTCAAGCTGCACCCGCCCTCGAAATGAAAGAAGAAATTAAAAAAATGGTGATTCAAGGAATGTCTGATAAAGAAATCAAAGAGCATTTTGTGCAAAAATTTGGTACTGAAATTCTTGCTAATCCTCCAAAAAAAGGCTTTGATATACTAGTTTGGCTCACACCTCTTGTTTTTAGTTTTTTTGGAATAGTTTTTCTGTACAGATATATTTTTTCTTAAACTCTATACAAAATGAGTATAAAACATTTAGATAAAATTGTTTCTCTTTGTAAACGTAAAGGCTTTGTCTTTCCGAACTCTGAAATTTATGGGGGATTGAAAGCATCTTATGACTATGGGCCTCTTGGTGTAGAATTAAAAAAAGCCATATCTGAAAAATGGTGGAAAGCTATGACAAATAATTCAAACATTGTTGGGCTTGATAGTTCTATCATGGTTCACCCAGATGTGTGGGAAGCAAGTGGACATATTGCCAACTTTAATGATCCTATGACGGATAATAAGGATACCAAAAAACGTTATAGAATTGATGATTTGTTGTATCAGCAAAAAAGTAAAGTTATTGATGCGCTATGTGAAATATTGTCTATTGAAAATAAAAATGATAGTGACACTCTTGACAAAATTAGTCACACTTTACTTGAAGAATCAGATAAATATAGTAATGCTTTAGAATCGGCAGAAGTTATTGATCCATTTTCAGGAAATATTGGAAAATGGACCCAAGCTACTCAGTTTAATCTAATGTTTCAGACAAATTCAGGTCCATCAGAAAAATCTGGTAAAAGTATTTATTTACGTCCTGAAACAGCTCAAGGGATTTATATTAATTATTTATTAGTTCAAAATTCTATGAGATTAAAGGTTCCATTTGGTATCGCTCAAATTGGAAAAGCCTTTAGAAATGAAATTATTGCAAGAAATTTTATTTTTAGGACAAGAGAATTTGAACAAATGGAAATGCAATATTTTGTTCGCCCATCTGAAGACGAATCATCAATGGAGCTCTGGAAAGATAAAAGAATTAGCTTTTATTCTGAAGAATTAGGAATCAGCAAAGATAATTTAAAATTCCATCAACATTCAGAGGATGCACTTGCTCATTATGCAAAAGATGCTTTTGATATTGAATATAATTTTCCATTTGGTTGGGGTGAAGTTGAAGGTATTCATAATAGAACAGATTTTGATTTAAAAGAGCATGAAAAATTATCTGGGAAGAATATGATGTATTTTGATGCACTTAAAAATGAAAAATATCATCCTTTTATCATTGAAACATCTACTGGCTTAAATCGACTATTTTTAATGGTTCTTTGTGAATCTTATTATGAAGATAACGAAAATAATAGAACTATATTAAAACTGCCTTTTGATTTGGCTCCAAATAAAATTGTAATCTGTCCTCTCCTAAAAAAAGATGGTCTTCCTGAAAAAGCTAAAGAAATATATGATTCAATAAACGAGATACATAAATGTGTGTATGATCAACAAGGTTCTATTGGAAAAAGATATTATAGACAAGATGAATCAGGAACTCCTTTTGGCATTACCATTGATCACGAAACCTTAGAAGATAATTCTATTACAATTAGAGAAAGGGATTCTATGGAACAACATAGAATACCAGTTGATAACATTTTAAAATTCATTTCAGAAAATAAATAGCACAGGAGAAAAGTATGCGCTCTGCTAATCCGGCATTAAATAATAACACTTTTAGAAATACAAGACAAGTGAGCGGCGAGCAAGCTATGTCTATAGATGGTACAGTAAATAAAACTGCATTAAGTCTACTTTTGGTCATGACATCTGCAATCTACACATGGAATAATCCTGAAGTCGGATTAGCTTTATTTTGGCCTGTTACAATATTTACTTTCGTTCTATTAATGATTACAATTTATAATAAGAAATCTGCCCCAATTACAGTCCCATTGTATTGTTTGGCTGAAGGATTGGTTCTAGGTGGAATCTCAGCCTATGCCAATGCATTGTATCCTGGGATTGCTAATCAAGCGATCGCGTTAACATTTGGAATTTTGGCAGCTCTATTATTTTTATATAAAAGTAGGTTAATTGCTGCTACAGAGAATTTTAAATTAGGAGTGTTTTCTGCTACTTTTGGCATTCTAATTATATATGTATTGAATTTAATTCTGTCCTTGTTTGGTGTCTCATTTATGGGTCCATTATTTGGGAATGGCCTAACTGGAATTTTTTTCTCACTTTTCGTCATAGGAATTGCGTCTTTAAACCTCGTTTTAGATTTTGATTTTATTGAAAATGGAGCTGATCAAGGTGCGCCTAAATATATGGAATGGTACGCTGCATTCGGACTGATGATTACTCTTATCTGGCTTTATATCGAAATACTTAATCTTCTAATGAAACTTAGAAGCAGAAGGTAATATATCCCTCCTCTTTAAATCATTGACATAAAGTACACTTTCTCCTAGATTATGCAAACTAAGGGTATATTTTTATACCTCTAACAGAGGTACATACCAAGGATTTATTAATATGTACATAAACAAAGGAAAAACAATGAGAAAGCTATATAACATGATAGCACTAGTTTTATTTTCTAGTTTAATATTTGCCGTAGATGGCCATCACTCAGTTTCAGGTACCGTTACTGATGCAGATGGTAATGCACTATTTGGAGCAAATGTTACTGTAGAAGGTACTTCATCTGGTGCTGCTACAGGAGCTGATGGATCATATTCAGTCGACGGTGTTGCAAGCGGAACCTATACAGTTACTGCTTCATACATTGGATATGAGTCTGCGAGTGTTTCTGTAAGTGTAGATGGTGCTGCTACTGCTAATTTTTCATTAGCATCGAGTGCAGTTGCTGGTAATGCAGTTTCTGTTCTTGGATCACGTTTCGCAAGAAATGTTGACGAACAAGCGGTTCCAGTAGAAGTTATTACTGAGCTTGAAATTCGTGCAGCTGGTTTCACTGAAACCAATGAATTACTGCAATCTCTGGTTCCGTCTTATAATGCTCCACGTGGGTATATTACGGACGGTTCTGACCATATGAGACCTGCAACTTTACGTGGTATGGCTCCCAATCAGACTCTTGTACTTGTAAATGGTAAAAGACGTCACCAAGGTGCTTTAGTTCACGTAAATGGTTCAGTTGGACGTGGTTCAACTCAAGTAGACTTAAATGCAATCCCAGCTAGCGCTATTCAAAAAATTGAAGTGCTACGTGATGGTGCTGCCGCTCAATACGGTTCAGATGCTGTTGCTGGGGTTATCAATATTATTTTAAAAGAAGCTGGTGGAGCGGACGTAAGTGTAACTTATGGTCAAAATCTTTCACTATTTGAAAGAGGATATGCTGCTGGAGAAGGCCTAATAGACGGTCAAGATGCTTCAACTTATGGTTGGGATCTTGATGAAGCGGTAGAAGGTACTGGTTATCTTCCATACTCTGCTGATAGAGGTTTTGCTCGTTCAGGTCTTGAAACAGTTCTTAAAGAAGATGGTAGAAACTTAATTGTTCATGCTGGTAATGGTTTGAATCTTTTTGGTGGAAGCCTGTATGTAAGTGGTCAAATTCGTGATGGAGGTCGTACTAACCGTGCAGGATTAGATCCAAGAAGACAGTACTTTGCGGGAATGGATGATAAAGAATATGCATTCAACAGAGAAAATCACCGTATTGGTGCTGGAGCATTTGAACAAGTAAGTGTTATGTTCAATGGTAGTTTCCCAATGGAACAAGGTGGGACATTTTACGCTTTTGGTGGAATGAATTCACGTGATGGTGAAAGTGGCTGCTATTACAGAAGAGCTCAAGACAATCGTACATTGCGTGCATGGTATCCTGATGGGTTCTTACCATTAATTAGTCCGACTCTAACTGATACATCTCTTGCCGTTGGTATGAAGGGTATCATGGATGGAGCAGTACTTAATGGATATGCTTATGACTTTAGTGTTAACACAGGAAGTAACGAGTTTGCATGGGGCATGAAAAACAGTCACAACGCAACTGCGGGTACAGGTCCAAATCAGCAAGCTGAATTTGATCTTGGTACACTTGGTTACAGCCAAACTACAGTAAACTTTGATCTATCCACCGAAATTGAAATGGATGGTTTTGAAGGTCCAGTTAGTTTAGCCATGGGTGCAGAAATGCGTATGGAAAATTATACAATTGAAGCTGGTGAAGAAGCAGGATATGCTGATTTTGGCTATGATGTATTAGATGGTCCAAACGCAGGTGCTTCTGCAGCTGTTGGTTGTCAGTGTTTACCTGGATTGGCTCCAGCTAATGAGCAAGATCGTGACAGAGACGCTGTAAGTGTATATGCTGAAATGAGCGGTAATGTTAACGAAGACTTATTAGTTGATGTTGCACTAAGAACAGAAAATTATAGTGACTTCGGTTCTACAACTAATGGTAAAGTTGCTTTGAGATATGAAATTGAAGAGGGTGTTGCTGCAAGAGGTTCTTTCAGTACTGGCTTTAGAGCTCCTGCACTTCAAGAAGCATACTTCTCATCAATTGCTACTAACTTTATAGATGGAGTACCTCTAGAAGTAGGTACCTTCCCTGTTGATACTGAAGCTGCTAGAGCTCTCGGAGCTCAAGATCTTGAGCCAGAAACGTCTGAAAATATGTCTCTAGGTATGACATACAAAGATGATAGATTCTCACTATCTGTAGATGCTTATATGATTACAGTTGAAGATCGTATTAGTATGAGTGAGACATTTAGAGGCTCAGGTGCAACTTCTGATATGGTTTCTTTCTTTGCTGAAAGAGGAGTTCCGGCTGCGGCAGGTAGATACTTCTTTAACGGTATTGATACTGAAACAAATGGTTTAGATATAGTTGCAACAATGAGAGAAGATGTTGCTAATGGTTCTTTACTGCTTAAAGCAGCACTGAACTTTAATGATACTGAAGTTACTAATAAAGGAGAGCTCGAAACGCCATCTGAATTAGCTGCTTACACTTCAAGTCTATTACTTGGACGTGCTAACACAGTTAGATACGAAAGTTCATCTCCTTCTGAAAACTTCCAGTTCTCTGCAACATTACAGAGACCAACATCAACTTTAATGATGAAATTAAATCGTTGGGGTGAAGTAACTATCCCGGCAAGTACCGTTGAAAGAGAACAGGTATTAAGTTCAAAATTTACGGTTGATATGGAATACTCATTCCAAGTCAATAGTCAAGTAAGAGTAGCGCTTGGTGCTAATAACTTATTTGATGTTTATCCTGATAAAACTATTAAAAGAAATAGTTTTAATGGAATTTTCCAACATTCAGGATATAGTCCATTCGGATTTAACGGACGTTATCTTTACACACGTCTTGATATGACATTATAATTTATTATTAGGTCATAAATAAATAAAAAGCCTCTACTCTTTGTAGGGGCTTTTTATTATTTTTATAATGAAAATTAGAAAGTAATTAATGAAAATAGTTTTGCAAAAAATAGCCTATCTTTTAATCTCGATATCTGTAATTGGATGTGGAATTGATTCAGACTCTTCAAGTAATAATGTAAATCTAGAAAATAAAAGTGGTGCTGTTTCATCTACCTCACGTTTAGCATCTGAGGCAGGTATAGATGTCATGAAAAAAGGAGGGAATGCGTTTGATGCTATTGTTGCTACGGGTTTCGCTTTAGCAGTAACCTCTCCTTCAAATGGTAATATAGGTGGTGGTGGTTTTATGGTTGCTAGGACAAATCATGGGAAAATTATAACGCTTGATTTTCGTGAAAAAGCTCCAACTCTTTCGTATGAAACTATGTTCCTGGATGATGATGGTAACTATAGTAGAAATCTAGCATTATTATCACATAAATCATCTGGCGTTCCTGGAACTGTTGACGGGTTGATTACAATATTAGAGGATCATGGTTCTGGAAATTTTTCACTTAGTGAAATTTTATCTTATGCTATCGACTTTGCTGAAAATGGTCATGGAATAAATAAAAGTTCAGCTTTTGGACTCGATTTTTACAAACATCTTTTTCTTGAAGATGAAGGATCTACAAAAATTTTTATTAAAGATTATTCGCTTGAAATGAAACAATTACAGCAAGATGTTCTTAATGGAACAATTCCAGAAGAAGAATATGTTAATAAAATGAGAAGTTTAGATCAATGGAGTGAAGGCGATATTATTATTCAAAAAGACTTAGCTGAAACTTTAAAAAGAATATCTCGAAATGGTAGAGACGGATTCTATTTAGGAAAAACTGCTGATTTAATAGTAAATGAAATGAAAGCAAATAATGGATTGATATCACATGAAGATTTAAAACAATATAGTTCAATATATAGGGAACCCATTCTTGGAAACTATAGAGGTTATAAGGTAATATCTATGGGTCCTCCAAGTTCTGGCGGTCCATTAATTGTACAAATGTTAAATATGCTAGAAAATTTTGACTTATCATCAATTGAACGTAATTCTACGGAATTTGTTCATATGCTAACCGAGGTTCAAAGACTAGCTTTTGCTGATAGAGCAATTCACTTGGGTGATCCAGACTTTTATCCGAGTCCAATTCCCATGTTAGTCTCAAAAGATTATGCAAAAAAAAGATTAGGTTTGATTTCAATGGATAAAGCTACTCCTAGTTCAGAAATTGCTGCGGGGTCTCAAATTTCTGAATCAATGGAAACAACACACTATTCTGCAATGGATAAATTTGGTAATACGGTTGGAATTACTACTACTATTAATCTTTCATATGGAAATAAAAAAATAGTTGATGGTGCAGGATTTCTTTTAAATAATGAAATGGATGATTTTGCTACTTCTCCTGGGGTACAAAACGCATTTGGACTAATTGGATATGAGGCAAATTCAATTAAACCAGCTAAAAGACCACTAAGTTCAATGTCCCCAACAATCGTTTTAGATCCTGATGGAAACCCTTTAATGACAATTGGGGCTGCAGGAGGTTCAAGAATTATTACAACTGTTTTACAGGTGATTATTAGTGTTATTGACCATAATTTAAATATTCAGGAAGCTATTAATTTAGGAAGAACACATTCACAATGGATTCCAGATGTTATTAGATATGAAGGAAAAAATAAAATAAACACTAATAATAATAAATTATTACCTTCTTTGAGTGAAGAACAAATTTCAGAGCTTGAAAGTTTAAATCACAAGTTTGAAAATGGAAATGTTGAAAATGGAATATACTATTTAGCGAGAGCGCATGGTATAATGTATAAGGATGGTCAATTTTTTACTGGAGTTGACTGGAGAGGAAATGGAGAAATATCAGATGGTGTTACATATTAGAATTACAGTACTATTTTTGTTAATACTTATTGGCTGTGGAGAATCTGGGAGAGCGACTCAATCAGTTCTTCCTACTCCAGAAGTAACATATACCCCAGGAGAAATCGTTACAGATAGTCAAGGATACATTTCTTACAGGGTTGGAAATACTCCAATTATTATTACTGTTCCTCATGATGGTACTATAAGTCCATCTACTTTCCCAAATAGAACTGGCTCAACGGCAAGGGCCGAAAATACGAGAAAAGTTGCTGAGCAGTTTGCATATTTTTTTAATATAAATTCAGGTGGTCTATTTCCACACATAATTTATAATAACGTTAGCAGAGATAAACTTGACCCTGATTTAAATCAAATGGATGCTGCACAAGGTAATTCTTATGCAAATTTATCTTATGGAACATACCATAGTTTTTTGCAGACAGCTATAGATACTGTTGAAGCTTATTTTGATGCCGGCGTGCTATTAAATTTAGTAGAACATAATCACTCTGATCAAAGAATTGAATTAGGATATTTATTGTCAGCCTCTGATTTAGAGTTATCTAACCTTCAGCTAAATAGTTATAGTAGTCAATCAAGTGTTTCTCAAATATCAAGTATTTCAAGCTCTTCATTTGCGGAAGTAATTAGAGGGTATAACAGTCTTGGTACACTTATAGTGGGTAAAAGTTATACAAGTAATGATGTTAATTATTCATTTGAAGCTGTTCCGACTCTAGATAATCCAAATGTTGGAAGTTCTGATTATAGTTCAGGTGGTTTTACCATATCACAATATGGAAGCTCAAATGGAGGGAAAATAAACGGAATTGATGTTGCAACACCCTTTGCAGGCTTCAGAGATAATGCAAATGCATATAGAGCTTTAGCAGTTATATTGGAAGAGTCAGTAAAGAGTTTTTACCAAGAAAATCTTGGAACAATAATTTATTAATTACCTCTTAATGCAGTGGCTTTGTTAAGATATTCTTGTGCATCTTCAAGTCTGCCTTCTCCAAAGTAAGTCCTGTAAACCCCATAATAATATTGGGGATCATTTGGATTTGTATCAATCAATTCCATATAATAATTTCTTGATTTTCTCCATCTTTCTGCTTGCTCAAGAGCTTTAGCTAAACCTAATAATGCCTCAACATCTTCAGGAGCTAAAAAATATGCTTCTTCAAAGTTATATTCGGCTTCTTCAAAATTTTCCATTTTTAAATAAACCAATCCCCTATTAAAAAATAAGTCAACGAGTTCTTCATCTTCTGAAGTGTTTTCGATTGCTAGATCTAATTTTTGTAAAGCTGCTTCAAATTTATCTTGAGCTAAATATAACGCTCCTAAACTTTTTAATGCAGTTGGCTCAAGTGGCTCCATAGATAATGCTTCCTCATAATATTCTAATCCTTTATCAAACTCACCTAATCGCACAACACTTTGCCCTGCACTGACGAGAAGAGCTATTTTTGTTTCTTTTGGAATGTCATCCAAAGATAATCCCATGTCTAGATATTTTATAGTATTCTCTTTATCTCCTTTTACTGAAGAATATAGCGCTGCAAGTGCATATGATCCCGGCTGAGCTGGATCTAATGCTTTAGCATCTAAAGATGTTTTAATAGCTTGATCTAATAGTGCATTTCTTTGATCTTCATTCGTAGCCCTATTTAGTAATGCTAAAAATCCGGAAGCTTTGTAGTAAATTAAGTTATAACTTTTTGTAATTGAAGCTGTTATGGCCTGTTCAATGGGAATTCTTTTATCATTCCTTGTTGGACGGATTTTCAAATTGCTAGGAGCTGTTCTTGCAACATCCATATACTCTTTGACTGAAGCCCATTCTTGCTTTCTAGGATAAATTTTGTCACCTAAATGGAATGCAGCCTCCCACTTATCTTTTGGATGATTTAAGGCTTCTAATAAATATTTTTCTGCTTCTCCCCACTCTTTATCTTTAATTCTGATTTTTGCAGATTCTAAAGCTTGACCAGCAAAGAGTGTGGTTGCCAAAATTGTTAACGCAATAAAATGTTTAAAGTAAATCATATTATTAGTTCTCCATGTATTTGAATATCAAGTTAGTATTTTTATTATGAGTTTTCAAGAAGTATGGTTACGATTCATCCAATCTAAACGCCTATTAAATTCTTCTTTGTTTATTTTTAACAAACCTTCTACTCCAACACCCTCAATACAGAATGATGCAGTAACCGCACCTACTTTCATTGAATCTAAAATATTCATTCCTTTCATTTTCCCCATCAAAATACCTCCAATATATGAATCTCCTGCACCAGTTGTATCAATAACTTTATCTATTGGATAAGCTTTGATTGAAAACTGATTTGCTGAGTCGAAAAAATGAGATCCATTTTTTCCATCTTTAATAATTAAACTTTTTGAACCTAGATTTAATATGGTTTTAGCCATTTTAGCTAAGTCTTTTCCGTTTAGCCCTGATAATTCTACTGCTTCATTAAAATTTATGCAGAGCAAATCTACCTTATTAATTAATTGCTTTAACTCCTTATTTGCAATGTCTATGTACAGCTTAAAAGTGTCTAACATTACATAGGGGTCATTCTCCATTTGATTTAACAGTGCAGCTTGTAAATGAGGTGCAGTGTTACCCAACAAAAGAAATGAGCAATTTTTAGAATTATCAGACAAATTAGGTAAATATGTTTCAGAAACCCCAGGATCAACATATAAGGTTCTTCGAGAAGAAAAATCTTTTTGATATTCTCCACCCCAACAAAAAGTTTTACCAGATAATCTCGTTAAGGAATTTGTAGATATGGAGTGCTTTGAAAGTAATTCCCAATGCCCATTTTTGAAATCGTCTCCAACAACACCAACTAACTCACAGGTTTTCTGTTTATTAGCAAGAAGCGCGTAAGCAGCAGATCCTCCTAGAACATCTAAAAAGGAGCCATGTTTATTTATAATTTTATCAATGCTAATTGATCCAAAAACAACTGATTTGTGTGATTGATTTGAACTCATAAATTTTTTTATTAAGATAGTTATGTAATCAAAATGAAAAAAGAAAAAATAGTTCTTGGAATAAGTGGCGGGGTTGACAGCTCCGTAGCTGCTATATTGTTGCAATCTCAAGGTTATGAAGTGCATGGCGTTTTTATGAAAAATTGGGATGACGAGAATGCAATTTGCAATGCAGAAGATGATTATGCAGATGCATTAAGTATTTGTAAAAAATTAGACATTCCTCTTACAAAAATAAATTATACTAAAGAATATAAAGAACGTGTCTTCAGCCAATTCTTGAAAGATCATAAACTTGGTTTAACTCCAAACCCAGATGTGCTATGCAATCGTGAAATAAAGTTTGATGTTTTTCGAAATTATGCAAAAAAAATTGGTGCAAAAAAAATCGCATCAGGACACTATGCAAAAGTGATTAAGGATAAAAATAAACTTTTTATATCCAAAGCATTAGATAAAAGTAAAGATCAATCATACTTTTTATATCAATTAAACAATGAATTACTAAAGAATATAGTATTTCCACTTGGAAATACTTTTAAAAGCGAAGTCAGAAAAATTGCTAAAGAAAATAAATTTATTAATGCTCAAAAAAAAGATAGTACTGGGATCTGTTTTATTGGAGACAGAAAGTATAACGAATTTATCAGTGAATATTTGGAGTCAAAAAAAGGGGATATAATTTCGATTAATGGTGAAAAAATAGGTACTCATAATGGTCATGTGTATTTTACAGTAGGTCAAAGAAAAGGTTTAGGTATTGGTGCAAGAAATTCTGCTTTTGATAAGCCATGGTATGTTATAGATAAAAATATAAATAAAAATATTATTTATGTTGCTCAAGGAGCTGAACATCCTGCTTTGTACTCAGATGAATTATTAGCTGATAATATGTTTTGGAGTAAAAATGTGAAAAAAAAGCTACCATTTGAATGTAATGCTAAGGTGAGGTACAGGGAGAAAGATTATAGATGTAATATTTTATCGTCAAATGAATATAAATGTTATGTTAAATTTGACAATAAAATAAAAGCAATTACTACAGGTCAGTCAATTGTATTTTATGATGAAAAAGGATTATGTATTGGGGGTGGAATAATACGAAAACGAAATATACCTTTTTTAAAAGTGGAGATTAATGAATAAAGATTTAAGAATAGTTATTTTGGCTGCAGGTAAAGGTACTAGAATGAATTCTGGTTTACCAAAAGTATTACACAAGTTACATGAAAAAACTCTTATAGATTATGTACTTGATGAAAGTAAACTTCTTAATCCTATCGAAACAATATTGGTAGTAGGTTTTAAAAAAAATCAGGTTATCTCACATACCAAAAATAGGATTAATCTCAAATATGTCACTCAAAAAGAGCAGCTTGGAACAGGACATGCTGTCTTACAAACTGAAAAATTACTAAAAGATAAAAAAGGACATATATTAATTTTATATGGCGATGTTCCAAACATTAAAGCATCATCTCTTCAACCAATCATTGAAAATCATATTATAAATAATCGTGATTTAACTTTAATTACTGCAGAGGTCGATAACCCTGCTGGATATGGTCGAATTATAAGAAAAAAAAATGGTCAATTATTGAAAATAGTTGAAGAAAAAGATTGTAGCGATAATGAAAGAATGATTAGAGAATGGAATCCAGGCATATACATTTTTAAAATTCCGGAAGCATTTAAAATTCTAAATACTATTAAAGCTAATAATGCCTCAAAAGAATATTATCTTACTGATGCAATTGAATTATCCCAACAATCAAATATGAAAATAAAGGCCATTAAAATTGAAAATTCAGATGAAGTGTTAGGAATAAATACAATTAAACAGCTTGAAGAGCTTGAGTCTTGAATTATTTTTTAAACATATTAATAGTTTCTTTGGTATTGATAATTTTAGGATTTGGTTTTTCGTTTAACCTTTATTTAAATCAACAAATTCCAATAAAAGATTTAAACTCAATTAATGCTCCAGAGTCAAATAAAAGTAAAATTAAATTATTTGAGGATTATTCTTCTCAAACACTAAGAATAGCAGTTTTGAACGGTTGTGGTGTAAGCGGTTTAGGCAACTCATATGGTAATATCCTAACAAATAGATACGGATTACAAGTAACTAGGATTGAAAATGCAAACAACTTTAATTATGAAATAACTACTATTATTATTTTGAGTAAGGATAATCCTAATATTGAAAATTTACTTACTATCATGGGTACAAACATTGATGCAGGTAATGTTGAATTTGATGCCACAGTTAATCCCAATGAAGATATTCAAATAATCATTGGTAAAGACTATCAAGATTTTCTTAACTTGAATCGATGAGTTCAAAACTACTACTTAAAGAAATTGTTTCCTTGGCTGATGATAAAAAAGCTGATAATATCGTTGCACTTGATGTTTCAGGTATCACCTCACTTTCAGAATATTTTGTTGTTTGTTCTGCGCAAAACTTAATACAGGTAAAAGCAATTGCTGATAATATTAAGGACAATGTTACTGAACATCCTTGGAAGACTGAAGGTTATGAAAATGGCACATGGATTATATTGGATTATGTTGATATTGTAGTTCATATTTTTTTTGAAGAAATGAGATCATACTACGACTTAGAAAGAATTTGGTTTGATGCAAAGGAAATTAAAGTATGAAGTTAAAACAGCTCATGAATGATTTCTTAAGGGACTATCTAAAAGAAAATGATATTAAGTTTGAAGATTGGAGTATCAATGTCAGTAACCAAGATAGTTTTGGAGATTATTCATCAAATATTGCTTTAAAATTAACTAAACAATTAGAGGAATCTCCAATCAAAATAGCAAACAGTATTGCTAATCATAAAAATAATTCGAGTAAAATTTTTACTATAAGTGCATCAAAACCTGGCTTTATAAATTTTCATATTTCAAATGATTACTATCTTAAAGCACTAGACCAAATTTTAAAAGAAGGAGAAAATTTTGGTAGAAAGAAAGAGTTAAATAAATCGGCAAATGTTGAATTTGTAAGCTGTAATCCAACAGGCCCTTTAACCGTTGGCCATGGCAGACAAGCTATTCTTGGTGATATGGTTTCAAACATACTTACCTGGAATGGGTATAACGTCACAAGAGAGTATTATTATAATGATGCCGGTAAACAAATGAGAGTGCTTGCAGAGTCATGCTATGCAAAATATGCACAACAGATTGGCAAGGAGATAGACATGCCTGAAGATGGATATATTGGTACCTATCTCGATGAAATTGCTCTAAAAATAGTTGAACGTCATGGTAAGAATTTAAAGTCTAATGATCCAATTTTTAGAGATTTTACAGAAAAAGAAATATTCTCAGATATCAAAAATACTTTAGAGAGTATTGGTATTAAATTTGATGTTTTTTCAAAGGAAGGTACTTTTTATAAAAACGGAGCTATAAATGATATTCTGAAAAAATTTCAAGAAAAAGGATTATCATATAAAAAAGATGGCGCTGTATGGTTTAAAACTTCAGGCTTAGGTAAAAAAGAAGATAAAGTATTAGTTAAGAGCTCTGGGGAGCCTACTTATAGACTACCAGATATTGCATATCATGCAGATAAAATTGACAGAGGGTTCGATTTAATTGTGGATATTTTTGGTGCTGATCATATTGACACATATCCTGACGTATTATTAGGGTTGAAAAGTCTTGATAAAAAAACATCTCATATAAAGGTTGTAATACATCAATTTGTTACAATCAAGAAAGGTGGAGAAATTGTTAAAATGTCTACTAGAAAAGCCAATTTTATAACACTTAATGAACTAAAAAGTCAATTAAGCTCAGATATAATCAGATACTTCTTCATTATGAGAGGTGCGAATAGTCATTTGGATTTTGATTTGGATTTAGCTAAAGATGAATCAGAAAAAAATCCAGTTTACTATCTTCAATATGCCAACGCTAGGATATCGAACTTATTAATAAGATATGATAAAGAAATATCTGATGAAAGAAAAATTGATTTAAGTTTATTAAAAGAAAATGACGAAATTGCACTAGCAAAATTATTGTCAGAATTCCCGAATAAAATGGAAGAGGTCCTTAAATCTCTCGAACCAAGAAAAATTGCAACATACCTAGAAGAAGTTGCCGCAGCTTATCATAAGTTTTACGGTAATCACAAAATAATTAATTTACAAAACCTCGCTTTATCAGCTTCAAGGAAAAAATTATGTGAAGCAACAAAAATTATCTTAAAAAATGGATTGTCAATTCTTGGTATAAGCGCTCCTGAAAGAATGTAGTTATGAGCATATTAAGAATTGGACACAGAGGTGCAAAAGGATATATTGCAGAAAACACACTCAATTCGATAAAAAAAGCTATTCAACTTAATGCAGACGGTGTTGAAATCGATGTTTTTAAATGCTTGAGTGGAGAACTAGTACTTTCACACGATGAAAACCTAAAAAGTATGACTGGTAAATCAGGTATAATTGAAAATTTAACTTTAAAAGAGCTTGATGATTATTTAATTCATGGTAAATATAAAATTTGCACGTTGAACGAAATTTTAGAAAAAATTTTAGATCCGATTTTGATAAATATTGAGCTAAAAGGATATAATACAGCCACAGCAACATCTACAATTATTAATGAATTCACAATGAATAGTGATTGGAATATTGAACACTTTGTTATTTCGAGTTTTAAATGGATTGAACTTGAAAAATTAAGATCATTTGATAATTACATACCAATAGGTGTATTGGTCAATCAATTTATGGATTTAAATAAGGCTATTGAATTTGGTAAAAAAATTAATGCTAAAGCCATACATCCCAATTATAATTTGTTAGACAAAAGAACAATCACAAAAATTAAAAATAATGGTTTTAAAGTACATACATGGACAGTGAATGATGAAAATGATATTAATAATATGAAAAAATTGAATGTAGATGGTATAATATCTGACTATCCAGATCGAATTTAAAAATTTAGTGGAGGCGGGGAGAATCGAACTCCCGTCCAAAATAGAGAAAGAGTAGACTTCTACATGTTTAGTTTCTTGTTCATATTTCACTAAATATCTGTACAAGAACAAACAGTCATTTAGCAATCTTCAAAGGTTTCATTTATTTAACTGAAGCAGAAAAATAAACTATCTCATTTTTATGACACCATTCAGCGAACGATGAGAAACGTCTACTGAAGATGGGCTTTAGCAATTAAGCAAAAGCCATTTGGCCATTATCGGCACTTAACATAGTTTAGAAGTTTAAAGAGTTACTAAGCTCTACATGCAATCTAAAATTCCGATCTAAAATGTCGAAACCTGTCGCCCCCAATTTTCAAATAGAACAGAAGATACAACACATTATGGAAACAAAAAAGGCTCTGTAGCGCCAACCCCAGAGCCTTTTCGATTGCTTGTATTTGCTTACAATAATCTAATTTTAGACTTACGCAAACTAATAATAAATTTTTCAATTGGTCAATATTTTTTATTTTAAATTTCAAAAAAATTTTTAGAAATGACTTTTTAAGAGTATTAATTTAAATTTTATGAGTTATATTTTAGCCTAGTTTTGCCTCCGTAGCTCAATGGTAGAGCAGGGGCCTTTTAAGCCCTTGGTTGTAGGTTCGAGTCCTTCCGGGGGTACTATTTTGGGGAAATCTTATAATTATGTCTGAATTTCATAATAAACATATTGGTCCTTCACAAAAGGAAATCGACGAAATGTTGCAATATCTCGGTTGCGACTCTTTAAACGATCTTCTTAGAAATATTGTGCCAAAAAATATATTAGATATTGATGACACATCTATTGGAAATGAAGTTTTTTCTGAAAATGATATTTTAAAATATGTTAAGGATATTGGTAGTAAAAACTTAGTTCATAGGTCATTAATTGGACAAGGATATTATGATACAATTACTCCTAACGTTATACTTAGAAATATTCTAGAAAATCCCGGTTGGTATACTCAGTATACACCCTATCAACCTGAAATTTCTCAAGGAAGATTAGAGGCTCTTCTAAACTATCAAACAATGATTACTCAAATCACTGCACTACCTATTGCTAATGCCTCCCTTTTGGATGAAGGCACTGCTGCTAGTGAAGCAATGCTCATGCTTTTCCGCAAAAATAAATCTGAAAAAAAGCAGTTCTTAGTTGATGAAGAATGTTTTCAACAAACAATAGATGTTATTATCTCAAGAGCTAAACCACTAGATATTGAAATTATTATTACCGATTTTAATAGTTTTGACTTTACAAATGCTTTTGGATGTATTATTCAGTACCCAAATAGATATGGATACATATCATCAAAAAAACATTATAAAAATATTGTTTCAAAAGCACATGAATCAAATTGCAAAGTAATTTTTGCAAGCGATCTAATGTGTTTACAGCTTTTTGAAGCTCCAGGAAATTTAGGAGCCGATATTTCTGTTGGTAATAGTCAACGTTTTGGTGTTCCTCTTGGATACGGCGGCCCACACGCTGCATTCATGTCAACGAGCGAAGAATTTAAAAGGGATATCCCCGGCAGAATTGTTGGCGTATCGCAAGACAGAAAAGGTAATCAAGCATATAGATTAACTCTTCAAACTCGTGAACAACATATAAGAAGAGAAAAAGCAACCTCAAATATTTGTACCGCACAAGTTTTATTAGCTATCATTTCAGGAATGTATGCATTGTTTCATGGTCCTGAAGAATTAAAAAATATTGCAAAAAGAATACATAGCCATACAAGAGAACTTGCTAATAAAATCTCAAAACTTGGGCATGAAATTGTAATTAAAGACAATGTTTTTTTTGACACAATAGCAGTGAAATTATCAAATATTGATGTGGATGAATTAAAAAAAAGAGCGCTGGCACACAATTTTAATTTAATGTATCACAAAAATGGTCTTGTCGGCATCTCATTAGATGAAAAAACAAATTATAGGGAGGTTGAAACAATTGCAGAATTATTTGATGTTGGAAATGATTCCAAAAATTCTATTGAAATTTTCAAACCAAATAGAAGTGGAGATTTTTTAACTCATCCTATTTTTTGTAGTGTCAATTCTGAAACTCAAATGCTTAGATATATAAATAAGTTAGAAAAAAGAGATCTTTCTTTAAACTACAGTATGATACCACTTGGATCATGTACCATGAAGCTTAATGCTACTGTTGAAATGATACCAATTAGTTGGGAAGAATTCAATTCAATTCACCCATTTGCTCCATTAAACCAAGCTAAGGGTTATGAGAAAATTATCAATCATCTTGAAGAAATGCTCTATAAGGTTACAGGATTTGACGCTGTATCTTTTCAGCCAAATTCTGGTGCTCAAGGTGAATACGCAGGTCTTCTAAGTATTAGAGAATATCACAAAGCAAATAATTCCAATAGGGATATATGTTTAATACCAGAGTCAGCACATGGCACGAATCCAGCTAGTGCAATTATGGCTGGTTTAAAAGTTGTTATAGTAAAATGTGATGATCACGGAAATATAGATTTTAAGGATTTGAATGAAAAAGTTGACGAAGCTGGTGACAGGTTGTCATCATTGATGGTTACTTATCCATCTACTCATGGTGTATTTGAACATAATATTGATGAAATATGCGATTTAATTCATAATAACGGTGGCCTAGTTTATATGGATGGAGCAAACTTGAATGCAATGGTAGGTGTATGTAAACCAGGAAAATTTGGTGTAGATGTTATGCATATTAACCTTCATAAAACTTTTTGTATACCTCATGGCGGAGGCGGACCAGGAATGGGTCCTATCTGTGTTAATGAAAAATTAAAGCCCCATCTTCCAAAACATAGTTTCACTGATAAAAATTTCTCTTATTCAGTATCATCTTCACCATTTGGAAGCGCCAGTATATTATTGATTTCTTATATCTATATGAAATTAATGGCAGCAAACGGTCTTTTAAAAGCTTCACAAGTTGCGATTCTATCTGCAAACTATATGGCGAAAAGATTAGAAAAAGATTACTCCATTTTATATAGAGGAAAAAGTGGTTTAAATGCACATGAGTTTATTGTTGATTGCAGATCATTTAAAGCAACTGCAAATATTACAAATGAAGATATTGCTAAAAGATTGATTGATTACGGATTTCATGCACCAACTATGTCATGGCCGATTCCAGGAACATTAATGATTGAACCAACAGAGAGTGAAACAAAACCAGAACTTGATAAATTCTGCGACGCCATGATAGCAATAAAAAAAGAGATCATAGAAATAGAGTCTGGGGAAATGCCAAAAGATGATAATGTGTTAGTAAATGCTCCTCATACAGTACATGATATTTGTGATAATTGGAATCATCCTTATTCAAAAGAGTATGCTGTTTTTCCTACACAATGGAATAGAGAAAATAAATTTTGGCCATATGTTTCTAGAATAGATAATGCTTTTGGAGATAGGAATTTTTTCTGTGTGTGCCCAGATATCGATTCATATAAATAAAGTTTAAACTATTTAAAGTAATCTTGAAGCGCTTTCACACTTATTTCATCTAAATGCTTCATAGAATCTATAGCTGCTCTTGCACCTGAAAGAGTGGTTATTGTCAAAATATTCTTCATAACTGATGTTTTACCAATTGCTTCTTCATCAAATCTGGATTGCGGTCCCTCAGGTGTATTAATTACTAATTGAATATTATCATTTAAAATTTTATCAACAACATTTGGTCTTCCTTCACCAACTTTAAACATATCATTACAGATAATTCCATGCTCATTTAAAAACTTACAAGTACCCTTGGTAGCAACAAGACTAAACCCTAAATCCATTAAGCTTTTTGCTATTGAAACAAGACCTACCCTGTCAGTTTTATTCACAGATAAAAAGGCTGTACCTTGTTTTGGAACATTATATCCATCTGACTTCATTGCTTTTAAGAAAGCACTTCCAGTGCTCATATCAATACCCATTACCTCACCTGTAGATTTCATTTCAGGGCCTAAAAAAACCTTTTCATCTTTAAACTTTTTAAATGGTAGAACCGCTTTCTTAACAGCATAATGTTCAAAATTATTTTTTTGCAATTTAAAATCATTTAGTGATTTACCAACTGAAATTTGCGCGGCTATATTTGCCAACGGGACATTGGTATACTTACTTACAAATGGAACTGTACGACTTGATCTTGGGTTTACCTCCAAAACATATACTTTATCATTTTTTACAGCAAATTGAAGGTTAATCAGACCTACTACTTTAAGCTCTAGTGCTAATTTAGCCGTTATAGATTCTATTTCTTTTTTAACTGAATTACTTACTTCGTATGGAGGAATTACGCATGAAGAATCACCAGAATGAACCCCAGCTTCTTCAATGTGCTGCATGATACCTCCAATAAAAACTTCTTTTCCATCACAAAGGGCATCAACATCAAACTCAAATGCATTTTCTATAAATTGATCAATTAAAATTGGGTGATCATTTGTTGCTTCAGCTGATTTAAAAACATAATCTACTAGTTGCTCTTTGGAGTATACGATTTGCATTGCTCTTCCACCTAATACAAAGCTTGGTCGAACTAATACAGGAAATTTAGCAGTTTCGGCATAACTATAAATGTCATCATAATTTTTGGCAACACAATACTCGGGAGTTAAAATTTTTAGTTTATCAATTACTTTAGCGAACTCTTCTCTGTTTTCAGCAAGGTTAATACTATTAGATGAAGTACCATATATTTTGACACCTGCAGAATTAAGTTGGTTAGCAATTTTTAAAGGTGTTTGCCCTCCAAATTGTACTAACACGCCATCTGGCTTTTCAAAATCGATAATATTCATGATATCTTCAAATGTAATAGGCTCGAAATATAATCTATCTGCTAAATCAAAATCAGTGGATACAGTTTCCGGATTACAATTAACCATTATTGATTTATAGCCAGCATCCCTTAAACCAAATACTGCTTGCACACAACAGTAATCAAACTCTATTCCTTGTCCAATCCTATTTGGTCCGCCTCCTAAAATCATAATTTTTTTACCATTTAAAGGCTTTAAGTCATTCATTGATTCATATGTTGAATATGAATATGGAGTTTCAGCTTCAAACTCGCCAGCGCAAGTATCAACTAACTTAAAAACAGGTATTATCCCTTGATTAATTCGCATTTCTCTTACTTCATCTTCATCTATATTATTTAAACGTGCTATTTGTAAATCTGAAAATCCATTCTTCTTCAAATATTCTAGATTTTCTAAAGAGAAATGTTCTTTTTCAATATTAACTATTTTCTGTATTTCTCTTAAAAACCATGGATCTATTCCTGTATTTTTATGGATTTCATCTATCGAATATTCCTGCTTAATAGCTTCTTTAACTTTTAGCATTCTAAATGCACTTCCATCATTTAGAGACTTAATATCTAGCTCTCTAAATCGTTTAATGTCTTTATCGTCTTCCCTTGGATCTTTAGTTTCAAAACCTGGTAAATTTAACTCAAGTGAACGATAAGCTTTTTGAAAAGACTCACGAAATGTTCTTCCAATTGCCATTGCTTCTCCAACAGATTGCATTTGAACTCCAAGTTTTCCAGAAGCCGATGAAAATTTTTCAAAATCAAATCTTGGAAGCTTTGTTACTATATAATCAATTGTTGGTTCAAAAGCAGCTAACGTTCTATTGGTTATATCATTCTTTAACTCGTCAAGCGAATAACCAACAGCTAATTTTGCAGCAATTTTAGCTATCGGAAATCCAGTTGCTTTTGAAGCAAGTGCAGAGGATCGACTTACTCTTGGATTCATTTCTATTATCACCATCCTGCCATCTTCTGGATTTACTGCAAATTGTACATTTGATCCTCCAGTATCAACTCCAATTTTTCTAATACATTTTATTGCAGCGTTTCGCATTATTTGAAATTCTTTATCACTTAATGTCATTGCAGGCGCAATCGTTATTGAATCGCCAGTATGAATACCCATCGGATCTATATTTTCAATTGAACAAATAATTATAACGTTGTCATTTAAATCTCTTATGAGTTCTAATTCGTATTCTTTCCATCCGTTAAGGTATTCTTCAACTAAAACTTGTCCTGTAGGGCTCTCTTTTAAGCCTTTGTTAACTGATACTTCAAATTCTTCTTCATGATATGCTACCGAACCTCCAGAACCGCCCAAAGTGAATGAAGGTCTTATAATTGCAGGTAAAGAAATTTTATCCAGAAGCTTTTTAGCTTCTTCTAAAGATTTGACTGTATAACCATATGGTAAATCAAGACCAATTTCAAGCATTGCTTGCTTAAACATCTCGCGACTCTCAGCAGTTTCTATTGCTGTTCTATTCGCTCCGATTAATTCTACATTATATTTTTTAAGAATACCTTCTTCGTCAAGCTTCATGGCCACATTTAAAGCTGTTTGTCCTCCAACTGTCGGTAGAATAGCATCTGGTTTTTCTTTTTTTATTATTTCCTCAACATATTCTACTGAAATAGGTTCTATATATGTTTTATCTGAAAATTGCGGGTCTGTCATTATTGTCGCTGGATTAGAATTAATTAATACCACACGATAACCTTCTTCTTTTAACGCCTTTATAGCTTGAGTTCCTGAATAATCAAACTCACAGCCTTGACCAATGACAATTGGTCCTGCACCAATAACAAGTATTGTATCTATATCATTTCTTTTTGGCATTTTTGTCCATCATTTGGAAGAATTCTCTGAAAACATATCTTGAATCATGTGGTCCCGGGCTTGCTTCTGGGTGATACTGCACCGAATATGCTGATATATTTTTACAACTAATACCAGCAATTGTATCATCATTTAAATGCTTATGTGTAATAGTAACATTTTTTGGAAGAGTCTTTTTATCAACAGCAAAACCATGATTTTGAGAAGTAATTTCAATTTTATTAGTAATTAAGTTTTTTACAGGTTGGTTAATTCCTCTATGTCCAAATTTCATCTTAAATGTACTAGCACCCAATGCAAGAGCTAAAATTTGATGACCTAAACATATTCCAAAAATTGGTTTTTTACCTAATAAGTTTTTAACTGTCTCTATTCCATATGTAACAGCTGCTGGGTCCCCGGGACCGTTTGACAGAAACACTCCATCAGGATTAGACGCAAGTATTTCTTCGGACGTAACATCAGCAGGAAAAATTTCAACTTCCGCATTATTATCAATCATAATATCATATATATTGCTTTTCATTCCAAAATCAATAGCTGCAATTTTATAAGCAGGACTACTAGTTTTAGATAAAAGTGTTTTCTCTTTTCTTGCTACTTTTATTGCCAGATCTTGTCCTTCCATATTTGGAATGTTTCCAATTTTCTCAGCTAAACTATCATTATCAAAATCTTCTGTTGAAATAATTCCTCTCATTGCACCTTTTTTTCTTATGTGAATAGTTAGAGCCCTAGTATCGACATCTTGGATACCTACTATATTATGTTTTAACAAAAAAGATGTTAATGATTGTTCAGATCTCCAATTTGATGGTTTAAGAGAATCGCTTTTGACAATAAAACCTGTAGCATAAATCTTTTGTGATTCAGTATCCTCATTATTTGTACCATAGTTACCGATATGAGGACTGCTCATTACAATCATTTGTTCAGCGTATGAAGGATCGGTTAGAATTTCTTGATAACCAGTCATCCCTGTATTAAAGCAAACTTCTCCATAAGTTTCTCCATGAGAACCTAGACTTTTTCCCACAAAAAAAAGGCCATCCTCAAGAAACAGGATAGCCTTTTTTAATTTTTGCATGGCCTATTTTAAACCAATTAAATAAAAATTAAAACCTAATTTTTTTACCAGTTGCCATTAACTGAACCGCAATTGCTGTTGTAACTATGGTAAAAATAACCAGGAAAACTGCTGATGTAATAAATGAAGCATCAGAAACTCCAAGTGTTGCTTCTCTTAAAGCACTTATCGCATAGTAGATGGGATTAAATTGACTTATAGTCATCGCCCAACCTGGTAACATTTTAATTGAATAAAATATTCCTCCAAGAAAACTAAATGGTGTAATAACGAAATTTTGGATTAAAGCCAACTGATCCCAAGAGTCTGATAATTGACCAACGAAGAGTCCTAAGCTTGAAAAAGACCATGAAACCAAAAAAATAAAAAGTAAGGTAAGTGGTAAATTAAGTATTGGCATTCCAGCCAACCAACAAATTGATAGTATCAGAATACCATTAACAAAGCCTCTTATAGTACCACCAATTATGAAGGATAATGATAATTCTAAACTGGAAAGAGGAGTAATTAAAAGCTCTGGTAATGTTTGTAGTAATTTCATTTGTAACATTGAAGATGCAGAATTAGCAACAGCGTTAGTTATCACATTCATCATCAATAGCCCAGGTAAAATATAGATTTTATATGATACCCCACTTATCTCACTGATTCTATTTTCTAAAGCTACTCCAAATACAAAGATATATAAAAGTGTTGTAACAATTCCTGGTATTATAGTCTGCCTCCAAACAGAAAAAAACCTCATTATTTCTCTTGAGGAAAGGGTGTAAAATCCTACCCAATTTCTAATCATTTATTTTTCTCCCAGTTAAGTCTAAAAAAACATCTTCTAACGATGTTTTAGGAATATGTATATCTTCAATTTTAATATTTTGTTCGGAAAACTTTAAAATTATTGATGGCAATTCAAGATTTGGAGACTCGGTAAAAATATGAACAATATTTTTATTAACGTTAAATTTATATTTTTTAAGGAAACTCATATCATCAATATTTTTTTGCAATTGTATTTCGATAGAGGAATTATTAACTAACTTTTTAAGATTTGGAACTGAATCTTCGACGATTAACTTTCCTTTATCTATTATACCCACACGCTCGCACAAAAGCTCAGCTTCATCAATGTAGTGTGTAGTAAGTAATATTGTTTTACCTTCCTGATGTAGTTCTTGTAAATATAACCAAAGATCATGTCTAAGCTCAACATCCACTCCTGCTGTAGGTTCATCCAAAATAATTATTTCAGGATCATGAACTAAAGCTTTTGCTATTTGTAATCTTCGTTTCATTCCACCAGATAATTCTCTCATTTTTTTGGATCGATGCTTTGATAATCCTAACTTCTTTAAAAGATATTCAATTCTTTTTTGCGCATTAGACCTTGTAACACCATAAAAACCTGCTTGAAAATATAGTAGTTGCTCTAAAGGGAAAAACCAATCTGTACTTACTTCTTGATGTGCTATACCAATCTTAGAACGTGCAAATCTAAAATCATTTTCAATATCTTTGCCAAAAATTTGTATGTGTCCATTTGATGGCTTAACTAAACTTGTTATTGAATTTATTGTGGTGGATTTCCCAGCTCCATTTGGACCTAACAATCCATAGAACTCACCTTTTTTTATTCCTAAGTCTATACCTTTAAGGGCTTCTGTCGTATCGTAAGTTTTAAAGAGCTTATTTATTTTTATTGCAAGATTATCATTCATATGAAGGTACAATTTTGTAAATACTTGGCGAAAATTCCACTATTATATAATTATTTATGATAGTAATTAAAAAATTATGATTAGTCTTCTTTCAAAAAAGCTAATAAATCTTTTTCATTAATGATTCTGATATTTAAATCTTGAGCTTTGGAAAATTTAGATCCAGGGTTTTCACCAACGATAACAACATCGGTTTTTGAAGATACAGAAGATGTAACAGTTGCACCCAAATTTTCTAGTCTTAATTTTAAATCGCTCCTTGATAAACTTTCAAAAGAACCAGTTATCACAATTTTTTTGTTTAGCATTTTCAATTTAGATCTATCATAATTAGTAGGTTGTATTTCAACGCCTAAATTCAAACAGTTATCTATCATATAGTTATTTTCATTATTGTTAAAAAAATCTTTAACTGCAATTGCAACTGTTTCTCCAATCCCATCTATTTCTTTCATCTCTTCAATTTTTAGCTGCGCTAAATTTTCCAATGATGAATTGCAGTATTTGTCAAATACTTTGGAAATATGTTGGCCAACATTTGATATGCCAAGTCCAAATAAAAACCTTGGGAAAGTTGTTTTTTTAGATTGATTAATTGAAGATATAAGATTTCTTGCGGATTTATCTTTAAACCTTTCAAGATTGATTAGATCGTCATATTTCAATTTATATATATCATCAAACTTATTTAAAAGATTCTGTTCAAATAATTGTTTAACAATTTGTGGACCCATTCCTTCAATATTCATTGCATTTTTTGAACAAAAGTGTTCAAGCATCCCCAATACTCTAGATTTACAATTTGGGTTTATACATCTATAAGCAGCTTCTCCATCTATACGTTCAATCTTACAATCTGGATCAGGCCACTTAAAATCACTTATTGAAAACCTCTCTGTATTTTTAGGTCTTTTTTCTTTTAGTACTTTTGAAATTTTTGGTATAACATCCCCTGACCTTTCAATTAATATAAAATCATTGATTCTAATATCTTTTCTATCAATTTCATCTTGATTATGAAGAGTAGCACTTGATATCATCACACCTGACAAATCAACTTCCCTTATCTTTGCAACAGGAGTTATAACACCTGTCCTTCCTACTTGTAAATCAATCCCAATAATCTGTGATTCTGCTTGCTTAGCTTTAAATTTAGCTGCTATTGCCCATCTTGGAGAACGAGATCTTAATCCTAACCTATCTCTTTTTTTATAATTGTTAACTTTTATAACAGATCCATCAATCTCATAATCTATATGCTCTCTATTAGACTCTAAAGTATGATGGTATGATACCATTTCTTCAGCAGAAGTAATTTTTTTTGATAGAGGATTAATAGGTAGTCCAGCAGACTTGAGGTAGTTTAACATTTCAACTTGATTATTGAATTCAATATCTTTACTTCCACCTACTTCGTAACAAAATACTGAGAGATTTCTTGAAGATGTGATATTTGGATCAAGCTGTCTTACGCTACCTGCGGCAGCATTTCTAGCATTTGCAAAAATTTTTTCTTCTGATGATTCACGATTTTTATTCAAATCATTAAAATCGGAAATACTCATGAAAATTTCTCCTCTAACTTCAATAAAGGAAGGAGTTTTGTTTTTTGATAATCTTAATTGTAAAGGAATAGCATTTATGGTTTTAACATTATGAGTAATATCTTCGCCTTTAAAACCATCGCCTCTAGTTAAAGCTCTTTTCAGTAAACCATTTTCATATATTAAAGATACTCCTAAACCATCAATTTTTGGTTCTGCAACAAAATTCACTTCTGAATTATTTAACCATTTGACTATTCGCTTATAAAAATCATTAATTTCTTCATCATTAATTGCATTAGATAAAGAAAGCATGGGAACTGTATGATCATGGCTTTTAAAAGTACTACTAACTGGATGACCAACCCTTTGGGTGGGAGATAGGTCAGATATTAAAGAAGGATATTCACTCTCAAGTTTTTCAAGCTTGCGAAATAAAGAATCATATTCACTATCAGTCAATTTTGGATTATCTAAAACATAATAAGAGTAATTATGGTCATTAATTTCTGCAATTAACTTTTCTATTCTTATCTTAATCTTTTCTTCCATATAAGTCCTATAAAAAGTAATACAATTGACAGTACAAAAAATTGTATTAATAAGTTATTAATAACTATTGAATGTGCATACATATTGAAATGATTAGTTGCAATATCATTAAAGTCAAAATTCCAATAAAGAGTATTATCCAACTCACTTACCAATGAAGCATTTGTATTTTTTAACTCTCCTGGAATCGTAACACTAAAGGTAAAATTATCAAGCATTAGATCGGTATTTTTTTCAAATTCTTTTTCTAATTCGTTAATAATTAATGTCATATCCAAGAAGAAGTTGCTTGGTAAACGATTTTTCATTGGAGCAAGTGCCTCTGAAAATATTTGTGAAGATTTTCTACTAAATTCTTTTTCGTACTCTTTTTCTTGAATGTATGAAATGTATGTTTCAATTTGATTACTTATTCTATCAGTAGTTATTTGATCGAGTTTTTTTTGATTACGATATTTCTTAATGCTTTCATAAAAAATATATTTTTTGACAGGAATAAGCCAAGAAAGGTCATCTTCATTTATATTTAAAAATCTTTCTATTTCTGGGTACTTTGAATCTATTTCTAGATTTTTGATATTTGACTTAAATGAATATTCCTCCCATAATAAAAAAGACTGTTTTGAGACTTCAATATCATATTGAAGATTCGAAGAATTAGAAAAAATTAGTTTTGTTTTTAATGGTGATGCTAAAATAGTTTCTTTTTCCCAAATTTCATTGGTTTCCACATCACTTTTTTTGCTTAGCGAAGTTATCCATTGATGCTCCTTGTTTGTTTGGGGATGTTTAAAATCACTATCTAACAGGTCATCTTTGTATCCAATAGATGTATAATGGACAATATAACTTCCATCATTAAGAACCGAGATATTAACTAAATTTTCTACGCAAGAATTCAAAAAGAAAATTAAAAAAATTGCATTTTTTCTGAACATTATGATATTACTTGGAATTCTTTTGATGTTTGATTTAGTATCTCAGCTCCATCATTAGTAACAATAATATCATCCTCGATTCTTACACCACCAATATCCTTCACATAGATACCAGGCTCCACTGTCATAACATAGTTTTCTTCAAGAATATCTTTACTTACCTTACTAAATCTTGGATCTTCATGAATTTCAAGACCTAATGAATGTCCAAGGCCGTGATCAAAAAACTTTCCATAGCCAGCTTGCTCAATATGGCTTCTAGCAATGTTGTCAATAGATCTGCATGAAACCCCTGCTTTAATGCCATCAATGCTTTTGACTTGTGCATTTAAAACAATGTCATAAATCGATTTTTGTTCTTCCGAAAATCCTTTTGTCGCAAATGATCGAGTCATATCAGCATGATACCCAGCAAACTTTGCACCAGAATCAATAACTAATAATTCTCCAGGACTTATCTTTCTATCTGTTGGGGTATGATGAGGCTTTGCAGAGTTTGGTCCTGTACCAACAATAGCTGCAAATGCGTCTGAATCTGAATCTCCATATTTACGGTAAAGAAATGATAATTGATTAGCTATGACTTTTTCTTCGACACCTATTTTAACCATAGGTAATACTTCAGCAAAAGCTTTATCAGTAATTTCAACAGCGGTTCTAATAGCTTCTAGCTCTTTATCATCTTTTGACATAACCATTTTTTCAATTAGGCCGGTTATGCTTTCTAATTTTAAATGTGATAAAACGTTGGAAATTTGTTGAAAACCTTCATAACTAACATTCTTTCCATCAAAAGCAATTTTTGAACCGCTGGTTAATAAGTTTTGATTTTTGATGACTTCAAAATGTGAAATACTTTCTATAATTATATTTGCTCCTTTGACTTCCTTCTCAGATTGAACAATATATCTTCCATCAGTGATAAAATTTGTCTGTTCTTCAGTTATGACCAATGTTGCGCTTGATCCAGTGAATCCACATAAATATCTGATATGAGTTAAATTTGTAACTAACATACCGTCTAAATCTTTTTGTGATAATAACTCTTTTAATAAATTTTGTCTTCTTTTAAAATATTCCTTGCTCATTTTAACCTCTAAAGATTACTTAATATATTTTTTGCCTTTTGTTGTTCTTTTTTATTTTTTGAATGATTGATTACTAAACGCAAATTTTTTTTTGCTTGAAAAGTTTTGCCTTGTGTAATCATAAGCTTTATCAATGATAGTGTTGCTAATTCGGGAGTTTTTGTAATTCTCTTTTTTCTTATGATTACTGGTTTATGTTTAATATTTATTTTCGGATCCAGTCTTTTCAATTCCTTATAAATCAGATTTTTCTTAGGTGAATTTTTTTTATCGTATATCTGATATAATAAAATGTAGGCAGATAAAAAATCTTTGTCGTGGCTAATAACTTTGTTAAGAAGGTTTTGAGACTCCCTAAAATTTTCATTATCAAAAGCTTTTTCAGCCTTAATAAAAGTATTAGTAATATTTGAGATCATCTTCTGTTCTCTTTTACCCAATTTTCTATATAGCCCAATGATTCTTTTACAGGTGTACCAGGTCCAAAAAGTGATCCTACACCAATTTTGTTTAATTTTTCAGAATCTTCATCAGGAATTATTCCTCCACCTGTTACAAGAATATTATTTAACTTATTTTTTTTAATTAAATCCATGACCTTTGAGAAGATCGTCATATGTGCACCAGAAAGAATTGAAAGGGCTATTACATCAACACCTTCTTGAATAGCTATCCTAACAATGCTTTCAGGGGTTTGTCTTAAACCTAAATATATTACATCCATTCCAGCGTCCCTATATGCTGCAGCTAAGACTTTGATACCTCTATCATGCCCGTCAAGGCCCGGTTTGGCCATAAGTATTCTAATTGGAGGATTTATCTTCATACTGAATAATTTAATCAATCCAAACGTTTGATTCTCCTAATAAATCTCTTAATAAAATTAAAAATTGGTTATTATTTGATACTTTTATTTTCTTAGATACAATTTTTCTTTCTTGGCCATTTTCAGATGGGATATACACAATTAAAGAATGATCTCCTTTATTTTGATTTGCTAAATCAACAATTTCGTTCATTAAATCTTTTGATGAATTTTTCGGCAGCCTAATATTTACTTCATTTAATTTTAAAACTTTCTTTGCGTGGTTAATAGGAACTACCTCATCAACTATTAATTTTAAATCGGCAAAATCATTTTGAGTAGATGTATGGCCAACTAAGAAAACGATATTATTATCTTTAATAATTTCTTTATATTTGTCAAAGGCATCATGAAAAATAATGGCCTCTGCTTGACCTCCTATGCAATCAAGATTAAAAAATGCCATCTGCTGATTCTTTTTATCAAAATGAAGTTTAAAATTTGCTATCGCACCTCCAATCCTTACTATTGCATTTTCCTTGAGTATTTTTTTTTCAGAAAAATCATAATTACTTAATCCTTCTATTAAATCTGCGTATTTCATAAGTGGGTTTCCAGAAACATATATACCAAGTACTTCTTTTTCTTTTGAAAGTTTTTCTTGATTATCCCAATCTTCAATGAGAGGTAATTCGGGAATTTTAACTAATTCTTCTTGTTCACTAAATAAATTTATTTGGTTTTTATTAGAATGTTTCTCAACTTGATTTCCATAATTAATTGCTAAATCTACAGCTTCGAAAAGTTGAGCACGATTGCTATTCAGTGAATCAAATGCTCCAGCTAAAATCAAACTTTCTAATACTTTTTTATTAACCAATCTTTGATCTACTTTTAAAATGAAATCAAATATAGATTTAAATTCACCTTGATTATTTCTTACCTCAATAAATTGTTCTAACGCTTTTACTCCAACGTTTTTTACTGCGTTCAACCCAAAAGATACTTCTTTGTCATTCAATGGTTCAAAATTAATTCCTGATTTATTAATATCTGGTGCTTGCACTTTAATATTTAGCTTTCTGCACTCATTAATCAAAACGACTACTTTATTAGTATTGTTCATTTCGCTCGTCAAATTCGCTGACATAAATTCTGCCGTGTAGTGTGTTTTAAGCCATCCTGTTTGATAAGCAATATATGAATATGCTACAGAGTGACTTTTATTAAAGCCGTATTGTGCAAATTTATCAATCAAATCAAAAATCTTTTTAGCTTTAGCTTTTGATAAACCATTTTTAACTGCTCCTTCTATAAATTTTTCTGCCATTTTATCCATTAAAGAGCTAATCTTTTTGCCAATTGCCCTGCGCATTTCATCCGCTTCTGAAAGTGTAAAACCTGCTATAATATTTGCAATTTGCATAACCTGTTCTTGGTAAACTATAATACCATAAGTTTCCTTTAATGCTTCTTCAAGAAGAGGATGTACATATTCAACTTTTTCTTTTCCGTGTGCACGTTTGATATATCTATCGATATTTTGCATTGGTCCTGGTCTATATAATGCGTTCATAGCAACTAGTCCATCAATACTTTTAGGTTTGAGTTTTTTTAAAAACTCTCTCATACCTGCTGACTCAAATTGGAATATTCCGACTGTTAATCCTTTTGCAAACAATTCGTACACCTTAGGGTCTTCCATATCTATTTCATCAATATCAATATTCTTATCAAATCTTTGCTTAATTAAATCTACAGTTTTATCAATAACCGTTAAGTTTCTTAAACCAAGAAAGTCCATTTTTAATAGTCCAATTGATTCGAGTTCTTTCATATCATATTGTGTAGTTACGTCGCCTTGAGAAGATCTATAAAGAGGGACAAAATCTGTTAAATCTCCTGGAGCAACTACTACTCCGGCTGCATGAATGGATGCATGTCTTGTCATCCCTTCTAGAACTTTGGCATTATCTATTAAATCTTTATAGTTCGTTTGTGAAACAGTTCTCAAATCAGAGTTCTGCTTTAATGCTTGATCTAAAGTAACTTTTGGTCCTTCTGGAATCATTTTAGCTATTTTATCTACTTCAGAGTAAGAATAGCTCATGACTCTTCCAACATCACGAATTACTGCTCTTGCATTCATCTTACCAAAAGTTATAATTTGCGTTACAGATTCTTCTCCATATACACTTTTGAGATAGTCGATTACTTGTCCTCTTCGCTCTACACAAAAATCTATATCGATATCTGGCATACTTATTCGGTCTGGATTTAAGAATCTTTCAAAAATTAAATTATGTTTTAAAGGATCTATATTTGTAATACCTAAAGCATAAGATACTATGCTTCCAGGAGCTGAACCTCTTCCAGGACCAACAGGAATTTTATTTTTTCTAGCATACTCAACAAAATCTGAGGTAATTAAGAAATAGCTAGCAAAACCCATTTTTTTAATAACGGATAACTCATATTCAGCTCTTTCTTTTATTTTACTATTAAGATTTCGATACTTTTTCTGTAAACCTGTATTGCATAAATTTTTTAGGTAATCATCAACATCTTTTGACTTTTTATCTCCAGGAATTGAGTACCAGGGTAGATGATAATCTTCCATTGGAATTTGTAAATCAACAGAGTCTGTTAACGCCCTTGTATTTTCAAGTGCTTCAGGGAATTGTTTAAATAAAGAAAACATTTCATCTTGAGATTTGAAATAAAACTCTTTGCCATGGTATTTTAATCTATTTTTATCTGATAATTGTTTTCCAGTACCTATACAAATATGTACATCATGAGCTGTATAATGTTCTTTTTTAGCATAATGTGCATCATTAGTCGCAACAATTGGCAAATTCATATCTTTAGCAAGTCTTGTAGCCAATTGAATATTTTGTAACTCTTCTGGAATACCATGATTTTGTAGCTCTATATAGTATCTACCAGGGAAAATACTTGAGTATTCTTCGGCGACTTTTTTCCCCGCATCTAGACCATTATAAATTAATGTTTCTGGAAGAATACCTTTTAAGCAAGCCGAAAGACATATAATTCCTTCGTTATATTTTTGTAAAATTTCAGTATCTACTCTTGGCTTATAGTAAAAACCTTCTAAATATCCATGAGTGACTATCTTCATCAAGTTTTTGTATCCTTTATAGTTTTGAGCTATAAGGACTAAATGATTATATTGGCCCATACCACTAGATCTATCTTTCTGAAAGCGACTTCCTTTAGCTACGTACACCTCGCAACCAATAATCGGTTTGATATTACTAGCTTTAGCTTTTTTATAGAATGAAACAGCTCCAAATAAATTTCCATGCTCTGTGAGTGCAACAGAATCCATACCCAAATCAGTGATTGTTTCAAGGACGGATGGTATATTTTGGGCACCATCTAATAAACTGTTATCTGAATGATTATGTAAATGGATAAATTCGCTTTTCATACCTATCTAATATATCTTAATTACTCTTTTTTTTCCTTCTAAATCTTTGAAAAAAGCTGATTTATTTATGTTAAAATTATCATTAAACGAAATTATATTTTTTGCTACTTCCGAGAATGGAAGCTCTAATAACATTATTCCATTTTTTAATACAAGATTTTCAAAGTTTAAAATAAGGTGTTTGTAAAAAGATGTTCCATCATTGAAGTCTGTAAGTGCTTCAAGAGGTTCATGCTTCTTTACTGAGTCATCTAAACCATCTATCTCACTTCTTGCTAGATAGGGAGGATTACATATGATCAAATCAGCTTTTTGGGAAGAATAATTAAAAATATCTCCTTTGATAAATTTTATATTTTCAAGATTTAATAATGTGCTATTTCTTTTTGCTGTTTGTATAGCAATATCAGATAAATCATATCCAATGTATTTATTTTTTGGAAATTTTTTTGCAACGCTAAGCAATATGCAACCGCTGCCTGAGCAAAATTCTATAATTGTTGATGGTTTTTTTTTATTTGACAAAAAATCAATTGCACAATCAACCAAAAGCTCGGTTTCAGCGCGAGGAATAAAAGTAC
>CABZMF010000004.1 GCA_902526795.1 uncultured Fidelibacterota bacterium
CACAGATCTTGGTGCTGCAACTACTTACCAAATTATCAATGGTCCCGATGCAGGAGATTATATTAGAATGCCAAAATCTATTTTTACTTCTGCAGATATGATTGATGCAGTATTCAATGAATGGCAAAATCATGATCCTGTTCCATATGATAAGTTTGATGGCAAAATGGTCGATGGAAGAAATGGTACAGTATTTTATACTTTGAGACCTGATTTAAGTTACAATCCTCAAGTAAAAACTTGGAAATATCTTAGACAAAGTAAATGGAATGTAAGACAAGGTGGTCAATCTGGTGCTGAATCAATTTTTAAAATGGTGAATGAAATTAGAGATGAATTAGGATCAACCGAACATTTTGTATGTATGGTTTCAAACACTGGTCAACCATTTAACGAGTATGTATTTGTTTCAGGACATGATACTCTTTCAGAAGCTTTAGATCAATCAGCTTTTTTTGCTTTACTTGCAGAGCTAAATAACAGAATGCCTAATTGGGAATCTGTTTGGGGTCAAAGCGCTTGGAATGGAGAAAGTCAAGTATCTTTACATAGACCTGACTTGAGTAATTAATATTATAAATTAAAAGAGCCTTTCAATTATTTTATTGCAAGGCTCTTTTTTTTCCTAAATTATAAATCATGAAAAGAAGAAATTTTATAAAAGCAGGAGTTGCTGGAATAGCCGCTCCTATTTTTTTATCAGAAAATAAGTATATGAAAGTAAATAAAAATAATCCAATTGTAATTTCAACTTGGAATCATGGTATGACTGCAAATGAAGCTTCTATTAAGGTTTTAGGAAAAAATGGATCTGCGTTAGATGCCGTAGAACAGGGTGTGAGAGTTACAGAAGCAGATGCAGAAAATCAATCAGTTGGTCTTGGAGGTAGACCAGATAGCGAAGGAAATGTTACTTTAGATGCATGTATCATGGATTCGAATGGAAATGCTGGAGCGGTTGGTTTTTTACAAAATATTAAACATCCTATTTCTGTTGCTCGAAGAGTAATGGAAACTACAGACCATGTAATGCTTGCTGGTAAAGGAGCACTTAAATTTGCACTAGAAAACGGTTTTTCAAAAGAAGATTTACTTACTGAAAAATCTAAAAAAGGTTGGTTAGAATGGAAAAAAAATAACAAAATCAAAGATGCATGGGGCCCAAACGATGATCATGACACAATTACATCTCTTGCTCAAGATAATGATGGAAATTTAGCAGGCGCGTGCACGACAAGCGGTCTTGCTTACAAACTACATGGTCGAGTTGGAGATAGTCCTATTATTGGTGCGGGAATGTATGTTGATAATGAGATTGGGGCTGCGGGAGCTACAGGCGTAGGTGAGCTGGTAATGAAAACATGTGGAAGTTTTTTAGTTGTAGAATTAATGCGTCAGGGATTTTCAGCTATGGAAGCTTGCAATGAGGCAGTAAATCGCATTGTAAAACAAGAAGGTGGTAAAACAAAGCTTCAAGTTGGATATATTGCATTAGGTAAAGATGGAAGCATTGGATACGCCTCTATTCAAGAAGGTTTTCAGTATGCGTTGTATAAAAATGGAAATAATAAATTATTTGACGTTAAAGGCATTTTCTGATAAACTAAAGCCTTATAAATTAAAAAATACATATACAAACTTTTTAATTATTAGGACTAAAAATGATTGATAAGATAAAAAAATTTTTGTTAACACCCATTAAGGTTACTTATAAGAATAGGGCAGATTATACACCTATTGAAAATTTCATATTAAACCCAATAATTTTAGCATTATTAGTATTTTTTATTACATTCCAGGCATTTTCCTTAAATGATGAACCACAACCAACTCAGTCCGATACAGCACTTAGTAATGCAATGATATATTTTGAAAGAGGAGATTTTGATAATGCTGTTCTACAATTAGAAAGTGTGTTAGATAATTATTCTGGTTCAAAAGCTGCTCATCAAGCAAAGTTTTATCTTGGAAGAACTGCATTTATAAACGGTAATAAGGATAAAGCTTTAGTTTTTCTTTCTGAAAGTGTTTCAAAAGTTAGATATGACAATCTTAAAAAAGAAGGCTATATAATGCTTGCAGAACTCAAAAATGATGTAAAAATGTTTGATAGAGCTATGAAGTATACTTCTTCCGAAAATGAACTTAAATATATATCCATATTAAAAGCTAAAAAATTAGCGCAAAATGGTCAAATCGACCAATCAACAATGATATTAGATTCGTTAAATATTGATAATCCCGTTTATAATGATTTTTACGAAGAGGTTTATGGTTATGTATTGAGTATTAGTTAAGATACTTGTCAAAACGATTTAAATTAGATATATTCCAGTGAATAAAATGGGCTACGGCCCATTTTTGTTATGGTGAAAAAAATTGAAAGGTCAGTATGATTAATAGAGATTTAATTGAAATTTTTATTGAGTTAGCCAGAGAGAAAAATATTGAGAGGTCTGAGCTTGGCACAATTATTGAGCAGCTGTTTTTGTTTATTATTGAGAAAGAAACTGGTGAATCAGATAATTGTAGTGTAATTGTTAACCTTGATAAAGGTGAAATTGAAATTTATGTTGAAAAAACCATTGTTAAAGAAGTAGATGATGATCACTTTGATATAACTTTAGAAAGAGCAATTGAGTTAGAACCGGATCTTTCTGGTGAACTTAAATTAGGGGATACATTCGTTGAAGTTATTGATCCTGCCAGATTTGGTAGAAGGCTTGTAGCAAATGCTAGACAGTTTTTAAATAAAAGAACTCGCGAAGTTCAACAACAGTATATTTACGAAGATTATGTTCAGAGAATTGGCGAAGTTATAATTGGTACCGTTCACCAAGTACACAGGGAAAATACCTTTGTTAACATTGAACAAACCGAATTAAGAATGCCTAGAAATGAGCAAATATTTTCTGAAAGATTTAGAAGAGGAGACACCATAAGAGCTTTAGTTAAATCAGTTGAAGTAACTCCAAAAGGTCCAGATATTTTGATTTCAAGAAGCGATGATCTTTTCTTATATAAATTATTTGAGATGGAAGTACCTGAAATTGAAGATGGAATAATTGAAATAAAGGGAATTGCAAGAAAGCCTGGAGAAAGAAGTAAAATTATTGTTCATTCTGTTGATAAAAGAATTGATGCTGTAGGTGCTTGTGTAGGAATGAGAGGTAGTAGAATTCAATCGGTTGTGAGAGAACTTAATAATGAAAAAATTGATATAGTTAATTTTACTGAAAGGTCAGAGGTTTTTTTAACAAGAGCGTTATCGCCCGCAAAACCTGTTGATTTATACATTGATGATGATAGAAAGTATTGTGTTGCAATTTTTGATAAAGGTGGACTTGAAAATGCAGTTGGTAGAAGTGGTGTTAATATAAATTTAGCTTCAAAATTAACTGGATTTACAATTGATGCATATACAAAAGCTGAATATGATGAAGTTTTAATTAATCAAAAAACTACAATTGAATCTTTAGATGGCATAACTAAAACATTAAGTAATAAACTTGCAAAATTAGAAATTTTATCCGTTGCTGATTATTTAAATACAAAAAAATATGTTTTAAAAGATGAGTTAGAACTTAATGAAAAAGAAATTAAATCCATTAGCGATGCTGTGAACTTATTTATTGAAATAACGCACTCAAAAGATAAAGAAGATGATCAAATACCATTTGATAAGCAAAAAACCGACGAAATACTATCAGAACAGCAAAATGATGAAGAGGTATTAATAAAAGAAAAAGATAATGAGGATTTGGATTAATATATGTCTGATTCAATTAGAATATTTCAATTAGCAAAAGAACTTAACATATCTCATAATGATATACTCGATTTTTTAAAATCAAAAGATATATCTGTTTCAAGTCATATGTCTCCTATTGATGGTAAGACTCAACAAATAGTATATACTGAGTTTGCAAAAGATCGTCAATCAGCAGAACGAGATAGAAAAGAACAGGTAAGAAAAGAAATTCATGACTCTAAAGTTGTAATGAAAACCAGATCTGTTAAAAAATTTAAAATTATGTCTGTACAAGATCAGCGAAAAGCTGAAAAGAAAAAAACTGTTTTGGAAAATGAAAAAGAAGAGAAATCTACAGACAATAAAAAAGATACTAAAAAAACTTCTTTAGTAGAAAAAAAACCCAAGAAAAAATTAAGAAAAATTTCACTTAGAGAACCAGAGAAGAAAGAAGATAAAAAACAATTAAAAAAACATAAAGATGAACTAAAAAAAGATAGTTCCGCTGTTAAAAGGTTAAAAAAAACCCTTGCTTCGATAGATTCAGGTCCAAAAAAGAAATCTTATAAGAAATCCAAAAAAGATTTAATAAATGAAGATGGTAATCAAAAAAGAACAATCGAGTTAGCAGAATATGCTAGTATAGATGAAATAGCAAAAGTACTGGATGTTCCTACAAGCGAGGTCATCGGTAAATGTCTTCAAATGGGTATTTTGGCCACAGTCAATCAAAGACTCGATTGGGATGTAATTGAATTAATTGCAGGTGAATATGATGTGGAATTAAATAAATACGAAGAAGTTGTTGATGATTTATTTGTCACCACACATACTGCAGAAGAGCTTTCAGAAGCAATAGATAGAGCACCTGTTGTAACTATCATGGGTCACGTAGACCATGGTAAAACTTCTATATTGGATTACATTCGTGAAACTAAGGTCGCTGCTGGTGAGTCCGGTGGTATAACTCAGCGAGTAGGAGCTTATCAGGTTTTACACAATGAAAATAAAATTACTTTTTTAGATACACCTGGACATGAAGCTTTCACTGCAATGCGATCAAGAGGTGCACAATCAACTGATATTGTTATATTAGTTGTTGCTGCAGATGACAGTGTTATGCCTCAAACTATTGAGGCAATTAACCACGCTAAAGCTGCTGAAGTACCAATAATTGTAGCAATAAATAAAGTTGATAAACAAGGCTCAAATCCAGACGTTGTTAAAAGAGAATTATCAGAAAAGGATGTTTTAGTTGAAGATTGGGGAGGTAAAATACAATCTGTAAATACCTCTGCAAAAACAGGTGAAGGAATTGATGCCTTAATGGAAGCAATTTTATTGGAAGCTGAAGTATTAAATTTAAAAGCGAATGAAAATATTGATTGTAAAGGAATTGTCATCGATTCAAAGTTAGATAAGGGTTTAGGTCCTGTTGCTACTGTTCTTATTCAAAAAGGAACACTAAAAATTGGAACTCCTTTCATTTGTAATAATTTTCCTGGTAAAGTCAGAGCAATCATGAATGAAAGAAATGAAAGAATTAGAGAAGCAAAACCTTCAGATGCGGTTCAAATTTTAGGTTTTGATCAAGTACCTCAATCCGGAGATATATTTGCTGAGGTTGAAAACGAATCAGATTTGAAGAAAATTGCAAATGAAAGACAAAGAATTAAAAGAGAAATAGATCTACAAATGGTACAGAAAACATCTTTAGATAGTATTTCAGCACAAATTAAGGAAGGTGATATTAATAATTTAAATATTATTATTAAGGCAGATTCAGATGGATCTATTGAGGCATTAATTCAAAGCATTGAAAAAATTAATAATGATGAAGTTGGTGTTGATATTGTTCATAAGGGCGTAGGAAATGTAACTGAATCAGATGTATTGTTAGCACAGGCTTCTCAAGCTATTATAATAGGCTTTGGTGTTCAAATTCCTTCTAATACGAAATTATTAGCAAGTCAAAACAATGTAGAAATTAGAGCATATAGTATAATTTATCAAATTGTTGAAGACGTAAAAATGGCTGTTGAAGGACTTCTTAAACCAGATATGGTTGAGGAAGTTATTGGTGTTGCAATAGTAAAAGAGTCGTTTAAAATACCAAAAATTGGATTTATTGCAGGTTCTCAAGTCGAATCTGGTAAAATTACACGTGATTGTTTTGTAAGATTAATTCGTGAAGAAGAAGAGTTAGTTTCAAAAGGCTCAATTATTTCACTTAAACGCTTTAAAGATGACGTTGCATCGGTCGATTCAGGTATGGAATGCGGAATATCAGTCGAGGGTGTTAAAAAGTATTTTGAAGGTGATAGAATCGTTGCCTATAAAATAAATGAAATTAAGAGAACATTAGCAGACAGTTGAATAATAAACCGTTTTCAAGATCAGAAAGAGTATCACAAGAAGTTTTAAAAACCATTAACGATATTTTAACTCGCGAAATGGATTTAAGAAAATATGGTTTTATAACTTTTTCATCCGTTAAAATGACATCTGATTTAAAGCATGCTAATCTTTACTATAGCATAATTAACCCAACAAAAAAAATTGAAGTTATAAATGAAGAACTAAATTTATTAATTCCTGTCTTTAGAAAATTTTTATCATCTTCATTAAATTTGAGATCAACCCCAACATTAAAATTTTTTTATGATGATTCTTTTGAGCAATTTGAAAAAATTGATAAACTAATTAAAGATATAGATTAATATGATTTTCAATATTTATAAACCTAAAGATTTTTCATCCTTTTCTTTAGTTAAAAAGGTTAAACGTATAACGAGAGAAAAAGTTGGACATTCTGGAACTTTAGACCCCTTTGCTGATGGAGTTTTGGTTCTCGGTGTTGGAAAATCTACAAAAAAGTTATCAAATATTATTCAATTTGATAAAATCTATGAAGGTGTAATAAAACTAGGAGAAAAAACTGATTCTATGGATCTAACCGGTAATATTATTGAAAAAAAGAAAGTTTCAAAAATCACATCTAAGTCTTTAAAAAATTGTTCTGATAAATTTGTTGGCGAGTATTTACAAAGAACACCAATGTATTCTGCAAGAAAAATTAATGGAGTTCGACTATATAAGCTTGCAAGAAAAAATATTGAAATAAAAACAAATCCAAAGCTAATTAAGATAAAAAGTTTAAATATTCAAAAGATAAATGAAAAAAGTTTAAAAATTGTTGTGGAGTGTTCATCTGGTACTTATATAAGAGTTTTAGCGGAAGATATTGCACATTACTTTGGTACTGTTGGGCATTTAATAAGCCTTACTCGATTAAGTGTTGGGGACTATAGCTTGAACGAATCTATAACAATTGAACATTTCGAGGAAACATGGAAATCATAACTTCTATTAATGATTTTAAGAAATTAAAAAGCTCAGTTATAACTGTAGGTAATTACGATGGAATTCATAAAGGACACCACGACGTTCTTACTTATATTGTTAAAGAAGGTAAAAAGAGAAATATTCCTTCATGTTTAATCACATTTGATCCAAATCCATTTTACGTGCTATCAAATAAGACAATTCCTATTAATCTCCAAAGTAAAGATTTGAAATTAAAAGCTTTGGAAGAGTTAGGCTTAGATAAAGTATTAATAATACCCTTTACGAAAAATTTTTCTTTGATGAGTGCAAATATTTTTGCGCAAACAGTTATAAAGGATTTATTTAACCCAGAATTAATCTCTGTAGGCACAAATCACTATTTTGGACATAATAAAAAAGGTGATTTATCTTACTTAAAGATATTTTGTCAAGAAAATAACATACAGCTTCATGTGCCAGAAATGATTGAAAGAGAAGGAAATACAATATCTAGTAGTTTAATAAGATCTTTAATTTTAGATGGTGATATAAGTAAAGTATATAATTTTTTAGGAAGATTTTATGGATTTAATGCTACAATTGTTTCAGGCTCAAATCGTGGAAAAACAATGAATTATCCTACTGCAAATTTTATTCCAACATCGGAAAAACAACTGCTGCCTGGAACAGGAGTTTACCTTTCAAGAGTATTTTTAGAGGGAAAAACTTATTTTGGAATGACAAATGCGGGTGTAAGACCAACTTTCAATGAAAAAAAATTTGTTATGGAAGTTCACATTTTATCTGATAAATTCGGCAGTCTATACGATAAACAATTTTATATTGAATTTATAGATAAAATTCGAAATGAAATAAAGTTTGATAATAAAGAATTACTTATCAAACAAATTGAAAAAGATAAAGAAGTATGTATCAAACTGATAGATAACTTCAAGGAGAAATATGAAATATAGTAAAGAAACAAGTACACTTCTTCAAGACGTCGGTCTTGATGCAAAAAATGTCGGGAGTAGCGAAGCGCAAATTGCTCTTCTCACTGATCGAATTAGATCATTGACAGAACATGTAAAGATGCATAAGAAAGATGTTCATTCAAAGCATGGTTTAGTTAAGTTAGTGTCACAGCGAAAAAAGCTATTGAAATATTTAAGAAAAACTAAACTAGATAGTTATGATGAACTAATTAATAAACTATCAATAAGAGGAAAATGAAGAAGAAAATGATTAAAGTAGAAAAAAATATAGCGGGAAGACCGCTTAAAATTGAATCTGGACAGGTTGCTAGACAGGCAGGAGGTTCAGTCATGATTAGTTATGGTGAAACATTAATATTAGCAACAGTTTGTTGCTCAAGTGAGCCTAGAGAAGGTATAGACTTTCTTCCAATGCAGGTTGAATACAGAGAAAAACATTATGCGGGCGGAAAAATACCTGGAGGTTTCTTTAAAAGAGAGGCAAAGCCTACTGATGCTGAGGTATTAACTTCACGTTTAACAGATAGACCAATTAGACCTCTAATACCTAAGAATTATAGACATGAGTTACAAATTATGCTCACGACCATGTCTTACGATGGCATTAACACGCCAGATGTTGTAGCAGCAATTGGTGCTTCTGCAGCTTTATTGTTGTCACCTGTACCATTTGATGGTCCTATTGCTTCTGTTAAAGTTGGATTAATTGATGGAGAATATGTTTTAAATCCTACTTTTGAGCAAATGGAGTCATCTAATTTAGATCTAATGGTTACTGGTAAAAAAGATAAAATTTGTATGATTGAAGGTGGTTCAAATTTTGTTTCTGAAAAAACAATTTTGGAAGCACTTGATGTAGCAATGGAAGGAATCAATGAGATTGTTGATCTTCAAATGGAATTTTCAGATCATTTTGATAATTCATATGAAATTGTTGATACAAAAATTTTAACCGATGAATTAGAAAAATCACTTGAAGAAAACTTTTCTGAGAAAATTGAAAAAATATTTGAGCTAGATACTAAGCAAGCAAGAGATGATGAATTTAATGCAATTCAAAAAAATGCATTAGAGCCATTCGTTGAAGATGAAGTATTGTATCCAGAGGTGAAAAGTTATATTAAAAATATGTTTAAGAAAGTAGTAAGAAAAACTGTTTTGGATAAAAAAGTCAGAGTTGATGGTAGAGGTTTAGAAGATATTAGAGATATAAATATTGTTCCATCTCTTCTACCAAGAGTTCACGGATCTGCTCTCTTTACTAGAGGTGAGACACAGTCAATTGCTGCATTAACCCTTGGATCAAGTAGAGATGAACAAATTATTGATTCAATGGCTAGTGATTATAAAAAATCATTCTTACTTCATTACAACTTTCCTCCATATTGTGTAGGAGAGACTGGAAGAATTGGTTTCACTAACAGGCGAGAAATTGGACATGGTCATTTAGCTGAAAGATCTCTGAAGCCTATATTACCTTCATTAGAAGAATTTCCGTACACAATTCGTATTGTTTCAGAGATTACAGAATCAAACGGATCTTCTTCAATGGCTTCCGTTTGTGGAGGTTCTTTAGCTATGATGAACGCAGGTGTGCCAATAAAAGGACATGTGGCAGGTATTGCTATGGGCTTGATAATGGATGACGAAGACAATTATGCAGTATTAAGTGATATACTTGGTACAGAGGATTTCCTAGGTGATATGGACTTTAAAGTAGCTGGTACTAAAGATGGCATAAGTGCAATTCAGTTAGATTTAAAAGTTCCTGGTCTTTCTATGGATGTCTTATCTAACGCCTTAGAACAGGCAAACAAAGGAAGATTGCATATACTTGATGAGATGTATAAAGCAATAGATAAACCCAATGCATTATCACCATATGCACCACAAATTGAATCCTTCCAAATTCCCAAAGATAAAATTGGTGCTTTAATTGGGCCAGGCGGCAAAAATATTAAAGCTCTTCAAGAAAATGCAGGATGTGTCATAAATATAGATGATGATGGAACAGTAAGTGTATCTGCAGAAGACAAAGCTAAACTAGATAATGCAATAACACAGATAAAAGCTGTTGTATTAGATCCAGAAGTTGGAACTGTGTTCGATGGAAAAGTAACAAAAATTCTTGATTTTGGAGCTTTTGTTGAATTTGCCCCTGGAAGAGAGGGTTTAGTTCATATATCTCATTTAGCATGGGAACGTGTTAATAAAGTTGAAGATGTGCTATCAGAGGGAGATAAGGTAAAAATAAAACTTTTCGAAATTGATAAGCAGGGCCGTTTAAATTTTAGTATAAAATTACTAACTGAAAAACCTGAGTAGTTGTTATAATGAAAATTGGTATTCCTAAAGAAATTATTTCTCAAGAATATCGTGTTTCGGTTAATCCTGAAACAGCAAAGATGCTTCTTCAGGCTTCACACCATGTATTTATAGAAACTGGTGCTGGTGTTGGCAGTGGTTATCGAGATAAAAACTATGAAGAAATTGGCTGTGAGGTTGTTTCTACAGCTGCTGAGGTTTTTGATCGTTCTGAACTCATAGTAAAAGTAAAAGAACCTTCTTTTGACGAAGTTGAGATGCTTGCTAATAAAGTAATATTTACATATTTACACCTTAGTTCTTCAAAAGAATTAACTCATAAATTGCTTGAACATAATGTTACTGGGCTTGCGTACGAAACAGTTGTAATCAATAATCAAACTCCTATGCTTAAACCAATGAGTGAAATTGCTGGTAGGTTAGCATTGCTTGACAGTATAGAATTATTAAAAAAGAGTAAAGGTGGTAAGGGTAAGCTTATTGCAGGTACAAGTTTGGCAGAACCAGCAAATGTTTTAGTAATTGGAGGGGGAATTGTAGGGTTAAATGCTATGCAAATGAGCATAGGTCTCGGTGCCAATACAACTTTACTAGATTTAAATAACGATTTATTAAAAGAAATCAAAAATAATTATCCACAAGTGAATGTTGCAGAATCTAGCGAACAAGTTATAAAAAACTTGTTGCCTATTATGGATATTGTTGTTGGCTCTGTACTTAAACCAGGAGGTAAGCCACCAATGGTAATTACTAAAGATATGTTAAGTTTAATGGAACCAAAATCTATATTATCCGATGTTTCTGTAGATCAAGGTGGATGTTTTGAAACATCTAGACCCACAACACACGATAATCCAACATATACAATTGATGATATTATTCATTATTGTGTAAGAAATATTCCCTCTGCTGTTCCATTTACAGCAACAAATGCACTAAATGAAGCTACTAAACCATTTATATTAAAATTTGCAAATTCTGGTTTAGATGGCTTATTGAATGATGATAAACTCTTGATGGCCTTAAATACTTTTAAAGGTCAATTAACAAATAAAGAAGTAGCTATAGCTCATTCTTTAGAATTTTCAGATCTTAAAGAAATTTAAATTCTTCAATTTACATCATTAAAGTATCACTTTAACCATTTTTTTTATATATTATTAGAGTTATGCTTGAATCAAATACAAAACTATATTATAGTATTAAAGAAGTAAGTGAAATGACTGAATTAAAGCCATATGTTTTGAGATACTGGGAATCTGAATTTCCAACCTTAAAACCATCAAAAAATAAGGCAGGAAATAGAACTTATAAACAAAGAGATATTAAAGTTATCCTTGATATTAAGAAATTACTTTATGATAAAAAGTTTACCATAAAAGGAGCAGTTAGAGAGCTTAAAAATAAATCTATTGAACCAATTAATGATAGAAAATTATCAAATACACAGGTTTCTGCTTTAAATGAAATTAAAAATGAGTTAAAAAATATTTTAAATTTACTAAATAGACATTAAGGGTAAGAGTCTATTATGGTAGCCACCAAAGCCTCTCATTTATTGAGAGGCTTTTTTATTTAATTTAATAATCTTTTATTGTTAATTTTCTTTATGTATATACGCCATAAAAAAAGATTTTTTCCAACAAAGGATAATTGTGCGTATTTTTAATACAGTATTTATAGTTGTAGGTATATTTTTTGCTTCTTTTTTAATACCTGTTATAGGAGCTGTTGTATCTATACCTATGAGTTTACTAGGAGGATATTTATATTACAATTATGATAAAAATTAAAACATATATAATAGTTATTATTTCAATAATGGGGTTAGTTATGGCGAGTGACAATGATAATAAAAAAGCCGTTTTTGCAGCGGGTTGTTTTTGGGGTGTAGAATCTACATTCCAACAAATGGATGGAGTTAAATCTACTTCTGTTGGTTATACAGGGGGTAAGGTTAAAAATCCGTCATATGAGCTTGTATGTACTGGTTTAACCGGACATGCTGAGGCTGTTGAAGTAGAATACGATCCAAATATCATATCATTTGATAAATTAGTTGATACCTTTTTCCTACTTCATGATCCAACTACTATGAATCGTCAAGGGCCAGACATTGGAACGCAATATCGCTCAGCTGCATATTTTTCAGATGAAAAAGAAAAACTCATAATTGAAAATAAAATAAATTCACTAAATGAGTCTGGAAAATTTAAATCAAAAATAGTTACAGAAATTGAAGAAATTGCAGAATTCTATGATGCAGAAGATTATCACCAAGATTATTACAAAAAAAGAGGAATTGACGGATGTGCACTCTAAGGGAGGATAAAAAATGATAAATAAAAAATATGCTTATGTACTTGCTGTTCTATTGTTGTTTGTTTTTACAACTGATTTAAATGGACAGTTTAGAAGAAAAAAAGTAAAACTTAGTCAAACAAACAAGATTGAAGAGTTCATAAATGATTATATACAAGATCCATTTATGGTTGAACACATTCAATCACTTCAGTCTGAGTTAGTTAAAATTGGATTTGAAATTCTTCCTCCTGAAACTGATGGAGATATGGAAGTATTGATAAACTTTGAGGACTTTAATTTTGATCCATACTATGGCTCCACAGCAGATCCTAAAACATCTCATATTATTTTTAGAGATCCTAAAACAAAAAAGGTATTAGCGAAGTTCCAAGCTAATCAAGTGCTTGCTGATGATGAATATAGTGGTCCAATGACTAATGCTTTTGGGAGCACAACTTCAAACAATATGGGATATGGTACATCTACAGATCAACCAATTGACGTTAATGCAATAATTCTTGATTGGATGAAGCAAGTTAAGAACTTCTATTAAATTTGAGTTATAATCATAAATCTATAGAGAGTAAATGGCAAAAATTTTGGTTAGAAAATCAAACTTTTAAGTCTGAAGATGCATCCAGTAGTAAACCTAAGTATTATGTTCTTGATATGTTTCCATATCCTTCAGGTGCAGGTCTTCATGTTGGTCATGCTCTAGGATATGTAGCAACGGACATTGTTGCGCGCTATAAGCGCATGAAAGGCTTTAATGTTCTCCATCCAATGGGTTGGGATGCATTTGGTCTACCAGCAGAGCAATATGCTATCAAAACAGGTACTCATCCTAAAGTAACAACTCAACAAAATGTAGAAAACTTTAAAAAACAAATAAACAGTCTGGGTTTTTCATATGATTGGTCAAAAGAAATAAATACTACAGATCCAGGGTATTACAAATGGACTCAGTGGATATTTATGCAACTTTTTAAAAAAGGTTTGGCATTTGAACAAGAAGTTGCTGTTAACTGGTGTCCTGAATTGAAAACTGTTCTTGCTAACGAAGAAGTAGTTAATGGAAAATCTGATATTGGGGGTCACCCTGTAATAAGACTTCCAATGAAGCAGTGGATATTAAAAATTACAGATTATGCAGAGTCGCTTTTAAACGGATTAGATGATTTAGATTGGCCAGAAAATATAAAAGAACTTCAAAAAAACTGGATTGGTAGATCTGAAGGTGTTGAATTAGGTTTTAAAATTGATGGTAGTAACGATTTAATAAATGTATATACTACAAGACCTGATACACTTTTTGGAGCATCTTATATGGTTTTAGCTCCAGAACATACATTAATTCATTCATTAGTTTCAAATAAACAAAGAGAAGAGGTGGAGTCATATATTGAAAAAACTAAAAAGAAATCTGACTTTGATAGAACAGAAATTAACAAAGATAAAACTGGTGTTTTTACAGGCTCGTATGCAATAAATCCATTTACTAGAGAAAAAATTGAAATTTGGATAGCTGATTATGTATTAATTAGTTATGGAACAGGAGCAATCATGGCAGTTCCTGGACACGATGAAAGAGATTGGGATTTTGCATCTAAATACAATCTTCCTATCGTTGAAGTTGTTGAAGGGGGAGATGTATCTAAAGCAGCATTCACTGCAAGAGGTAATTCAAAAATTATAAATTCCTCGAACGAAAAAACCTTATCATTAGATGGTTTGAGTGTAGATAAAGCTATTAAAAAGGCAATTTTATATATCGAGAAAAATTCAATTGGAAAAGCTACAGTAAATTACAAACTAAGAGATTGGTTGTTTTCTAGACAAAGATATTGGGGAGAACCTTTTCCGTTGATTCACAAAGATGATGCAGTAGAATTAGTTCCAGAAAAAGATTTGCCTGTAATGCTTCCTGAAGTTGAAAATTATAAACCATCAGATGATGGTAAGTCTCCATTATCTTTAATTGATAATTGGGTTGAAGTAAAAGATAAAAATGCAAATATTATTGGACTTAGAGAAACTAATACTATGCCACAATGGGCAGGATCATGTTGGTATTTTTTAAGATTCACTGATCCAGACAACACAAATGAAGCTTGGTCAAAAGAAAATGAAAACTATTGGATGCCAGTAGATTTGTACATAGGTGGACAAGAACATGCAGTACTTCATTTATTGTATTCAAGATTTTGGCATCATGTTTTATATGATTTAGGTTTGGTTTCTTCAAAAGAACCATTCAAAAAATTATATAATCAAGGAATGATTTTGGGGGATGATGGTACAAAAATGAGTAAGTCTCGAGATAACGTAATAAATCCTGAGGAAATTATGGATAAATATGGTTCTGATTCAATGAGACTGTACGAAATGTTTATGGGTCCTTTAAATAAATCAAAACCTTGGAGTACAAAAGGTTTACAAGGTTGCTATAGATTTTTAAATAAATTATGGTCAATTATCGTTAATGAAAATGGCGATTTGTCTTCAAAAATTGTCGATAAAGATGAAGAAGATAAAGATACGCTATTTCTACATCATCAGACTATTAAAAAATTGGCTGATGATATCGAAAACTTGCATTTTAATACTGCAGTATCTCAACTCATGATTTATTGCAATCATTTACAAAAATGTAATACAATCTCTAAAAAGCTTATTGAGGAACTAGTTATAATATCAAGCCCGTTTGTACCACATCTTTCTGAAGAGTTTTGGAGTTTATTAGGTCATTCTGAAACTATTACATATCAGTCGTGGCCACAATTTGATGATAATTTATTACAATTAGATAAAGTTACAGTAATCGTTCAGGTAAACGGTAAGCTTAGAGCTAACATAAATATTCCAAAAGATTCAGTAGAAAAAGATGTTGTAACAGAAGCACTTTCAATTGATAATGTAGATAAATATACTTCAGATGGCGATATTGTAAAAACAATTTATGTTCCAAACAGATTACTGAATTTTGTTGTAAAGTAAATCAGTACCTTTGGACATAATCCAGATTGTACCAAGCAAGCTTAATACAGCAATTTTTTGATAGGTAGCGTGAAGTGTTAATGCTTCTATAGATTTCCATGGAGGAGGGCCTATCTCAAGAAATATTATATATCCTAAAACGATCATTGAGCACGTTAATATGGAGTAAGTAACGTATTTAAGGCCTTTAGAGTAAAAAAGATAACCGTATATGCTTAAAGTTACAAAAGAGCAATTAAACACCGAATTTGCGAATAAAATATGAAGAAAATATAAAGAAGGTACATCTGCAGGAGTTATAATAACTCCGAGTAAACTTATAGATCCTATTGCAGCAGAAATCTTAGCTAAAATAGTTACTTTCGGTTTATCACTTTTAAAATAATCTGCGGCATTGTATAAAAAATAGAACGCTCCAAACACTTGAATAAGCATACCAAGTATGAAAAAAGATAGAGATATCGTATTATCGTCACCAGAATGACTTGTAGTTCTTCCTAAATCGCTAATAAAATTAGAAAAGAAATTATAGTAGGGTGTTTGTTTATTTATGTAATTACCACCACCATAAAAAATCGCTGCAGTAGTAAGACTAGCGAGGAAGGATAGAATAAATCTTCTTGTATTTTTTCCTAAGTTTTTTCTCATATATATCTAATTATACATAATCTTTATTATGCGTAAATAACTGATAAACAGCTATGTTACAGCATATTTTAACTTAAATATAGTTTTTCTTGGACGCTAATGAATATTTGCCTTATATCGTCAATATCGCCTAGTTTTATCCTAGCATTTTTAATTGTTTGATACTTTAAATTAATTAGTTTAGGAAGTTTCTCATTATCGAGTTCTTTAAAGCCATGATTTATATATTGATCTAATATAAAATGAGCAAATTCTTTCTTTTTATCTAAAAAGTTTAACTTTGACTTAGCATAATTTGCTCTTTCTTTTCTTGTTTTTGGTAGAGAGTTAAATGATATATAGGATAAAACATCATATATATCACTATCAACAGCTTTTATTATTTCTCTTAATTCTTCAAGTTGTGATTCAGAATATCCGTTTTTATTAAGAACATCTAACAATTCACTTCGTGTATCAGGTTTTGACCATAAAACTCTTAAATCTTGCTCTGATTTAAATAATTTTGGTAAATCTTGAAAGAGTAATTTGACAAATTGTTCTGCAGTTATTGGTCGACCTTCACTATCCCAAAATGAGGTTTGTTTGGTCACTTGCAGTTCACGTACATTATCTTCACTTAGCTGAATTTGAAGCTTTACTTTTGGCTCTTCATCTTCAGTAGTTGAAGGGTCTTTGTCAACAATAATAGGGTCATTAGGTGTTGCTGACGAAGTTGGCTCTGGTTCCATTGGTTCCCCGTCCCATTCAGGATCTAGAAAATGCTTATAAGCACCTTCATAATCAAAAATAGTAAAGTAATTTTTATCATCAAATAATCGTGTTCCTCTTCCTATGATCTGCTTGAATTCTATCATTGAATTTACTGGACGCATTAAGACAATATTCTTTAGTTCAGGACAGTCTACTCCCGTACTTAATTTTTGTGAGGTTGTTAAAATGGTTGGATATTTTTTTTCATTATCCTGAAAGTCTCTTAGATGTTGCTCTCCTAACGCTCCTTCATCTGCTGTGACACGATGACAAAAATCAGAGTGTGGATTTGGATTTAATTGATTAACCAAATTGCGTACTAAAGCTGCATGATCTTGAGTTGCACAAAAAATAATAGTTTTATCAAGCGGATTCATTTCTTTTAAGAATTCTTTCACCCTAAATGCTTCACGTTCTTTGATGACAATATTGCGATTAAAATCTGATTCCGTATAAAGCTTACCTTCTTCTACTTCTCCTTCAACTACGGCATTTTCCCCAGTGTGAATATACTGGTCAATATTGCTATGAATTTGACGCACTTTAAACGGAGTTAAGTATCCATCATTAATACCATCTTTTAAGGAATAAGTATAGATAGGCTCCCCAAAATAAGCATACGTATCAATATTATCCGTACGCTTCGGAGTTGCAGTCAATCCTAATTGCACTGCTGAACTAAAGTATTGCATAATAGCACGCCAATTACTTTCATCACTTGCCCCACCACGATGACACTCATCAATGATAATAAAATCAAAGAAATCTTCAGGATACTGGCCAAAAAATGGGGTGTCATTTTCTCCTGACATAAAGGTTTGAAAGATAGTAAAAAAGATACTACCATTGGTTGGTACTTTTCCTTGAGAACGAATTTCACCTGGACGAATGCGTACCAAGGCATCATCCTCAAAAGCAGAAAAGGAATTATACGCTTGATCTGCTAGCAAATTACGGTCAGCCAAAAATAAGATGCGAGGTAAACGCTTTCCGTCTTCCTGAAGATTCCAGCGCTTATTAAATAATTTCCAAGCAATTTGGAAAGCAATTGCAGTTTTCCCAGTCCCAGTAGCCAAGGTTAATAACATACGTTTTTTTCCATTGGAAATAGCTTGCAAGGCACGATCTATTGCAATTTGTTGATAATATCTTGGTGACCAAGTACCATTCTTATTTTCAAATGGTACGGTACTAAATTCTTCTCGCCACTTAGTTGCTTGTGGATTTAACGCTTTTTCTGCACCAAAAGTATTATTCCATAATTCTTCAGGAGTGGGAAAACGATCTACATCTCCCTCTTTTCCAGTATCCATATCCATGGCATAGATTTTTTTTCCATTGGTTGCATAAGTAAAACGAATTTGAAGCTTGGTTGCATAATTTTTTGCTTGAGATACGCCTGCAGTGTAATCCAATGATGCTTTTTTCGCTTCTATGACTGCTAAGGGTGTATTTTTATACTCTAAGACATAGTCTGCATCCAGTTTTGTTGCACGCTGATTATTATGGCCAACAAGCCTTCCAATAGATATAGGAACCTCTTCTCTAATACGTGCACCATCTTTGCTCCATCCAGCCTCAATTAACTTAGGTAAGATAAAATTAGTTCGAGTTTCTTGCTCGTTACGTACCCAGCTTTTATCTCTAGTCATAATTCTCCATTGAAGGCTTTTTCTAGAATGGATTGTTTAAGTTTATCTAGGGCATCTAGTTCTTGTTGGTAGTTATACTGAAGTTTTTTAGTATCAGATTTAATCTTAGCTGAATTGATTGCAATCTCATTTTGTTTTTCAATGGATAATGGAAATCTAATTGAAAAATTATTTTGCAGTTTTAATCTTGAGAGCTCTGTTTGACCACTTGAACCTTGACCACTTTTTTGAATCTGTTTTTCTAAATTTATGATTGCAAATCCAAAATATTTTAGTACAAAAAATTTAGGTTTAGGTCTTAATACTGTCACATGAGTATCAATCGTAGCTCTTTCTTTTGGTAGATTAATTATTTGTGCTACTCTTCCTAGTGTTCCAACTCCAGTTGAGTTTACTAAAACATCTCCCTCAATAATAATTCTTTCAATATTAACTGGTTTTGCATCATTATTGTGTTTTCTGGATAATGAGAAGTCAACTTTATGATTTCTTATGCATTTTTGGTTTATAACAGTTAAGCCATCATCACCGTCGATATATTTTGGTGCAATTCCTCTTTTTATCATAGTACAAACTTCGCCCAAATTCTTTATTGTCCAGTCATCACCTTCTTGACTTAACATTTCATTCAATTTACTCTGAAATAAATCCTCCGCATTCTGAATATTCTGCTCCACATTTTGAATCGCTTTTTCAACTCGTTCCATGCAGGTATCAAGTTTTTTTACAATACGTTTTTGCTCATCAAGAGAATCAACAAATTTAAATTTCATTTTTCTAAAATTCTTAACGTCTAGATTTTTTTGAGCAGTTCCTCTACCAAGATTATAAATATCTTTTGATCTATGAAGTAGTTGATATCCAAGAAAGTCATTTAATAGATTATACTCTTTTTTTGATGACAATGAGAGACCACTATCATTGAGAAAAAACTTTCCTGAAACAAATCTGGTACAATTTTCGGACATTCCAAATCTTGAAACAATAAATACACTCTCACGATTGAATTTATCAATATAAAATGTTTTTCCTCCTCCCCCATAAACTGGGTACTCGCTACCTGCGTCCCTCTTTCGAGTAACCCTCGTACCATATTCTATATCACAAAGAGAATCAAGCGCAACTGATCTTAATCTATGTTTCATAAAATCTTCTCAATCTCTTTTAAAATTGATTGATTTTCCTTATCTAAAGATCTCATTTCTTCTAAAAGCTCATTTGGACTTCTCAGTGGTGCTTCTTCGGGAAGATTTGGATTTGAAACCCCTAAATCACAGGTTTCTGTATTAACGGTATCGATGGAAAGATTCCAGGAACGTTCGGTTTCAGGTTTTGACTCTTGTTGAGATAAAAATTCTTGAAAGTCTTTACTATTTAACGGATTGGTTTTTCCAAGACTTCTGCCTGGATCTAACTGATAATACCAGATTGATTTGGTTGGTGTTCCTTTTTTAAAGAAAAGAACTACTGTTTTCACACCAGTGCCAGGAAAGGTTCCTTTAGGCATATCTAGTACCATTTCTAAGTTACAGGTTTCAAGCAGGTGTTTACGTAAGGAAACTGATGCATTATCCGTATTAGATAAGAAGGTGTTTTTAATGACGATTCCTGCACGTCCATTCTGTTTTAAAATTTTGATAAAATGCTGTAAAAATAAAAACGCTGTTTCACTGGTTTTAATATCAAAGTTTTGTTGAATTTCAGGGCGTTCTTTTCCCCCAAACGGAGGATTAGCTAAAATAATATCAAATCGATCCTTTTCCTGAAAATCACGAATGTTTTCATTTAATGTATTGGTATGTAATAGGTTTGGAGCTTCAATCCCATGAAGAATCATATTCATGACCCCAATTATATAAGCTAGGTTCTTTTTTTCTTTTCCATAAAAAGTACTATCCTGCAAGATACTCATTTCTTGGGTATTGGATATTTTTGGTTTTAAATATTTATATGATTCACAAAGAAAGCCTGCTGAACCAACTGCACCATCATAAATGGTTTCACCAATAGAAGGCTTAACAGTATCAATAATAGCCTTAATTAATGGACGAGTGGTATAAAATTGTCCTCCATTTCTTCCCGCATTACCCATATTAGCAATTTTAGATTCATAGAGCGTGCTTAATTCATCTTTTTCCTCCAATGAGTTAAAACTTAATGCGTCTGCAGCTTCTAAAATTTCACGCAGGTTATATCCACTATTAATCTTGTTTTTAATTTCAGAAAATATTTCTCCTATCTTGTATTGAATGGTTCTAGGATTATCAGTCTCTTCCTTGAATTTTGCTAAATATGGAAAAAGCTCGTTATCAACAAAATTAATGAGATCTTCTCCCGTACGAGCATTATTAAAATCAATGCTCCCATCTTCTTTTTTTGGAACAGCCCAAGAGGACCAACAATAAGGCTCCTCCATTAAAAAATTATATGATTTACCTTCTAAAGCAGCAGTGTCAGCTTTTTCATTTTCTAAATTGTCTAAATAACGTAAAAATAAGACCCAAGAGGTTTGTTCTGTATAATCTAATTCGCTATCAGCTCCCGCATCTCTATACAAGACATTATCAATGTTTTTGAAAGTGTTTACAAACATGCGCTAAATTTCTTTTAGTTTAAAATTGACTTTACTCATCTAAAAATTTATTAATTTGTTCTGTCAAATCTGTTCCAAGAAAATACTCTTCTACTAGTTTCCACTTTTCTTTGGAAGAGAACTTAGATGCGAAGAAATATGTCATCAAATTAATTGAGGATTCAAATCTGCTATAAACATCTGATGCAATTTCATTAGTATAGAAATCGTCAAGGGCTGTTAGCCTCAAACGATTTGGATCATTTATTCTTATAAATATTTTAGGATCCGTTCCACCTTTCGCTTCAAAAGTTGCAAGGTCAAAAAATTCGAGCATTTGTGCAATTTGAATAAATATTTTATCTTTTGGAGAAGAAATATTGATGTATTTGGAAACGCTACTTTCGTATTGTTCAGTATTACCCATCAAGAGGTTGAACCAAGTAGAAAAAGTTTTTTTTGTTTTATAAATATTTTTATTACACCTAAAAACCTGAGTATCATTTTGTCCAAATATACCAATCTTTCTATCATCATAATTATTTTTTGTTTCTAAAAATGCATTATTTAATACTTTACCACCAGAAGTCCATTGATAAGATGTCTTTGGACGAACTTTAAAAATGGTCAAAATTTCTTCAATGCCCATATAAAAATTTTTATTTCTACCTGGCAATGCTTTTGAGACCTTATTTCTAAACTCTTTTCTTGTAAAGTAAGATCCCTGAAAAGATATAAAAACTGAAAGTAAGACGTCCCAAACCTCTTCAAACTCATCAATTATATCATCTCTTAATAAATCATTATTAAAGTTAATTTCTAGTCTTTGAATTGGTATTGGTTGATTGTTATTATCAAAATCTCTACCGACAAATAATTCTTTTTGATAAAAATTTCTTTTCATAGATGCAAAGTTAATTTTTCTAAATTCGTTTATCTCTTCCCACATTTTATCAAGTTTAATAAGATAAATTGCGTTTGAAGATCCAGGAGTGGTAATTGTGGTCTTTCTTCCAAATCTATCAATACTGGTTGTAGTATTTTCTGGCTTAGACTTTTCTAATAAATGAATGTATTTAGAATATTTCTTGTTAAAAATTTTTTCTATGTTTTGTGGTACTTCAGCGTAAACTGTTCCAAATAATCTTTTTGGCCTTGCTAAGACAACTGGAAATCCTCTCTTATTAACAAAATCCTTTTCGATCATCATCAGACAACTTTGAATTTTATTTTCTAGAACACCATTTTGATTACTTTGATCTCCAAAAATGTGAGAAAAATCATTTGTGCTGGCAAGCATATTTGGTTTTTTTTCGTTTAAGTCATAAAGCTTTAATATTTTGCCTAAAATCCATTTAATTTGATACTGTTTTATTGATGAAAGACCAAATAGCACTTTACTATACTGTAAATCATTTTCGTTAAAGAAAGTAACAGCTTTACCTGATATATTTTTATCTCTAGCTGCTCTACCAATCTCTTGAATATAGTCAGCTAAACCACCAGAAGGAGCATGATGATATACTTGCTGTATATCGCTTATATCGACACCCATTCCAAATGCTTTTGACGCTAAAACAACCGAAATTTTATTATTCTTAAAATCATCTTGAACTTCTTTTTTAAAATTTTTATTTGCTATTCTTGAATGAAATGGTCTCGATTTAGTACCATAATCAATATTTTCAAGTAAAGTCATTGTATCATTTATATGTGTTGTAAAAGGAAAATAGGCTATCGCCTTGGTGTTTGAATCTATAAGACTTTTGATATGATCTACAGTCTTAATCTGCTTTTCATCCTTATAGCTTCCTTTAGGATTAAAATGATGATGTTCAAATTCTATATCATCTCTTTTTGCTATACCAATATATTTTCCATTTAAACCAGGATCCATATTGAGACTTGAAATTGTCTCAAATGCTATGTCATCATTTCCCCCATAAACGGCAGTTGCTGTTAATGCTATTATAGGAAAATCTATAGAATTACCATCCTGATCAACATAATATTTTTTAAGCTTGTTTAAATGCGTGCCTAAATACCAATAATCAACCCTAAAACCTCTTCCCCAAGTTGATACAAGGTGGGCTTCATCAATAGCCATTAGTCCAATTTTTCTTTCACCAATAAAAAAATCAATACTATAAGACAAAAGAAGTTCTGGTGACATGTAAACAATGTCATAAGTTCCATTTTTTATATCTTCAATACGATCTTCTCGCTCAATTGGAGAAAGGTCAGAGTTTAAAAAAGTTGCATTATCTACATTTCTTAAGTTTTTAAGATTTTCAACCTGGTCGTACATTAATGACTTTAAAGGGGAAATTATAATTGTTATAAAACCTTTTTTTCCTAGATAAATCGCAGGAAGTTGAAAGAAAAGCGACTTTCCCGCTCCTGTTGGTGCAGTAACAAAAATATCATTAAATTTTTCATTGTTAAGAGCCTTTTCAGACTGCTGAAGAATATCCTCACAAATTATATCTTGCTTTATTTTAATTGTATTATTTGAACCTGTGTCCGGGTTACTATAAAAAATCACATCTCTAAATTCAGAACTATTCCAATGTTTTTTAAGAATTTCGGATAATTCCTCTCTAGGCTCAATTATATCTTTATCTTGAGATTCGGTATAGAAATTAATTTTTATATCAATTTCATTAAAAATCTGAACTATTCTATGTAATTGAATTTTATGGTGCTCATGAAAATTACTAGTGATTTGATAATTTAGTTGTTCAGGAGATTCAAAATTATAAATTGAAAATAAAATTTCGTTATATAGTTCATTATTTGACATTGAAATTTTGTTGTAGTTTTTATCCGATTCAATAAAGTCGAAAACCGAATTATCAAAAATATAATTATAAAATTCTATATTTTTGTAATCTTCAACATTTGAAAAAATAAGTGATTTATAGTTTACAAAGTTTATTTTTGTTGACTCATTTTTGGAAAAACCAAAAATAGATTCAAAATTATCGCTTGCAAAATCCATGGTTCTTATTTCAGATGATATTTCTTTTTCGAAATCTGGAAAAATCTCATTGGTTGGATTTATTATTGAAGTCGGAAAAAAATCATTATTTATAAATATTACCTCACATTCTAAATCGTTAAGTTTAATATCTGCTACAAGCACTTCTTCAAAGGAGCAAAAATTTAATCCAACAATATCTGATAAAAAACTTCTAGCAATGTTTTTCCTGGTTTTTTTATTATTTAATTGAGCAAGATCTAATTCCCCCTCCTTGCAAAAGTCATTAAAGTTATTTATTGCATTTATGTGTGAGGATAAGTGGTTATAAAATGTAAACGAAAAACCTTTAAAAATAAACAAAACATCACTTTCAAAATCTGAATCTGAAATTATCTTATCTAAGAATTTTTGTTGTATTTTTTCAAGTAGTATATTTTTTACCATTTGATATTAATTAATTTAAAAAAAATCACTTTTAAAATTCGTCATTTTTGTATTTATTTACACCAGATATCTCATCTGCTATATCACCAAATAAAACCCATGAAAAAAAGAAACACAGCCAAATAGCTATAAAACCAAACCAAAAGCCTTCTACCTGCATTAAATCAGGCCAGAAAAAGAATATTCCACCTAATAGCAATATAAATAGTGTGTTGAAGCAGCCCATTAAAGAATTCGCTGGCCTTTAAATAATTCAACCTTTTCATTGTAGTTTTCTTTCCATTCAATAATCTGACTTACACAGCTTTGAAGGTTATCTCTTATTTGATTATTCCAAAACCTTTTGACATCCCAACCTTGCTCAATCATTTTCAAATTTCTTATTCTATCTTTCGTAATTAGCTCACCTTTTTCATCGCTATGAAATGAATGACCGTCACATTCAATATTAAGTTTTCTATCATTTTTTTGATCGAATACAGCTAAATCCAGCTTATATTGATCCACCTGAAATTGAGGAACAGCATAAATTTCATTTTTAGCAAGCTCTTCGTAGAGTAAAACCTCCCATTCTGTGTAATTAACATTCAACTCTCTAACATAGTTATGAGGGTATTTTTTTGTCCTAAATGAAGGTATTTTTTCTTTTTTGACTACTCTTTCACCAAGATTATTAACATACTTGGTTAGGTTTGACAATTCTTCATGGGCAAAATTCATACAATCTTCTTTATTTCCAACAATCCATAATGCAGCACGAGCTCTTGTTATAGCAACATTAAAGAGGTTTGGTTTAAAAAAATTCATTACGTTTGCATCAACATTTTTTGTAACTACTGTTGAAAAGAACATTATATCCCTCTCATCTCCTTGAAATAAATGAACCGTATTAACACTTCCATTTCTTTCATCAATAAACCAATTATATAGATTTTCATTACTATTTATATCTTTTAAAATTTGATTTGCTTGAGCCCTATAAGGAGTTACAATACCTATTGAACCTTCATAATTATTATCTTTTAAATTATTAAGCTCTGATAATATAGCTTTAGATTCCTCAATATTTATTAAAGAACGATTATTTGAAGGCCTTTTAGATTGTCCTTTAATATTAATCCACCTTACAACGCTTTCATTTTCAACCAACTTCAAGTTACTATAACTTGTTGCAACTCTAAGACTTCCTCCATAAAAATAATTATTTGAAAAGTTAATTATATCCTTGTGGCTTCTAAAATGATCTAAAAGATGGGTTTTTTTGCCTTGATTACACTTACTATCTGCAATCTTGAAAAGTGAATTTTGTGAATAAGACCAAATACTTTCATTTTCTAATAAATCAAAACTTTCGAGTAGATTTAAATCTTCTTTAGGTGATATACCAGATATATGTTTTAGTTGCTGTTCGTCTCCAATTATAACAGCTCTTTTACTTCTAAAAAGTAGAGGTAAGACTGAAGCAATATCATTTTGACTAGCTTCATCTATGACTAAAAGATCAAATTGATTGGCTTGAAATGGTATTTTACTTTTTGCTGATAAAGAAGTAACAGACCAGCAAGGTGCTATTTTCATAACTTTATTTAAATGTTTATTAAATTGAGCTGCTAACCTTCTGTCGTTTATTTGTTGTCCATCTGAAATGTTACTGTCTTCTAAAAGCCCTAATATAGTCAAAAATTCCTGAATTTCTTTTCTTATTTCCTTATTGAATGTTGAACTTCTTACTTTTGTAAAAAACTCCCATATATCTTTAGATGTATAAATTTTCTGTTCTTTTAAATTCATAATTTTTTTTGTTAAGTCAAAACTATCTTCATTTTTGTCAAGGAAATTGAGGAGATCTAAATAAGTAACAAGGTCAATATAAATATCAATATCATTATATTTTTTTAAAATTTTTTGTTTTGTAAGTAAAAGATTTTCTTGATTTAATTTTATATTAATTTTTTTGTCAGAAACACTATTGAAAATTTCCTGAAAATTTTTGACGTGCTTTTTAATATTTTCAATTTCTTTTTTTTCTAAAAAATGAAATGAAAGATTTTTATAATCAAAATCTTTCCAGAAATCAATATTTTTATGTAATGATTTTATTAAATCATAATTTTTTTCATGATTTTTATAAAACTTGTATTTTCTAATCGGAATAATAGAATTTGATTTATTAAAGTTATTTAGTTTGGCGAGAATTTGAATAAAAGCCTCTTCATCAAAAGCAATTTCTTTAAAAAATCTTTTAAAAAATCCATGTTCTTTTTTGGGTAGGTTTTCATTTAAAAATTTAAGAGCTTTTTGAGTATGATATTTTCCACTAGAAATAAATTTCTTTCTTCTTTTTGGATATTCAATAGAAATTTCTTCATAATCTTTAACAATTTTATTTTTTAAAGCTTTTAATTTTTTAAGGTTTGTTTTAAAGTTTAAATCACTATTAATGCTTTGAATTTTTTTATCAATTTCTTTATTAGAGTTATTATAATCTTTTAAAATTTGTTCATACTTTTCATTAATTTTCAAAACTTTATTTCTCAATGACGTATCAAGTTCTTCAATATTTTTTATTTCATCATCAATATTTTTTAGCTTTTTCATGCTTCTTTGAAGTTTTCTTTTTACTGAATCATTTGGAGCATTATTTATTACGTTTTCACAATAGCTCTTTAATTTTGAGTACCTTTTTTGTTTCGAAAGATGAAGAAGTACTGGAGTTTGGCTTTCTTTGTTAGTCCTATCAATAACGACATCAACAGCCTGGTTGTTTTTACTACTAAATAATACAGTAGTGTTATTATAAATTGAATTAATTAATAATGAAGATACTACTTGGCTTTTACCAGTGCCAGGTGGTCCGGAAATAACACTTAGATTGGATGTAAGCGCATTCTTAACTGCTGAAAGTTGCTCATCATTTAAATTAACAGGCTGAATTGTATTAAAACTATTTACCATTCTTGATTTATTTAAATTTTCAGTATTATATATCCAATCATATAAAGCTGTACCTTTAATTTGATCGGTAGACATTTTTGATAAGCTTTGAAGCTCAGATTCTAACCCTCTAGTAAACTTACTTTGCTCCATGCCAGTATAAATTGCACAATTTATAATCTTATCTTCATAATCTATCTCACTTAACTTTAAATCACTTTTGTAAATATCAAAATCCTCTTCCCAAGGCCAGTCATATCTTTCGGATATAATATTTTGCAACATCTCATTTAATATTTCAACATTATCTGAATTTGTATGTAATTCAATCATAGTGCTTATATCATTCATTTGCTCCAAAATGGATGCATTATTTGAAGATTTAATGATATGTTCAAAAAAATCTGCATTTAACCTTATATCCGTCAACAAATTGCTTTCATTATCAATTGAAATTATAAATAGTGGTCTTAATAGATAGTAATAATCGCCTTTTTTAGATTTAATTTTATTCATGTAAATAGGATAACCTATACATTCTTGTTTTGGGCCACCTCTTTGATTATAAGCTCTTTGAGAATTGGAAATTGAACTTTTTAATCTAGAATATTCTTCATTATCCAAATTATCTAAAAAATTAAAATTTTCGTCCTCAGTATTAAAACTGGAAAGTTGAGTATATTGTAAATTATAATTACTTCTAGCAAAAACAGAAAGTTTAAGTTGTTCTCTGGATAAACAATTAATAAAATATTTTGTTATTTTGCTTAACTGAGGATCTACATTTACTTGATTGTCAGATGAAGAAATATTTTTCTTGTATTTCCATTTGTAAGAATTATCCCTTTCAAGAACATCTTTTACTTCTCTTCTATAAAGGATACTGTTAACTGTGCTGGTATCAACGTTTAATTGATAAGCTATATCTTTGGCTTTTATAGGTCCTTGTTTTTTAACGATATCTTTTATTTGCTCAATCATAATACAATTTTTTAAAAATATGGTTAAAAAAAGAATATATCACGCAATATTTCTAATTGTGTATCCGATAAAGTGTCTCATATCAATTTGTACCAATACAAAATCTGAATCATAAAGAGAAAAACAATGATTACATCCAATATGGTATGTTTCGTGCATTTCTCCATCTTTTACCCTTTCATTATCAAATGAAAAAAAGTATAAACTATACATCTTCATTGGAAGATTACAGATCATGCATGTGTTATTGTGATAAATTTGTTCTATTTTTTTGTATTCTTTTGAATTTGGATTAAATAAATGTAGTTTCATATAGGCATTCCTTTCCCTGTTTTATTTTTGATTAAAGGTTTACGGAGAATTGGTGATAAAAATCAGAAATATCTCACTAATAAATAAATATTTTTAAAAATTAAAATCAAGTTTTTTTAATATATTTCCTTTTTCTTAAGCTTTTAATCAACTTTATAGCAAGTAATCAACATATTATTTTGAACTACAGCATGATATCGTTTTCCAAATGGTAATTTTACTATTTTGGAGGAAGATTTGAATGTTTTAAATGCTTTGCTTTCATAGTCGTGCATCATATCTTGCATTTTATTTAATACATCATAACGACAATAAGTACATTCAGATTTTAACACTCGTTCAAAAAATCGTTCCATAAAATGTTCGGTCACAATTATACTACTCATTACTACCCACCTCTCTTTCAAGTATATTTTGTAAATGGGTTGATCGTACATTCCAATACCAATGACGCATCAAACTATGTTGTTTTTCTTTTTGAAATTGTTTTCGCCAATCGATAAAATGTCTTTGCTTTTTCTTTTTACGAAAACAACTATTATGGTGATAGTCAAATCCTGCACTTCGTCGCATCATTGACATAGCACCAGTAAAACTAATATAAAAGTCCTGATCCTTATCTTGTGGTGTTAATATCAGCTTATTTGATAAATGACGACGCTTGCTTAGTCTAGTAGTACAGTTTGAGCAAAAATATCCTTCACAATTACAATGAATAAACCAGTAGCTTCCTTCATCGGGAAATTCTCTGCAAAATTTACTATTCACTTTACGTACCATAGAATTCATTTCATATTCCCAATCGCTTAATCGACCATAAAAGTCATGGCATTTATGACATTGATAAATCTCCTCAAAGCGTTTTAAGGGAATATCTTCTTTAAAGCGCTGTCCAAAAGGATAATAAACAGTAAAACGCTCCATAGCATACGAGAAGTCTATGGTGATGAGTTTGTAAGATGGGTCGGGATAATCGTTGTACCACAACTTCTTACTTCCCAGCCCATAATTATATGTTTTCATGATGTACCTCCTTAATTCATATTAATTCAATACATCAGGTGTTAAATGAAAAAGCCCTCATCAGAGGGCTTCAGATATTTTCAGCATTGCTGCTCATCTGTCACTTGACAAACCACCGTGGCCTATGCTCGGTTGGTGGGATTTTTCCCGTCCTGATGATAACATAATTTAATATTATTTATCTTTTTTTCAAATAATATTTAAGCATTTTTCCAATACTTAATAGATTTTTGACCAACAAGCTTCTCAATATTTGGAATGGATGTTATTTCTTTTTTTACTTTATCAGCCTCAATATCACCTACAATGAGTCTAACCGATTTTATCATTCTAGTAATTCTTTTTAGATTATGGTTATTAACGTTTTTCCAATGATTATTTCTTTTTAAAAACGAAATATACCAATAAGCTGATTGTAATATTGCCTCTCTAACATTCTTATCGCTTGTTAAGCTATCAATCTGTTGTTCTGATTCAATGAAATATTTATTTGATGACCAGAAACTCGGTTCTGCTAAAGGAAAAACTATTTGTATAAAATCATGATTTGCTTCAATCTCGTTATCTGAAAACTTATATATATCACTTAACATTCTTCCTTTATGATCACAGCTTTCATTCAATAAAAAAGATTTAAAATTCATTTTAAAATTTAATAAGGAACAATTAAGTATTTAATAGATATGTATATAAGAGAAAGAATTCTGAGGATAACTCAAAAGGAGCTTTAATGCTAACAAATCTATATATCTTTCTTGCCTTCTACTCTTCTGATTTAAATGATAATCAACGTATTGATAGAGATGGTATGATTGAACGAACCTATTACTTGCAACAATACCTAAAAGAAGATCAAATTTCTTTTTCAGAAGCCTTTAGAGCTGCACGAAAAGAATTAGGTCCAGGTAAAATTTTTAAGTGGAATAATCGATACTTTACTACCAATTTTTATTATGAAACCATAATTGTTATTGCAGATGAAGTTGTGGATATCAATAAAAAAGATAAAACTTATAATTCAAAAGAAAAATTAGGAGATGTTGTTGCAGTAAGATCTTATAAGCATAGTGATAAATACGAGATTAACTATACGTTTTTAAATAAAATCGCCAAATAATACTATAATAGCTTTTTAATTTGCGCAGCAGCTTCTAAAACACCTTGCTCAGCACTCCTTGGCTCCCATCCAAGGATATTCTTGGCATTATTTGAATGATAAATTCTTGTAATATCAATATCTGCTGTTAAATGCCTTACCTGTTTATCATAGATCGCATATAACTTAACAAGAAATGATGGAAGTTCAATTCTTGGTGCATTATATCCATTTTCTCTTAATAATTTGGCTAGTTCTGGAAACCAAATATGTCTGGTAGATGCTATAAATCGTTTTCCTACTGCCCTGTCATCTGTCATAGCTTGCACATGCAAGTCAGCAATACATTTAATATGAACAATATTAATACAAATATTAGCAGCAAATGGCAATGATCCATCAATCATGCGCTTGACCACTAAATTCGATGTTCCAACATCATTAGATAAAGATTCTCCTACAACCAGTGAAGGATTAATAGCTACAACCTGCATATCGGTTTTGTCTTTATTCTTTTCCATAAAATCCCATAAGAACCTTTCAGCTTTGGTTTTACTAGTTTGGTATGGTGCTACATTCATGCTTAAATCAGTCCAATCAGTATCATCATACTCATTTTTGTGATTAGAGCCACCTACAGCTGCAACAGAGGAAGTCATTACAAAACGTTTGATATTATTCTTTAAAGCAGCTTCAAGGCACCTTCTAATACCATCTACAGCGGGTTTTACCACTACATCATAGTTATTAGAGTGACTTGTGGGGATTGGTGAAGCAATATGTTGCACATAGTCGCACCCCGCAACAGCTTCATTCCATCCATCATCTTTTAATAAATCCAGCTCACAAAACTCAAGCATGCCTGCTGTGGATACCTCCTTTTCCACTGCATCAATGACTTCTTGTTTACGATCTAATGAACGTAAGGATGTTCTTACTTTATAGCCATCTTGTATGAGTTTGGAGATTAAATGAAGGGAAATGAATCCAGAACCGCCGCTAACAAAAACTTTTTTCACAATAGTTATTCAGGCTTTGGAAACCAAATCATTACCATTTGGAAAATGATTATAAAAGAATGAAATGCTAAAATAAATATTTTTTTAGTATGGAAAGCTACTGACATGTGTGAAAAAAAGAAGAATAATCCAACTGAAATGCAAAAAATAGAACAGAAAGCTTTTGCTATATTTCTTACTTTATCTCCTCTATTAATGGCAGCTCTTAAGCCTTGAGCTAAATTAAAAGCGAGAACAGTCATTATTGCCCATACTAGGAAATAAATCATTAGTGGTGAAAAATCCATCCAATAAGATAAAAAATAAAAAAATAATTGGAAACCATTTTAAAATAATTCGGTATACAAGATATGAAAGAGACATTAAGAGGCATAACAAATGGAGTTAAAAAATATGTATAATAATGTTGAAAAATTCGTAGTAGCAGGTGTAATTTTATGTATCGGTTCTTTGTTTTTCCTAATGGATCAATCCAAAGAAGTAGAACTATACAATAATATCTCAGAAAGCTTAAGCAATGAAGGCACTGTGGATGTAGAGATTACCTCGAATGTTAATAACACCAATGTAGGTAATTCAGTCAATGATGAAGCCATGACTACTGAAGCAGTGCCGACGTTAACTAGTGTTGAACCACTTGAAGAAATTGCAACTACTCCTGTTCTCTCTTTTAATAAAGCATTTTTAGCTGCTAGAACTGAATTAGGTCCTGGTAATACATTTGAATGGAATGGAAATCTTTATTCTACAAATTATGCTGATGAAGTATTTGAAGTTTATCAACATGAAGTAGCTGTAGAAGATATATTAATTGATGAGACTGATCCACAACTTAGTCAAGTCGACGAAGACGAAAGTCTTGCTTTAAGTAACATAAAATAGTTATCTCAACTTACCTTGTGTACAAAAAAAAGGCGCCAAGTCGAAGGCGCCTTTTTTATTTATTAAACCTCTGGAACAGGCATATCACTACCAAAGATTTTTTTCAAATCTGAAAAACCACCAATAGGCACACCATCAACAAAGATTTGAGGTACAAAAAAATCCTCAATTCCAATTTCTTTCAGCTTACGTTTTGATATATTGTAATCTTCTACGTCTACCTCAAAAAAAGTAATTTCTTCTTCATTAAGTAACTGCTTTGCACCTTTACAAAAACCACACCAAGTTGCAGTAAATATTGTTACTGCAGCATTTTCAAAGTCTTTTTCAACAATTGTTTCTTTAGTGAATGTTGGATTCTCATTCAAAATAACAATTGCTTTACGTATATCTTGTTCAACAATTTTCTCTTGAACAAAAACAGCAAGTAAAATTACAATTAATACAGATAAGATAGTCTTCTTCACATTTTTCCCCTTAAAATGATTGATAATATAATCATTAATTTATTCTTCAGTAAGAAAAATCAAAGCCATTAAAAATAATACAAAAGGATACATTGTACCGCTTGAAATAAAAGCACTTCCAGCAACAAAATACTTCATGTAACTCGCTCCTAGCATAACTACTGCGATCATAGCTGATCCAAGTAATTGAAATCTATAAAATTGAATTCCTATGATAAGAAAGATAGGCCCTATTATTTCGAATAATACAACCAAATATCGAAGAAATTCAGGTAATTGCTTTACCAAGCCTCCAATTTCTGAAACGGGTAACTTATTAATACCAGCTTTAAAAATGATAGCAGCTAATACTAAACGCGCTATAAATAGAACAAATGCTCTATAATATGTTATATCTATATTCAAAATTATAATGTTAAATGTGTTCCATCACAATATGGCGCATTTTTAGATTGTTTACAACCGCAAAGTGCTACTTCTTTTGAAATATCTGACTTAAAAACAATAGGCTTATAATCAGTTTTTTTATGACTTCCATCGCAAAATGGTTGACCTTCAGATTCTTTGCATTGACACCAGGCGTAATTTTTATCTTTCTTGATTTCTATTAAATGGGGTTCTTTTGTATTGATCATTTTAATTTCCTTTCTTCTTTAAATATTAACATGTTCTCCACTACAAAATGGAACATTATCTGATTTTTTGCAACCACACAAGCTTACCTCAACATCTTTTTCAGCTTTAAATAAGACGGGATTCTTATCGCTTTGCTCAATCAATCTTTGTAACTCAAATGCATTTGAAATAAGATTTTTCTCAACTAAAGCATCAACAATTGTATCAAATTTTTGTTTTAGTTTGCTATGACTGCCGTCGCAAAATGGTTGATTTTTTGATTCTGAACATTCGCACCATGCGTAGTTTTTATCTTTTTTAAGTTTTACTAAATGTGGTTTATTTTTCATATTTTTTCCTTTTAAAAAATGATATGAAAAATTATTAAGTAATATTAAATTTGACAAGTAGGCACTATTTATTAATATAGTAACAAAAAGAGGACTATAATGAAAGAAAAACTTTGTTTTGAAGATATATGCGGTTGTACTGTTGAATCATGTCCTATCACCTATTCAATGAGTATGATAGGTGGAAAATGGAGACCAATTATTATCATGAGAATCTCCCAAAAAATAAATAGATTTGGTATATTGCACCGTGGCATCGATGGAATAAGCAAAAATATGTTAACTAGAGAATTAAGGGACTTAGAAAAGAATAATATAATTTCTAGAAAAATATTTGCAGAAATTCCTCCTAGGGTTGAATACTCATTAACTAAAAAGGGTAAATCATTGGTTCCTGTTCTTGATAAATTGAATGATTGGGCATTAAGCTATATAAGTTAATTTTTTTAGAAATTATTCTTCTTCATTATCTGCTTCTAATGATTCGATTACTGGTGTAACATCAACTGGAACGCTTTCCATATCCATTAAATCCTCTGGTTGACCTTGTAATTTTTGAAGATTCCTTACTGACGGTTTTAACCTAGCATTATATGAAGATACAGAAGAATTATATGCTTTTCCCAAAGACAAAATTTTACTACCTACTGCTTGGTATTTATCCTCATAAATTTTAAGACGATCAGTCAAATCTTTAGCAATTTGAATTGCTTGATTAGCATTGGTACTTAATTGAAACTGTCTCCAGGCTTCAGATACTAAACTTAACAATGGCAACAATGACAATGGAGATACTACAAATACCTTTTTATCAGCACCATCTAAAAAGAGTTTACCATCATGTTTTAATGCCATTTGATACGCTGGTTCACTACCAATAAACATCACAACAAATTCTATAGGACCATCAAATTGTTTGTGATATTCTTGTTTCGATAAATTGCGCATAAGTGTTCTACAATTATTAGCATGTTTCTCCTCTAAAACTTTTCGTTGAGATTTATCAGTAGAATCCATTGCTTGATCAAAAGCTTCGAGTGATAATTTAGAATCAATTGGAATCTTTCCACCTCCTGGTAGATTAATAACCATATCAGGAATACTTCTATTTCCTGTCGAAGCTTGTTCAACAAAATCTATATATTTAATCATACCTGCTTTTTCAACTAAATTTCTTAGAATTGTTTCTCCCAAATCTCCAGTATCAGAGCTTGAAGTAAGGGCTCTACTTAGGCTTTCGGTAGTACCAATTAAATCTTTTAACTTTTCATCAAGTTTACCTTTATCTTCAACACGATCTTTTTCTACTTCAGAAATATTTTTTTGTAAATCTTCTAAGGTTTTTTTTACAGGATTTAAAGTAAGATCAAGATCTTTTTTATATCCATCCCAATCTTTCTTTTGAAGCTCAGCATTTTGTTTTAATACTTCATCTAATGCTTTTTTTGCTGCATCTACAGCAATATTACTGGCTCGTTCATTAAGTAAATCTGCCCTATCTTCTGATGATTTAGGCATATTAATAGATAATCTATATAAATAATATCCAATTAGTCCTAAAACGACTACAAAGAGAAAAATAAGGAGTGGTATAATAGGATTTTCCATTAAATACTAATCTTGACGAATTCCACCAATATAAGATTTTACAATTGGAGGTGACATTGGCTTAAGCTTTTCTTTAAATGCTTCACTGATTTCACCTAAAACCGTAATTTTTTTAATAGTAAATAACTCTCTAAATCTTAAATTTATTGGAGAACCAATTAACTTATTTCCTAATTCTTCCCAAACTTGAGAATTTTCAAATACTTCTATGAGAGTACCAGTTTTATCCTCTTTATTCAAATACCATTCAAAACGAAGTATTCCATCATCCTTTAGATTGAAAAAAGTTGATGCGTGTTCATCTCTTATAAAATCTTTTACTACATTATTTTCAACCTTATATGAAACATCTATAACAACTGTAGTTTGATTACTCTTTTTATTTAATTCTGTTTTCATAAAACCGCCTTTGAAATTATTTTTTGAAAATTTTGAATTATTAAACTTTTCCTATATTAGAATATTTATTCATCAACAAAAAGAAGATTATCAGGTTTTCTTACCTTTGTTTTATGTTGATATTGATCATCCTTTGATCTATAACCAACTGGTAATAATACCACAGAAGTTAGATTTTGAGATTTTAATCCTAAAATATTATCAAACTCATCTGACTTAAACCCTTCCATTGGACAGGAATCAATTCTCATATCGGCACAACCAACCATAAGTTGACCTAATGCTATATAACATTGTTTTTTGAGCCATTCTGTTTGTTTTTGCTCATTCATACCTAAAATACTTTTTTTGGCTCCTGATGCGTAGCTTTCAGTACTTTTTCTACTATAATTGTCATCTTTTGCCCTCAAAAGATGAAATTGCTCAATCATAATATCAATATCACTTTCAAAAACTTCTTTCAAGCTACAAAAAACAAATAAATGTGAGCAATCAGCAATTTGATTTTGATTATACGCAGCGGGAAGAAGTTTATTTTTTAACTTGTTGTCTGTTATAATAAATATTTTATAAAACTGAAGACCCCATGAAGAAGGTGATAGCTTTACAATTTCTTTAAGTTTTTTTATATCTCTGTCTGAAACGACACGATTTGTATCAAATTTTGTTGTTGCATACCTCCAATTTAGGCTGTCAACTAAGCTCATTTTACTATTATCTCTTTTGATTGTAGTGGCAATTGAATTTCCATATTTATTCCGGCAATAATGACATCATGTTTGGATTGTGATTTAAAATGCTTTAATGATCTTTTAACAATAATATTATCTTTATCTGGAATAATATGAATTAGCGCTAACATTCCTAAATCAATTTCATTTAATTTACTTAAAAGTCCTGGCCTATTATCATAATCAATTAAATTAGCATGATAATCATTAATATCCTTAAAAATTTCACCAATTCTTTCATTACCTAAGCGATAAGCTGACTCACTAACTTTTGTGCTTACTTCTTCAATTATAGCCTCATGAACTAATAAATCGGTACCATTGATAAAATTATAATTTTCCATCACATCAGTATCTCCAGATATAACTACAGACCTATCTTCTGCAATAATTCTATATCCTACTGCACCATGAATAGGACCGTGAGGAACTACAAAAGCAAAAACTTTGATATTATTATCCTCAAAAACTAATAGTTCAGAATCAGGCATTGGAAAGATTTTAGCTATCAAAAGTCCATTTTCTGGCTTAAAGAACTCTGCACCATGGTGAGTTGTTCGATGTTCACGATCTGGCAAATACGCAAGATTAAATCCGTCTACTACATTTTGAATTTCTTTTCCTGCTCCATAAACAGGAAGCGAAGATGTTCTTCCTCTTCCCCAAGATGCTAAAACAAGCTCTCCTAAACTACCAATATGATCAGAATGTGTATGTGTTATAAAAACGGCCTCTATATAAGCAGCTTCTAATGTCCCTTGAGAAACAAAATTAGCTGTGGATCGCGCTCCAGCATCAAATACATAATTTTTGTTATTAATGGATATAACTACGCTTTGTTGTGCGATATGGGGTGTTAACGGTGAACTTACTCCTGTAAATACTACTCTAAGTATATCTTCTTCGTTATCAGGAACTACTGTCAATATTTCAACCTGATTATCAAAAAAATTTTGTTTGATAGTTTCGAAATTGAAATATAAAACAACTATTGTTGTTAAAATCATTATAGCTAACAAAATTACAATAACGTATTTTAAAACGCTTTTTTCAGACATGTTTTCGATATTCATAAACTACTTTTCAACAAAGTCTTTTAGCCATTTTTCATAATCTTTATCAACATTTAGAGTTTCAATCGTTGATATTTCAGGAATTTCATAATTATGCAGCTCTTTGATAGTCTTATATGCTTTTTTCTCAAGATTTTTAGTTGTTTTTACTAAAAGAATTACTTCTCTTGATTCAGTTATTCTACCATCCACTACATACTTTGAGCGCATTCTGGGTATCATATTAACGCATGCAGCAAGCTTATTATTGAGCAATGTATTCGCTATGAGCTTCATAGTTTTATGACTATCTGTAGTGGTTTTAATGATTATCATTATTTGCTATCTACCCAAGAATAAATAATATCTTCGAGGATATCCATTGTTACACTTCCATTCTTCAATACCACATCATGAAATTCTTGAATTGAAAATTTGCTACCTAACGTTTCTTCTGCATAGGCTCTAAGCTCTTGTACTTTAATCATACCAATTTTATATGAAACAGCTTGTCCTGGCCAAACAATATGACGTTCTACCATCCCAATGCAGTCTCCTTCCGGATTTGCAGTATTATTCATATAATAATCAATACCTTTTTCTCTAGACCATTTGTAGTGATGAACTCCTGTATCAACAACAAGCCTACAAGCTCTCCAAAGCTCTCCAGAAAGTCTACCAAAATCAGAATATGGATCTTTATAAAGACCAATCTCTTTTGGAAGAGTTTCAGAATATAAAGCCCAACCTTCAGCATATACACTGTAGCCACCATACTTTCTAAAACTTGGCATATCTTCTACTTCTAATTGAATGGATATTTGCATGTGATGTCCTGGAATAGCTTCATGATATGCTAAATTTTCTAGTTTGTAAATTGGCATATCTCGCATTCTATAAAGGTTCGCATAATATGTACCTGGCCTGCTGCCGTCCGCTTGACCTCTTTGGTAAAATGCAATCCCTGCAGAAGCTTCTCTATATGCCTCAACTGCTTTTACTTGTAAAGGAATTGATGGTAAACCATAAAATAACTCATCAATACGATTAGCTAATGTATCTACAACTACCTGTACTTGATCTAAATACATTTTTCTGCCTTCAGGTCCTTCAGGAAAGTAAAATTGGTCATCTTCTCTCATAAAATCAAAAAAATCTTTCAAAGAACCATCAAAATTTACTTTTTCCATAATTTCATAAATCTCTCCATGAATTCTGTCAACTTCTTTAAGACCAATCTCATGAATCTCTTCTGCAGTTAAACCTAGAGTTGTGTATCCATCTAAAGTGTGTTGATAGTATTCAGCACCATCATCATATTTCCAAACTCCATGATTATTGTCTGCTAAATTTTGCTGCTCTTTAAGAAAATCTATGAGCTTTCTATATGAATAATTTACTATTGTAACAAGTACAGCTTCTGCTTCGCTTTGATAACGTAATTTTTGTGCATCAGATATATCTAGAGCATTGAGTTTATTCATGAAATCATTATAAATAACATTTTTTACATCTGTTTCTTCAAATGGGTAACCAGATATTATATTTTCTGATGTTTTAATTGCCTGCGGAAAAACAAATGCAGGTGCAATTTTTCTAACATCTTGTCTAAGTTTTAATTGAAGAATTAAATCATCCATTAATGGCTCTATATTTCGTAACCTTCCGATGTAATCTTTAACATCTTGCTCTTCGTCGATCTTATGATAATTAATTAAAAACGAAGGTATACTAGAATGTTTTCCTCCTCTGTGAGTAATCATGTAACTATGAAAAATAAAGTTATCGTTATCAATAGTTCTTTGTAGCCTTTTTTCCATTAGACGGTAGCTAATCTTTGTGCTTTCATCCAGCTTATTATAATCAATATTTTCTTTTAAATAAGCTAGGTCACTAATAGCCTGCTTGGCTTTTCTTCTTGAATGTTGCCATGTAATGTCATCCCATTGATCGTAATTTGATTTATAACCTAAGGATGCTTGAAATTCTGGACTATCTATCACCCTATCTTGAAAGATAGATTCAAAAAATTGACGAGCCTGTTTTACCTCTGATTCATCTACATTTGATGCACACGAAAAAAGTATAAATGGTACTATAAAAATAAATAATTTTTTAAACATTATATTTCCTGTAAAATCGAATTAATTTAATAATAATTCTGCTGACAGTACGGTGTTTTCTACTAACATGGCAATTGTCATTGGACCAACACCTTTTGGCACCGGTGTTAACGAACTAGCTTTGCCTAAAACACTTTCTTGGTCAATGTCACCAACAATTTTTGATTTTCCATTTCTTTCTACTCTATTTATGCCAACATCTACAAGACAAGCTCCCTCCTTTATGTAAGATGCATCTACAAATTCTGGCGACCCAAGTGCAGCTATTAAAATGTCTGCTTGCTTAGAAAAAAATTTCAAATCTTTAGTGCCACTGTGACAAAGTGTTACAGTTGCATTTCCTATTTTTTTTAGACTAGTTAATATTGAAATTGGCCTACCAACAATATTACTTCTTCCAATAACTACTACATGCTTACCATTAAGGTCTATATTAAAATGTTTTAATATGTAAATGATACCTTTTGGAGTACATGGAATAAATCGTGGTTTTCCGATTGATAATAATCCAGCATTTTCAGGATGAAAACCATCAACATCTTTTGTAGGGTCTATTGCATTTAAAACATTTTCACTATTAACATGCTTTGGGAGTGGTAATTGAAGTAATATTCCATGAAAATCGTTATTGCTATTAAGATCTTGAATTAAAGATAATAGTTCTTTCTCTGAAACGTTCTCATCTAGACGAAATAAATTAGTTTTTAATCCCAACGAATCAAATTTCTTTGTTTTATTTCTTACATAAATTTCAGAGGCTGGATTATTTCCAACTAAAACTGCAGCTAAACCTGGAGTAATATTTTTATCTTTTAAGTAATTAATTCTGTCTTCAAGACTTTTATAAAGAGCTTTACTAGCATCTAAACCAGACAATATAGCAGTATCCATTACAATATCTCCATTATTCTGTAATTTCTTCTATGCGCTCAATTAATGATTTTACCTTAGATTCAACCTCACCCTTGAAAGAATATTCTCCTCTCCTAGCGCCAAATAATTCATCTGAAATATTCATGGCGGCTAATATTGCAATTTTTGATGCATTCATAGATGATGGCACTGACTTTTGAACCTCATGCATCTTTTTATCTACATAAGATGCTACTTCCCTAATATATTCTTCGTTTGACGAAGCTCTTATAGGATACTCTTGTCCAAAGATTCTTACATTAACTAATTTTTTATTTGATTCCATTTTTACCTCTAATTATCTCTTAGTTTAGCGTTAAATTTTTTAGATATGATAGTTATAATATCAGTAATAATAAGATTTACATCGTTATCTTCAAGTGTTTTCTTAGATGATTGAAAGCTCAGTGAAAATAAAACATCTTTGAATGATTTATCTTTCTCTGATTGATAAATATCTACCGGAGTTACATTTTGAAGCAAAGATTGATTAACTGATTTCATTGTTTTAACTACATCACCAACTCGAATACTGCTGTCCATTTTAAAATTTAAATCTCTTTGAACGATTGGGAATACTACAATATCTTCCACTTTAGTACTATAAGTACCATAGTCAGTAAAGATTTCTGTATCTACATCTAACACTACAACTTCATGCTTATGAGATATATCTAATTGTTTTAGTAATGAATCTTTTATTATACCTATACCACCTAATATTTGTTTTTTACCATCGATAATAGAGAAATATGGATGACAATAATGATGTTTCTTTTCTAAAAATTTAACTTTAAAACCAAGTCGTTTTTCTTCAAAAATATTAGCTGCAACTCCTTTTAAGAATGCAAAAGAAGCAGGAATAGAATTAAAATGCACGTTTTTAACAAAAATATCCCCATGAACTAAGCAAGACAAACTACTTTTTTGAGATATATCCTCTAACTTATCTGACTTTCCTTCAAAGATAGTTCCATATTCATAAATCAATGTATTTGAGCATCCGTTACGATAATTAAAATCTAAATTTTTTAATAATCCTGTATGAAGAGTTGTTCTCATAGCATTCATTTTTTCAGAAGATGGATTAATAACGCTAACAGCATCTTTTCCGAATAATTTAACTTCTTCAAAGTCTTCCAATGAATTATTGTAAGATTGACGGAATCCTATTGATGATAAATGATGTTTTAATGAAGAAATAGTAGACTCTTCATCATTTGCATATTGCATAATCGAAGAATAGTTAAATGAAGATTTAATATTTTCATAACCATAGCATCTAAAAACTTCTTCGATAAGATCTGTTTCAACTATTAAATCAGTTCTAAATGTAGGTATAGAACAATTCCAACCAGTTTTTGTTTTCTTGGTATCTATTTGAAGTCCATTTAATAATGATTCCACTTCTTCTGAAGGAATATCTTGTCCTGCATATTTCAGAAGCTTCTCCGATGATAAATCAATGTAAGTATTATCTAAACTCATTGAGCATTCATCTGTAATCACAGATTCTAAAGTACCTTGAGCAACTTCTTGAATTAATTGAACAATCATATTGAACGCTTCTACAGCAGAGTTTGGGTCCGTACCTCTCTCAAATCTTCTAGATGCCTCAGATAATAAATTTAATTTTTTAGAACCTTTTCTTATAACAACTGGATCAAAATAAGCACTTTCAATTAATACCTCAGTAGTTGCATCGGTTACAGAACTATCCAATCCACCCATAATACCAGCTAAACCAACGGTATTTTTTGTATCTGTTATTATAAGATGATCCTTACTTAATTCATATGTTTCTTCGTCCAGGGCTTTAAATTTTTCACCATTTTTTGCCCAAGAAACCTTTATTGCAGGTTTTGCAAACTTTTTGAGATCAAAGATGTGAGTTGGATGTCCAATTTCCAATAGCATAAAATTGGATATATCAACAAGGTTATTGATACTCTTCTGACCAACTGATTTTAAATATTCTGTAAGCCATTTTGGTGATGGTCCAACTTTAACACCCTTCATTGTACCTGCTATATAACGTGTACAACCTCCTCTTTTATCTAATTCGACCTTAATAATGTTTTTGGACTGAGGATTTAATTTTACGCTATTTATAGGAGTTTTTAGTTTAGTTCCGACAATCGCTGCTACTTCCCTTGCTATTCCTCTATGACTAAGTCCAAAAGCCTTATCAGGTGTTACTTCAACATCAATAGCATTGAATAATGGCCCTAAAACTTCTCTAATAGGTGTTCCCACCTTAAAAGATTCATCTAAAACCATGATACCGTCATGTTCTTCAGAAATTCCAAGTTCTTTTTCAGAACAAATCATTCCAAAGCTTTCTATGCCTCTTATCTTAGCTTTTCCTATTTTAAAATCACCTGGAAGAACAGCTCCAACTTTTGCAAAAACTATTTTTTGACCAGCATCCACGTTCGAAGCTCCACAAATAACGTTATATGTACCCGAACCATCTAACACAGAACATAATTTAAGCTTATCAGCATTTGGGTGCTTGTCTGCTTTTAAAACTTCTCCAACAACTAAATGCTCAAGTGAATCAAAATCTGAAACTACCTCAGACTCAAATCCTCTCATAGTTAACTTTTCAGCAAGCTCAGTAGCAGTTAAATCAAAGTCAACGAACCTTTTTAGCCAGTTTAGTGAAACTTTCATTAAAACTGCTCCAAGAAACGTTTATCATTCTGATAAAATAACCTAATATCTTTAATTCCATATTTAATCATGGCAATTCTTTCAATTCCCATACCAAAGGCGAAGCCTTGATATTTTTTGTTATCATAACCTACATTAGATAAAACATTTGGATTGACCATACCACAACCCAAAATTTCCATCCATTGATCTAATTTACTGTTCCAAATATCTACTTCAGCGCTGGGTTCAGTAAACGGAAAATAACTCGGTCTAAATCGCATTTTTGTATCTTTACCAAACATTTCTCGAACAAAATACTCTAAGGTTCCTTTCATCTCGGCAAATGAGGAGGTTTCATTAACTACTAATCCCTCTACTTGATTAAATAAACAAAAACTTTTGTAGCTTACTGCCTCATTTCTAAACACTCTACCACAACATATGTGTCTTAGAGGCGGATCTTGATTTTCCATTAAATGAATTTGAACATTTGAAGTATGTGTTCTTAATACAGCATTAGGGTTTACAAAAAATGTATCTTGCATATCTCTGGCTGGATGATGTTTTGGAACATTAAGCGCTTCAAAATTATGATAATCATCATCGATTTCAGGCCCGTAAGCAACAGAAAATCCAATTGATTGAAAAATAGATTTTATTTCTGAAGTAATTTGTTCTAAAGGATGGATACTACCATTAGGTAAACTATATCCTGGTAATGAAAAATCTGTATCGTTAGAAGAAGAATTTTCATTATTATTCCCTAACGCATCTTGATATAAATTAGTTAATTGATTTTTAAGAATATTTAATTCTTTACCAAAGCGAGGTTTTTCATTAGCAGGTAGCTTATTGAATTCTTCAAATAGTGATGCAAGCTTTCCATTTCTACCTAAATATTTAATACGAAAATTTTCTAGTTCTTGTGAAGTTTTTGACTTTGATAATTCTTTTGAAAATGATGTCTTTAATCCTTTGATGGTTTTATTTAATGACATCTTATATTTTATTTTTTCTTTAAGTATTTAACAAGGTCTTCAAAGACAGTTGGGTTATTAACAGCTAAATCTGCTAATACCTTTCTATCCAGACCGACCCCTTTCTCCTTCAATAAATGTACAAAATTTGAATAGGATAAACCATTTAATCTTGATGCAGCGTTTATTCTTACGATCCACAATCTTCTAAACTGGCGTTTTTTCTGTCTTCTATCTCTATAAGCATAAAGACCTGCTTTTGTAACTGCATCTTTAGCTGCTTTAAAATTTCTACTTCTAGCACCAAAATAACCTTTTGCTAGCTTTACAATTTTACGGTGTCTTCTATGTCTTGGAACTGAACTATTTGATCTTGGCATCTTAACTTCCTGCCTTTGCCATCATTTTTTTCATACGTTTTTCAAAAGATGGAGCTACTACTGTAGCTTTTTTAGCAGCACGTTTTACATCTTTATCTCTGCGAATAAGCATGTGACTATGTCCAGCTTTGTTACGTTTCAGTTTACCTGAACCAGTAACTTTAAATCTTTTTGAAACGCTTTTTCTTGTTTTTTGTTTTGGCATATTTATTTTCTATTTCGGGGCTAATATTATAGATTTTTTTCTTCCAGTCAAAGGAGAATCTTTTTCTAATTCAGCATGCTCGCTTAAGGTCGATAAAACACGTTGCATGAGCTCTTGACCTAAATCTTGGCGAGACATTTCTCTACCTCTGTACATTAAGGTTAATTTGAGCTTATAACCTTCCGCTAAAAACTTTTTACCCATCTTTAATTTATTGTCAAGATCATGATCACCAATATTTGGTCTCATTCTTAATTCCTTGACTTTAATAACTTGTTGTTTTTTCTTGCTTTGTTGAGCTTTTTTCTTTTCTTCATACTTAAACTTTCCAAAATCCATTATCTTACAAACTGGTGGTTTAGCATTCGGGGATATTTCAACCAAATCTAATCCAGCATCTTGAGCTTTTAAAATCGCCTCTTTAACGCTTACAACCCCAATTTGCTCTTTGTTCTGACTTATAAGTCTTACCTCGTCAGCATAAATTCTTTCATTTACTCTAATTTTCTGTTTTTTAATTCGATACTCTCCTTTCGTTAATTTCAATCAATATTTCATTCAAAAAATGATTTAAAGATAATTCTTTTTGCTCTTTGATAAATCTTCTTCTTATTGTTAAAGTTTTATTTTCTAATTCTTTTTCGCCAACAATTATCATAATATTAATTTTTTGCATTTCTGCATCTCTAATTTTTGATCCGATTTTTTCGGATCTATTATCAAAAGATACTCTAACACCTTTTGTTCTAATATTCTTTGTTACTTCATCAGCGTATTCATTATATTTATCTGAAACAGGAAGTACAATAACTTGCTTGGGAGCAAGCCATAAAGGAAAATTTCCACCAAAATGTTCTATTAAAAATCCTATAAATCGTTCATGCGTCCCTAGAGGAGCTCTGTGAATACATAACGGAGTCTTTGAAGTACCATCTTTGTCAGTATAGGACAAATCAAATCTTTCTGGAATAGCAAAATCAACTTGATTTGTTGCAAGAGTAAATTCTCTACCAATTGAACTCCAGACTTGAACATCAATTTTTGGTCCATAAAAAGCTGCATCACCAACAGATTCAACAAATTTTAAATTAGCTCCTTTAAGTGCTTTTCTTACGTCATCTTCAGTTTTTTTCCAAAGAGTAGGGTTATCAATAAACTTTTCACCCAAACCATCAGGATCATGCAGGCTTAGTCTCATTTCATACTTTTCAATTCCAAAAATTTTAAAATATTCCATATAAAGATTACATACACCTATAAACTCTTCTTTAAATTGTTCTGAAGTGCAATAAATATGGCCATCATTCATTTGCATACTTCTAACACGCATTAAACCAAATAATTCACCGGATTTTTCATATCTGTAGCAAGTTCCGTATTCAGATATTCTATAAGGCAGATCTCTATAACTTTTAGGTGTGTTTGCAAAAATTTTATGATGGTACGGGCAATTCATGGGTTTCATATAGTAATCTATTCCATCGACATCCATTGGTGAAAACATACTCGAAACATAATGTTCTAAATGACCAGACTTTGAAAATAAATCTCCTTTTGTTAGGTGAGGCGTTTTAACTCTTAAATACCCACCAGCTGTTTCTTTTTCTTTGGCCAATGTTTCAAGTTCGTCTATTAAAACTGTACCAGAAGGAGTCCAAAGTGGTAAACCAGGCCCTACTTCTTCATCAAAGAAAAATAAATCCAATTCTTTTCCTATTTTTCTATGATCACGCTTTTTTTGTTCCTCTAACATTAAAAGATATTTTTTTAAGTCTTTACTATTTTTAAATGAAGTTCCATATACTCTTTGAAGGGTTTGATTCTTTTCATCTCCCCTCCAATAAGCAGCAGATAAAGATAAAAGTTTAAAATTCCTTATTACGCCAGTTGAAGGTACATGAGGCCCCCTACAAAGATCTGTAAACTCTCCTTGTGAATAAAACTTAATAATTTCGTTGTCTCCAAGATCATTAATTATTTCAACTTTATAATTTTCATTAATTTCTTCAAAATAGCCTATTGCCTCTTTCTTAGACTTCACTTCATGAGTTATTTGGAGATTTTCATCTGAAATTTTTTTCATTTCTGCTTCAATTTTTAATAAGTCTTGTTCTAAAAAAGGTTTTTTGACATCAAAATCATAATAAAATCTATTATCTAAGTATGGACCAATTGTTACTTTTGTTTTTGGAAATAATCTTTTTACTGCTTGAGCCATTAAATGTGCTGTACTATGCAATAAAACATTGTGACCATCTTTACTTTTTGCATCCATAAATTGCACTTCGCAATCATTGAATAATGGAGAAGATAAATCAGTTAGCAAGCCATCTACTTTACAAATAATTGATTCTTTAGAAATTCCTCTAATTTCATCCATAATTTGGAGAGGGGTTATTCCTTGAGAAAAATTCTGAGCACCTAAACCTTTTATATTTATTGAAATTTTGCTCACAAGGCTGAACTATCGATTAAAAATACTGCCATTGTAAAAAAACCAACCATACCTGCTACACCTAGTCGATGTCTTCGTACTAAGGCTTTTTCACGTTCTGTTAAATCTGTTCCATTAAGTTCTGAAGCAAAAACTTGCTCTTGTTTTGAATCATAAAATTTTGCATAAAATTGGTCTAACCAATGCATTCCTTGTTCGCAATTGGTATCATTAGAATCACAATATGTGAGGAAAACAGACTCACCAGTCCCAGGAATTGGTCTAACATTCTTTGTACCCAATTTCATTCTCTCAAATTCGTCTTGTAAAAGCTCAAATTCCTCTACCTCTTTTTTATCAAAATCAAAATTTTGAAGTTCATTAGTTATATACAAAAATTGAGATTGTGGATACAAACTTATAGTATAAATTCGATTATCAGTGGGTAATGAAATTACTGCAGGAAAGGTTCGTTCTGTCGATTGCAAAGGAGAATTCCAAACATATACTTCGGCTACTGCTGCATTAGAATATATATTAATTGAAGCTTCATTCCTCGACAAAGATCTATAATTTTCCTGCCAATTATCACTTGATGGATTTTCTGCTTCTATATCCTGAGTACTTTGAGAAAGAGTAATATTTATTAAAATTACCAAGCTTAAGAACGTTTTTAAAAATTTCATTAAAGAAAATTTAATATAGATGTGTTCAAAAAGATATGTTTTTATCATCTGAAAGAAATGACTTCTTGCTCAAAGGCAAAACAAGTAATCCACCTATCAAAATACTCTTCAGCTCTGTATCTGCCATATTGCGAAACTAATATTTCAAAAATATCATAATTTTTACTTTCAATATAAGGATCAGCAATGAACATATATGTTAAATTTCCATCTTCATTTGGCTCTTCAGGTACTAAAAATTTTAAACTATTATAAACTTCGACATCTTGTCTTTTTATAGCTGGCATAATAACGGTTTTTGTTAGCATTTCGAACTGACCAGCTCTCTGAGGTAAAATATAATTTAAAGCAACCATGGTTTTTCCATTTTTGGCATAAACAGAATTTACTGCTTCATTATTTTCTTCTGGATCGACAACCTCATTATTTCCAATTGAAAATGGAACGACACATGATGATAGGATAAGAACAAAACTTGTTATAAACATTTTTTTCATAACTAGAATAAGTATTGGAATTTAATAAAAAACTGTCTCTCATTTTCTCTTAATTTTGAAAACATCCCATCTTGAGACTCCAAAAGATCATTTATACCAACATATAGTGCGCTGAAAGCACTTGGTTGATATGTTACCATAGGTTCAATAAACCAAGTATTTGAATAATCACTATATTGTATCTTTGTCCTCAAAGATACATTAGATGAAAATGCATGTTTTACAGATGATTTAAGTAAGTATCCGTAATAATAATTGCTTACATCCTCATATTCAAAACCTAAACCAAAATCTGTTTGGTTTGATGGTCTATAATTTAGTCTTACATTAAAACTATTTTCAGTTCCAATTTCAGGTATTTCCAAATATCTTATTATTCTGCCTCCGTGATTCACACCAGCCCTAATATTAATTTTTTTATTTAACTGAGAATCAAATCCAAATCTAATTTCATTATCTCCGTTAAATTGTATGCCTTTAAAATTTTCATTTTGAGATTCAAGATCCCAATAAAAATTAAATCCATTATTTAACTTATAATCTCCTTCTAGCTCAATCTCATGTCTTTTTACCAAACCACCAAAATTTTCTTTGTGAGTCAATTCAAATTTATAATCTGACTTAAGTAGTTTAGGATGGTTTTCATGAAAGATACTCTTTCCTCTAGAAACTTTAATCCATTTTGTATTATTATTTTGCTCAAAACCATTACTCGTTCTAAAACCAGGAGATCTAAATCTGGCCACAATTCCCCTACTATCAGTTCTTGACCATTGGCTTATCCCAATACCCAGAGCGGAACCATTGATCTCCTCTCCATCAAATGCTTTTGAATATCTTCCATCATTAAATGTTTGAATATCTTCATCATCAGCTACATATTCTAGATTATTTGATTCATTATGAACCGATACAGCACCATGTATGGTCACATGAATATTATAACCAGGATGATAGTGGAAGTCGATACCGCTTGTAGTCATATCACCCCCAGAATCAAAATCTCTGTTAGAAATAAACGCACCAATTGAACTTCCATATTTCAACATTTGTTTGAGGCGAAATATATTATTAGTAGCTTTTCCCATTGAAACAATAGTGCTACTTTCTTCAAATGGTAAAAGCAAAAGAGATGAATCATCTCTTGCTGAAATTACGCCGTAAGATGTTTTTCCAATTTTACCAGTATACTTACCTATGATTGAAGGATCATTTATCGTCCTCGAATAAAAAAGGTTTAAAAATCCTCTTTCTGACTGAAAATTTAAAAGCTCGGAACCTTCGCTAAAAAATGGTCTTCTTTCTGGAAAATATAATGCATTAACGGAATTAATATCATTTCTTATGTCATCTGATTCAATTTGACTGAAATCAGGGTTGATAGCAATTTCAAATAAATCAACTGATGAAACTGGGTATTTAATAAATAAAGAAGTTTCATCTGAACTAAAAGATTCATTATTTATAAAATTGTCAGAAAAGCCACCAACTAAAGCAGGTATATAACTTGGTTTTACTTTATCTAATTTGGGAGGATAAATAGCCTTTAAATATCCAAGTTGACATGTTTGACATTCAATTCCATCTACTTTATTAGCCCACCAAACAAATCTTGTTATTTCATCATCAAGAGTAAAACCTCTACCAAACGTAATTCTCCAATCTTGTTTTTCAGCTAAAGAATATCGAATGCTAGAAAATGGAATGGCAAATTCAGCTTGATACCTATCATCAAAAATAGTTACTGCAGTATCATAGATTATATCAAGTGATTGATCCCAACCAAAACCAGCCCTACCATCAATTTGTGCATTACTTGCACTCACACCAATGCCGTAAATAAGTGATTCATCATCAAAAGCATCAATTTGGATAAATACTCTGTCATCTCTACGGTTTAAATTATCTCTTTTGGTAACAGAATATCTTAAATCATCTTTATTCACAAACGCTGTAAATGCTACATATAAAAATTTATCATCGTAGACAATTTTAGCCTCAGTTCTTAGCTCTGAAGGTTGATCCTGAAAAATTCCAGAACCAGTAAAATTTGTAGCAATTTGCGCTTCAGACCATACTTTTTCATTAAGGTTTCCATCAATTTTAATTTTATCGGTTATTTTATTTGAATTGTAAACAGGTCTCTCGGTTAAATCCTTAATTGATTGACCAAAAGCTGTAGAAATTAAAATAAATATAATAAATAAAGATTTCATTCGATTGTAATTATAACTAAAAAAAAATTTAAAAAATATACTAATTATTTGAAAAAAATAATTTGAAATTATTCACTAAAAAAAGAACGCCCGAATGACAGAGATCGGGCGTTCAGGTACTTTAAAAGGCCTAAGAGTAAAATGCAATGAAGACAACCTTAAAAAGTATAATCAACTCCTAAATTGAAGCTACGTGGCATTGTTGGTCTTGCGCCATAAGGACGTCTTGCAGCAACACCATCATCATCCATGAAATTATTTACGCCAAGTGATAGGGTAATATTGTCTTGAAGAGCATATCTCATGCCAAGATCAATTATTGTGATTGCGTCAGTTGCATCTGAACCTGAAATACTTCCAGAACCTGCAACTGTTCTCATTTCTGATGTTTGCTTCAAACTTATATTTGCAGAAATTTTGTCAACAATCAATCCAAGATTTATAGAAACCATAGTATCTGGAAGGTATGGTAATTCATCTCCCTTTGATACATCTCCCCAAAATCCGTCAAAAGATTCTTGAAATTCAGAATTAGTACTAGTAAATGCTAACTCTAGTGGCAATTGAAGTCTATCATTATCGACTAAAAGTCTTCTTAGATAAAGTTCAAATCCTGAAATATCAACAGCACCACCATTAAAGAGTTCATCTGTACCACCTCCAGAAGCAGCTGTATCTGCTCCAAGAAGGTTATCATAACTATTCATAAATAGAGTGAATTCTAGACTATTTAAACCTTTATTAGATTTAAATCCAATCTCAGTATTCATACTAGTTTCTGGGTCTACTGCTTTATCAGTTACACCAGATGTTCCTGGTCCAGGAGGAGCAAAACCCTTATGAATTCCAAGTGAAACAGTTTGAAATTCATTAATTGTATATTCTACACCAACACCTGGAACTATAACATCCATAGTATGTTCTCTCTCTGATGGAGCTTCAGATCTATCAGGATCTGTTTTGCCCCAATCATCTCTCATAACTGTGATTTCTTCATACCTAGCACCAGCAGTAATCGTCATTGCTCCGGTTGTAAATCTATCCTCAACAAAAAGAGCAGTTGCTTCAGCAGAATCAATTCTATTTGAATCTGAACCCTTTGTTGCTTGAGTTGTCAATACTAATTGGCCGCTTTGCATTCCATAGCGGTCTTCCCACTGGAATCTGTCCATTTCGTCATTGTGGACTCTTACACCAGCTTGAATGTCGTGTCCACCAGTTCTAACATTTAATACTGCTTGTAAACCGGAAGAATAATATTCTCTATTATTCGCTTTAATCCTATAAGCGTCATCTGCACTGTTTTGTGCATTCATTAGCGCATAGAATTCATTCCATCCGTCAGCAGTTGTTTTTGTAATTGAACTTAAGCTCATGCCATTTACTTTATTTAACTTATACCAGTTTCTGGCAAAATCGTTACTATATCCGACTACAGCTAAACTCATATTATCACTAAGCTTTGCAGCATATGACAACATAACTTGTGAATGATCAGCGTCAAATTCATCTAAAGCAGTTGCTCTATATCTACGTAATGGATTATCGCTAAAATCACTATCTGTTAAACCTAGGTAGGTTTCATCTGATAATTCGTCAGTCATAGAATATTTAAATTCTAAAGCATGTGACTCACTGAAACTATATCTTAATTTTGTCATAAAATCAGTCTTAGAATATCCAGTGTCTCCCCCGCCATCAAGCTCTTTAAAACCATCTGTTTTGTCTGAATAAAGTTCAATTAAGTAAGCAAAGTTACCTAAAACATCTCCAGATCTAACTTGTAATAATGTTTTACCAAAACTTCCAAGATCTAATGAAACAGAATTGTGTTTTGAAGTAGGAATTGGTGTTGAAATATAATTTAAAGAACCACCTGTAGTGAAAGGACCGTGTTTAATTTGTGTAGATCCTTTTCTTACTTCGATGGACTCCATTCTACCCGCTGTTGGTGAATAATAAGCAGCTGGAGAAGCATATGGAGCTGGAGCAATTAAAACACCATCTTCCATCACATTAAGCTTTTCCATTCTTAAAGAACCAGTTCCTCTTACACCAATATTAGGTCTCAATCCTAAACCATCTTCTTCTGAAATATATACACCAGGAATTCTACCAACAATTCGGTGAATATCTGTGTATCTAAATTGATCTAACTCAGATTTACTAACCACATCACTTGGTTCAGCATTTCTTAAGAACATTCCTGAAGTAATACTTTTTGATTCTGCTAGAACTTCAACAGCATCTAAAGCAATTGGTTTAGTTGAATCTGATTCAGCTACAACATTTTGTGCGTATGTAATATTTAATATAAATAAACATAGTATCAGTTTTCTCATTTGTCTCTCCTATTATTGAGATTGTGTCGCAAATTATAAAGAGAAAAAAATATAAATACAAGTACTATTGAGATTTAATCTCAATAACGATTATTTATAGAGGAAGTCTGATACAAAAATATTTGTATTTCTTGGGTTTAGGGCATCTCTATTTGAAGAAAAAACAAGTTTTTTTCCATCTTTTGAAAAAACGGGGAATGAATCAAATGTTTTATTATTAGTTAGTCTTATTAATTTTTTAGTAGAAATATTAATCATATATAATTCAAAATTACTTCCAAATGCATTGTAATCTTCCCTCCAATCATCCATATTTGAAGAAAATACAATATGCTTACCATCTGGGTGCCACGATGGTGCCCAATTTGTTGCACCATTATTTGTTAATCTTTTTTTATTTGTTCCGTCTCTTTTAGCTACGTAAATATCCAAAGGAACTGATTCAATAAATTTTTTATCTAAATTATTCTTCCACTTGTTTTTTTCCTCTTCATTTGATGGATACCAAGCTCTCCAGACAATTCTATCACCCTCTGGAGAATAAAATGCTCCACCATCATAACCATATTCTGAGGTAATCTGAATGATATTTTCACCGTTGTAATCCATTTCAAAAAGATTTATGTCACCATTCCTAAGTGATGTGAATATTACCTTCTCTTCATTTGGGTGAATTGTAGTTTCAGCATTATATCCTGGATAATTTGTTAATTGTACAACTTCTCCATTTTCATACCTAAATATTTCATAGTCTCTAAGTGGCCAAATATATTTTCGAGGATTTGGATCTTTATAAATTTCAGGGCAGTCCTGCCCCAAATGCATTGTTGAAGAAAAGAAAATGTATTTATCGTTTAAAGAGTAATATGCGCAAGTAAATGCACCATCATAAAGAGGAAATTCGGTAAAATTTTTTCCATCTATATCAACAATATATAGCTTATCGCACTCATTATTATTTCTTTTTGACTGAAACACAACCTTAGAATCGTCAGCGTTAAAGTAGGCTTCACCATTGTCACCTTCAAATGAAAGTTGTGTTACATTTTCTAGACGAAAATTAACAGGATTTTCACAGCCGAATAATAGTAGAATTAATGCTATAAATCTAAAATTGGACATCGATTTTTAACTCTTCATCATTTCTTAAGATTGTTGCTTGAGCTTTTGATCCAGGTTCAATTTTTGATAGTATTTCCATATATTTGTATATATCATCTACTACAATATTTTGAATTTTGATAATAACATCGCCATCCTTCATCCCTGAATTTTTAGCAGGTCTGTTATCTAAAACAGCATCAATTTTTAAACCAGAGCCTTGGTAAGCATAATCCGGCATGACACCGAATGAAACTTTCATTCTTGCAGGTGTTCTTTCCGACTCTTCCTCAAGCTTTGGTAATGCTTTAAATTCTAATCTATCGCTTCTATTAGCTGCATTATCTATAACCTGCTCTGCTAAATCAGAAATAAGCTTTAAACCTTCGTAATTAACTAAATCTGCTTCATCTCTAGGCGTATGGTAATCTTTATGTATTCCTGTAAAAAAGAATAATGATGGAATATCTTTTCTGTAAAAATTATAATGATCAGAACGAGAAAATAAACTTCTTACTCCACTAGCTGTATGTTCATAGCTTGTGACATTTAATTCACTTTGGTCAAAAAATGGCTTTAAAGTCTCGCTAAAGCCATTAGCTGTAGGAACCCCACCAATATAAACATTTTTATTTTCATCTAATCTTCCAATCATATCCAAATTAACCATCAGTTGTACTTTTTCTAAATCTACTGTTGGATTTTCAGCATAAAACTTCGAACCTAATAAACCTAATTCTTCACCACCAAAAAGAATGAAAACTAAGGTTCTTTTATGATTCTTTGTTTCAGCATATTTCTCAAACAACTCAAGCACCATTGCTGTTCCTGAAGCGTTATCATCTGCTCCATTATTTATATTGTCAAAAAATAACTTACGACCTTTTGGTGGGTTTGCAGTTGTATCATAATGACCACCAATAATAACATATTCGTTTTGAAGTAATGGATCATTTCCAGGTAAAACTCCTATAACATTATGAGTTAATGCAGTTTCTTGAGTTCTCCTATTGATGATTACTTCAAAATCTTGAACGTCCACAGATGAAGATGATTTTTGAAATAAATTAACCATATATTCTTTTGCTAACTTATCCCCTTTACTACCTGGACTTCTACCGCCTAATTTATCAGATGCCAAATAACCAACACGTAATTTAAAATCTTCAACAGTCGTTTCTGATTGAGTTTTTTTAGGTGTTGTAAAATCTAGAAAATTTGAAGAGTTAGAACTGCAACCTATTAAAAATAATATTAAAAATATTAAACTTCTCATAAAAATTCCTTTCATTAGAATAGATAACCTATAAGAACGTAACTTAACGCAAAAATAATAGTAAGGACTATAATAAAGGTATTAAAATGTTTATCCATTATTGCTTTTATTGGTTCACCAAAAAATTTAATTAATAATCCGATTATTATGAATCTACCACCTCTTCCAAGTATTGAGGCAATAATAAAAACTGGAAGGTTTATTTGAAAAACCCCTGCTGTTATTGAAAAAACCTTATAAGGTATTGGAGTAAATGCTGCAGTAAATATTACTAAGAAATTATGTGCATCGTATTGTGCTCCAACATTATCAAATACTTCTGAAGTAAATCCTGGAATTATACGAAAAAAGAAATTTGCAATAGCTGTAAGATCTCCGTTGGGTGTGTACCATAAGAAATAACCAATAATAAAACCGAAAATACCTCCTAATACTGAACCGAATGTACACATAAAGACATAGTACATTGATTTCTTAATCTTACCTAAACACAGGGCCATTAACAAAGGATCAGCTGGAACGGGGAAAAATGAAGATTCAGAAAATGCAACTAGAAATAAAACTAAAGTACCATATGCACTCTCAGCCCAAGATAAGACCCATTTGTAAAGATCTTTTAATGGGTTCATAAACTATCTGATTTTTACCATTTTTTTGGCTTTGATGAATTGACCACCGTTTGGATTTTTAGGTGTATACATTTGATAGAAGTATACTCCTGAACTTACTTCATCTCCTGTATCATTTGTTCCATCCCACACTACAGTGTAGTAACCAGGACTTTTATCTTCGTCAACAAGAGTTCTAATAATTTGACCTCTAATATTAAATATTTTAATAACAACATTTTGATCAGTTGGAACATCATATTCAATCGTTGTAAAGCTAGTAAAAGGATTTGGATAACTTTGCTTTAACTCAAGAACATCAGGAATCAATTGTCTTCCATCAACTCTTAATTTACCGCCAACAGCAGCTGCAACATTAAATGATTGTCCATCTGTAGCAATAACGTTCCATGAACCTTCGGTTACTGTTACAGTATCTGTTTGAGCAATTAAGTCTTCCAAAGCCCATGTTCTAAAGTTATCTGAAGTATAATTTGTCATAGATAAAAATTCTAAACCTTGATATCCAATCATACGGTATTGAACATCATCACCGTCAACATCTTGAGCAGGCTCCCATTCAAATCTAATTGAATCAGCAACATTCTCAGGAGTTATGTACAATGTTCTAAAGTCCGTTCCTGGAATATATTCACCACTTCCAATTAAAAATTCGCCAATTGATCCAAATGCAGAAGGAGGATCATTCACTGGATTTACGGTAGCATTAAATGATACTGATGTCGAGTCAATACCACCATTTAAAACTCCTCCGTCATCCTTAACTGTAACAGTAATTAAAGAAGTTCCAAATTTATTTTCATTTGGGATTAAAGCTAGTTGTTCAGAACCAGATTCAAGTATATTAACTTCTGAAAATAACTCAGTATTATCTGCTAAAGCTGTAATAGTTATGTTTTGAGGATTAACATCTCCTCCATATGAAATACCAGTTAAAGTAAGGACAAATTCAGTATCTTCAAAAAACTCAACGTCAGATGGAACATCAACTGTAGGTGCTTGATTAGGTGCTAATATAGGTTTTACTTTGATTTCGGATGAAAATGGTCCTTCTTGACCATTTATTTCAACAGCAAGTTTGTAATAATAAAAAATGTTACTATTTAAATTTGAATCGGAAAAATCAATGCCTGGATAATCAACACTGGTTAGGAAATTTGAACTACTTGGAGAAAATCCTTCTTCTATATCTCTATAAATATTCACTCTAGTTGTTGAATCTCCAATTAATTCCCATGTTAGAGTAACACTACCTTCTGATGGGACAGTGTAAGTAACAGTTGGTGCTTCACCTTGCACATTGCCTGAAGGATTGACAACAAAAAGGCCTTCATCAATTCCTGTAACTGCAATTACTCCACTTGGATAAAAAGGATAATTACTCCACGTTCCATTAAAGGAAGTACTATTGTTTGAAGGGTATACGTCAAAAAAGGCAGATTCAGTTGGAGAAGTTATATTTGATATATCTAATACTCTTAATCCGCTTGTATAGTGAGACATAAATACCTTATCACCAATAATATAGTTATTATGATCGATTGAAGGTGTAGGACCTAAATACGTTGTTTCGACCACGGGATTACTTAGATCTTCAACATTCCAAATTAAAGTTCTGGTATTACTATAAGCGTTACTATTTTCATCTAATTCATCATTAACAATAAAATATCTATGGTCCTCTGTTAACCAACCTTGGTGAGTATAGTAATTATCATAACTTCCTAGGCCAATTGTTTTTGCACCAGATGAGTCCTCTGATTTTGTACTTAAATCTGCAATCCAAACATTAGTTTCATTTGAACCAAAACAAATCTCTTTACCAACATAATTTGAATCTGGACCATTATAAACTACACATTGAACATCATGCGAATATCCGGTACCGTTTCTACCAGTATTTGGATCAGAAACACAAGCCGCTTTTGAAGGAATGGATGGAGTAGAAATATCAACAATATGCAGTCCTCCGGGACCACAAGTTTGAGTACCAACAGCATATGCATATCCAGTATCTTCATTAATAAAAATATTGTGTGCATTTCCAAAACCACTATAATAGGCAGTATTTGAAAATGTTGTTGGAGAGGATATGTTTCTCAATTCTGTTAAATCAAATACCTGCATACCATGTCCACTAGCTTCTGAAACAATAAATACGTGATTTTGATAAACTTTCAAATCTCTCCAAGAAGAGTTATTCGTCTGAGTTGGTAATCTTCCTAAATAAATAGGATTTTCTGGGTTAGAAATATCAACAAATGAAGTTCCGTTACTCATACCTACTAATGCATACTCTTTATTGGTTTGAGGATCTGTCCAACCCCATATATCATTTAAAGAGGTTGAATTAGAACCACCAATTTCTGTTTTATCCATATAAGACATTAAATCGATTTGATTACATTCAAATTGACCTGCAAAGCCATTTACACATTCAATTTTATCTTTAATTGAAACTATTTCACTTGCAGTAGAAAAGCTTTCATTCACAGTTCTATTGCTTTTATCATTACTATAAACGTGAAATTGATTAGCATAATAATCTCCAGCTAATAAAAAATCATCGGTCATTAGAACACTTCTTCCAAAATAATTTTCGGGAGAATCAGAAACAATTTCACCATTGTATTCAAAACTTTCAGAATTCTTTAGAGAAAAATTATAAATTGTTTTTTGATTGAAAGTTGATATCGATATCTCATTATTTGATTCAGAAAACTTATAACCAAAGTGAGAATTATCTGAAATATTATTGGGTTGTAATTCGTAAGGATTTGTCCATGAATTACCGTTTAAATTATTAGAATTACGTACAAAAGGATAAACAAAAACTTTACCTTTACCATTGTCATAATTCAAAGCAGCAACATACAAATTTTTGTCTCCTACATATACTGATTCACCAAATTTATGATAGTCTGAAGTAGTATTTGAATCATCACTCTTATGTTGCTCATTATGATTATGATCAATTGGATTAGGAATAACAGAACTTGATGAAATACCACCATTAAATTCAATTAAGTGAACATAATCTTTTAAAGACCCAATTAATAATTTACCATTATTAAAAGAAGTTGATATTCCAAAACCAAACTTATCTGATCCTTCTGCATAACACCCTTCAACATCTCCTAAATTTCTTACGTCAATTGAATGGATCGGTTTAGAATTATTCTTTAAATTTGAGTTATTTAAGGAATAAACATAAACTAATCCATCATTATAAAATGGTGATGAGATAGATAAATAATCATCTGACAAAGCAACACTGTATCCAAACTTATGAGGAAAACCCTTATTTTCAAAAGAGGTAGGATTAGTAAATACTCTATCTATTTCCCAAACTTCATTTATTTTTTTAAATAAAAAAGCTGCACCATGACCATTATTATATCCTGGAGAACCAACTAGTAAATAATTATTTGAAATATCTAAACTAAAACCAAAATCATCTCCCGGCATAGGATTTGGTGAATTTAATTCTCTTACTTTTGTTAATACACCTGCATCATCTACATTATAAATATCAATTGCTCTAGGAGTTAAAGAAGAAAAGGTTTTAGCAATAACTAAATTGTTATTTGAAAAAGACATTGGTACAGAACGACCTCTACTAAGTAATTCGGCAGAGTGGTTCTTTCCAAGTGAACCAGCAAAAACACTACTTATGAATATTAAAATTAAAAATATTTTATATTGATTTCTAAACATGATCTTGGAGATAAAGTATAATAATAAAAAGTAAAAATTAGAATCTATTTTTAAGATAAATCTTTTATTGATTCGTCAAGAAATAGTGATTTATCTACTGCAGAAAAAAATTCACTAAAAAACTCCATTGATCTTTTTCTCTGACCACCACCAAAATTAACTCTTAGTGAAGACGTATATGGTTCTGTATCATTAATCGCTTTAATAGTAACTGTTGCAGAAAGTTTATAGTCTTTGACTACCACTTTTTCTCCGCCGTCTCCTCCCTTTCCAGAAGTTTGATCTCCATCTGTGGCTACAAACCACCATATCGCGGCTATAATAGCAAGAACGCCAAGAGCTTTTTCAGCATCTGATGGTTCTTTTTGCTTAGGTTTTTCAATTTTGCTGGCGGTTATCAAACCAAACTCTTCATTCAACGTATCTATGGTAAACCCTAGATCTTGAAATGCACCAATGGTCGACTGCATTAGCTTTTTTGAATTTATATCGTACTCTCTCGTTTCAACTGCTCTTTGAGCTGCGGTTGATTTTTTTGATGATCCAACGGACGATGCACAGCTTGTCGAAAGAAAAATAAATAAAAAAGAGTGTATTACAACTTTCTTAAACATTTATCAGTTTATTGTTTGATCTAAAAATAATGATTTATCTAATGCTGCAAAGAAGCTCTTAAAAAATAAATCAGAAAATTTTATGTCACTGCCTTCAAAATTAACTCTCAAAGATGACAAAAATGGATTTATCGAAATTTCCTTTACAGTGATGGTTGCAGATAATGTCAAAGGTGCAATTATTACATCACTATTATCTTCAAATCCAGTTAAAGCTCTTAAAAATGCCTCAAATGGACTTTCTTCAAGATTTGTTCTTGCAGTAGTTGTGCCCTTTGTTTTGCTAGCTGTAATCAAACCAAATTCAGCGTTTAAAACATCAATAGTGTAACCTAAATCTTGAAACGTACCAATAGAAGCTGTAATAAGTTCTTTTGTTGAAACATTGTATTCTCTAGTTTCAGTTGCCCTTTTCACTGCTGTAGTTCGTTCTGGCATCATTGATGCACAACCATTGAAAATTAAACCTATTGATAAGGCTAAAAATAGATTTTTGTTCATCTTTCTTAGTATTTTATGCTTTGATATTTAAAGTCAGTCAAAATACCATCTGCATTTAATTTTACTATCAAAGTAAGATTTTTACTTGAATTTGATGATTTCGAACGGCCTCCACCAAAAATACCAAAAAAATTACCACTCGAACCAACTCCAGCTCCAGAAATACTTGATGATTCAGATTCTTGTGATATTTTATCATAAGTCCATGCCTCTCCGCCATCTTTGGTACTTGTTACTAAATTTGGAGAGCCAAGTAAGGATACAACTTGAGATGAGCTCATTCCTTTTTTTAATTGAGTTTGAACCTTACCTAAAGTAAAGTCATTAGATTCTGCAGGAGCAGTTGGTGCTTGCATCGCACAACCCGTAAAAACGAATGATAAAAATAATACAATAGTTAGTTTTTTCATTTTTTTCCTCTCTATTTTGTTATTTTTAATTATACATTAAAAATAATCTGCTAGTTCCCATTATAGTAAAATATCTTTTGATTTATGTAGCACTATTAATTACTTCTTTCTTATATAAACTCATCAATTTATGATAGGTTGAGCCAACTTTTCCATCACTTATATCAATATTATCAATTTTTACTACTGGAATTAAATCTCTATTAGCTGATGCGATGAAGGCTTCACTAAAATTTTTAATATCATTGATTAAAATTGATTCTTCCAAAAATTTTATTTGATGATTGTGCATAATTTTAATCAAATTTTTTCGAGTTACGCTTCCTAAAATTCTACCATCAGCTTTTGGTGTTAAAATCACATCACCTTTAATTGCAAAAAAAGAAAAAGTCGTTCCTTCTAAGATAGAACCATTACTTGTAAATAACACTTCATCAAATTCTCCATTTTTAACATGTAGTTGTTGAGCTTTAACTCCACCATAATAAGTGTATGGTGTCTTTATTTCAGCATCTATTCTTTCGTATTCATACAATCCAAGAGAAATGCCATTTTTATATGAACTAATAGGATACACTTTTATTGGTGATGTAATAATAAATAAATCGACATAACTTGATGAAGTTAATCCAGAATTATCGTCAGGTACTGTTCCTGCAAGAATGATCATTACATTACATTCATTTTTTGTAAGGTCATTTTTTTTCAAGGTTTCAAATACTAAAGATTTGATATCTTCCTTTGAAAATGAAATATTCATCTTCATATCTTTGCATTTGAAAAAACTCTATTGATATGATCTTCGAGAAAAACTGGTTTACCATTATTGACAGTTTTAAAGAAGGTAAAGACTTGATATCCCCTTGCAATACTTAAAAAATTACTTCTTACATTTAAAGAAACTTCTTCTGAAGGAATAAATTTATCTCTTGAAAATGATATTAGGCTCATTGCTTTATGAATGTGATTTTAGTTTTTTTGTTCCACTTTTTCTATTAATCTAATTTATTTAAAATAAAGTTTAATATGACTTATATTTTAAAATATGAAAATACTGATATACTTTACGCTATTAATTATTTTTGCTTGCAGTGATAGTGCTAAAGAAGAATCGAATACCTCTAAACCATTTTCCAATGAAATCCATATAGATGATGACTTTTATTTTGAAAAAGGAATCTATCAGGTTGTTGACAATGTTTATGTTGCTATCGGTTACGGGTTGGCGAATTCCATATTAATTGTTGGTGATACAGGTAATATTATCATTGATACTACGGAGGATCCTGAACTAGGAAAACAGATTAATTTAGAGTTTAAGAAGATTTCAAATCTTCCTAATAAAGCTATCATATATACTCATTCTCATGTTGATCATTGGAGAGGTGCACCTGGTTTTTTTGAAGAAGAAACTAAAGTATATGCACACTCAAGTTTTCAAAAAGGTTTTTTTGATCAAAACAATTTACTTAGACCAATTTTGACTGAAAGAGGTATGAAACAATTTGGTCATTTTCTTCCAGAAAATCTTAAACGAGGTCATGGATTAGGCTTTACTTTAAATTTTGACTTTGAACAACCTTCGGTTATATACCCAACCAACTTTTTTGATGAACAAACTAGTCAGTTATCAGTCGGAGGCATTGATTTAGAAATTCAACACACTCCAGGAGAAACCGATGATCAAATTATAATTTATTACCCTGATAAAAATGTAGTTATTAGTGGAGATAATTACTATATGCGCTTTCCAAATCTATATACAATTAGAGGTACATCTTACAGAGATACAAAAAGTTGGTACAAATCTGTTGATGCAATGAGATCATATAAACCCGAATTTTTAATAAGTTGTCATGGACCTTATCTGTCAGGTCAGCAAGTCATTGAGGATCGTCTAATAATTTATCGTGATGCAATTCAATATATTCATGACTATGCAATTCGAGGAGCAAATCTTGGAAAAACTCCGGATGAACTTGTTGAAGAATTTGAATATCCTTCATTTTTCTTAGATAACTATGATTTACAAGAAAAATATGGAAAAGTATCATGGAGTATAAGAAATGTATATAATGGATATCTTGGGTTCTTTGATGGTAAAGCAGTTAATTTAGAACCTTTATCTGCTAAAAATCGAGCAAAGCATATCTTTGAACTTATTGGAACTAAAGAAAAACTGATTGCTGAAATTAATAAAGCAAATAGCTCTCAAAATTATCAGTGGGCAGCTGAATTAAGTGATGTTGGTTTGTTAAACTTTCCAAATGATGACAAAATTAAAAATCTTTATAGCCTTTCTCTTGAAAATCTTTCATTAGTTGAAAAAAATCCGATAGCAAGAAATTATTATTTATCAGAAGCATATGAACTATCTAATAAGATTAAACCTTCTTTAGAATACACCGTTTCTGCTGAACAAGCAAAAAATATTCCGCTTGATACATTTTTTGATGCAATGGGGCCAAGGCTCGATGCTCAAAAAGCTAAAAATAAACTTATAAAAGTTGGATTTAATATAACAGATACTGATGAAAAATTTGGTGTAATTGTTAGAAATCAAATAGCTGAAATATCAAATTTTTATGATGATAGTTTTGACGTTGTTATTTCTGTTGATTCAAATACTTGGAAAGGAATTGTTCTAAAATCAGAAAGTGCTGCTCAGGCAATTGCTTATGGTAAATTAAAAATTGTAGGAGAATCTGTGAAATTCTTACAATTCTCTTCCCTCTTTAATAATGATTAATAATCAATAAGTGTTATTACTTCACCAAATTTTTTTGAAAGCATCTCCGAACCACCTAATTTAGGTAAATCGATTAAGGCAATAATATGAACCTCAGTTGCCCCGAGCTCTTTGCACAACTCTGCAGTTGCCATAGCAGTACCGCCTGTAGCAATTAAATCATCTACTACTAATACTTTATCACCATTAGAAATAGCATCCTCGTGAATATGAACGGTGTTCGTTCCGTACTCTAATGAAAAAAATTTTTCAGCTGCTTTTCTAGGCAGCTTTCCAGGCTTTCTAGCTAACACAAACGATTTTGACAAAGCGTAGGCGATTGGCCCAGACCAAAAAAATCCTCTAGATTCAACTCCAACAACCCTATTAAAATCTAAATGCTTCACTTTTTCAATCATAATATCTACAGTTGATTTAAATGCATCAGAATTTTCTAAAAGTGTGGTGATATCTTTAAAAACTATCCCCTTGATTGGATAGTCTTTAACAATTGTTATTGTTTCTTTAATTTGTTCTAAATTCATCATTAATTGCGCGCATAATACGCAAATATCATGTGAAATCAAACATTTATCAGAATGATGTTATGTAATTAGGCTTTGGCAGAAATGTTATGTTTTTCACATAAACCACTTAAAAAGCCCCAAAGAACCTTAACAGTAGACAAACCAGCTTCTTTAGCTAATACTTTTTCCTCATCTGAGAGTTTATTCATGAGTTCTGCGCTTTGTTCTCTGTGTTCAACATCAGCATCTTTATGGAGAACAAAATATTCAAGACCTTCATCTGTAGAAACGTTATAGTGTTCGATAAGTCCTTTTATTTTAGTATCTGCAATTTCAGGCACTTGTCTTTCATAAGCGTATAAAGCTCCTAAGCCTTCAGCATAAGTTGATCTTGACAATCTAAAAAAATTGTCAATCATTTCTTTTGTAAAATTTTCATGTTTGACTACTTCAACTGTATTTTTATCTGCTCCAACCGCAAGAGCAAAATTCTTCCAAAGCATAGGATGATCTTTTTCGAAATCTTCTTCATCGCTAAGATTATCAAGTAAAATTTTTCTATTTTCTATATCATCACAAATTGAATGTGTTGCGCTTATATAACGGGGAAATGCTTTTATGTGTTGATAATATTGTTCTGCATAGTCCTTAAGAATTTCTTGATTGAGCTCACCATTGTTCCAAGCAACATAGAATGGATGCTTTAATAAATGGAATTCATCTAATTGTTGATTTAATTTTTTAAGATACATTTTTTCTCCTAGTTTAATTGAGTATATATAAATCTATATATTAATACTTAATAATTCAATTTATCCTTTAATCTGATCATATGCTTTTAACGCTATATCTCTTGATTCTTCAATTGATACAATAGGTTTTGGATAATCTTTTCCATATTCAATTCCTGCGTCCTTGAATACTGAATCATTAGCTTCCCAAGGTGCAAACAAATGTTTTGCTGGAAAATTCTTTAATTCCGGAACAAATTTTTTGGTATATAATCCTTCCGGATCAAATTTTTTACCCTGTAAAATAGGATTAAATATTCTAAAATATGGCGCAGCATCTGCACCACTTCCTGCAGTCCATTGCCAGCTTGCAGTATTGTTTGCTAAATCTGCATCACATAAGCAATCATTAAACCATTCAAGCCCTATCCTCCAATCAATTAATAGATTTTTGACTAAAAAAGAGGCCACAATCATTCTTACACGGTTGTGCATATATCCTGTTTCCCATAACTGTCTCATTCCGGCATCTACAATTGGATAACCAGTGTTACCCATTTGCCATGCTTTTAGAAAATCTTTGTTTGCAGACCAAGGAAATTTATCAAATCTTTTATTTAAATTTTCAGAACACATGAATGGGAAGTGATATATAAGGTAATAAGAAAATTCTCTCCATCCTAATTCGCTATGGAAATGACCGACGTCCTTTTCCGGACAATTGCTTTTGTCATTGTACCATATTTGATGTGGAGAAATTTCACCAAAATGAAGATGTGGGGATAAAACAGATACATTTTCTTGCGAAGGAAAATTTCTTCCCTCCTTATATCCATTTAAACCATTATTTCTAAAATGAATATACTTCTCCATTGCAGCCTTTTCACCTACGTTCCAGTATTTTTTAAACTTGTCTTTCCAACTGTTTTTAGGTAAAAGATTAAGTGAATCAACATCCTTTGAAGAATCTAGCCTTTCAGAACAAATAACATCATCTAGATTAATAACTTTTCTTGGTCCAGAATGTTTTTTTAAACAACCTTTTCTATAAAATGGAGAAAAAACCCTATATGGTGTATTATCATCTTTTAATATCTCCCATGGTTCCCACAATAATGTTCCATTAAATGTTTTAACATTTATATTTTTCTCTTTAAGAAGTGATTTTATTAAAGTATCACGCTTTATTTCCCAAGGACTATAACATCTATTCCATGAAAATGATTCGACTTGATTGTTTGAAATTAATTCCCCTATAATTTTAATAGGATCTCCAGTAAAGCAGTTTATTTTGTTATCTAATGATTTATTTAATGAGTGCAAAGAATGATGTAACCACCATGCACCTGCTTCACCTAACTTAAATTCTTTTTCGGTATTATTTACCGTATCTAATATAAAAATAGGAGTCACAGACCCGTTTTGTGCTGCAAATTGTAATGATGGGTTATCTTGAACCCTCAAATCATTTCTAAACCAGTGAATTGATATTTTACTCATCGAAAATCTCATTTAAAGTACTTGCTAATCTTAACCCTGCTGTAAATAATTGCAACTTAACAATGTCAAAATTATTGTAAATATAATTATATCCCAAACTATCTTCATTTTTTACCTCTGAATAAACTTTATTAACTATCTGTTGGGATTCATCGATCCATTCATCCTCTGTCATTAATTTAATACTAGATGAATCAAAATTATTTTGTAAATGAGTAGCTAACTCAGTATAACTCATTTGGAAATCATCAATAATATGGGTGTCCCAAACTCTATGAAGATTTGTATCTTTTCCGAACCATTTAACTTTGATGTCATTACCGCCTCTATCTTCAGATCTACCTACATGAAGAGGCTGATGAATATCTCCGATTAAATGCACTAAGAATTTAAGATAAAATGCTTTTTCTTCTATGAGTAAATTTGAATCTTTTAATTTATTTTTACAAATTTTTATGGCTTGGACTACATCTCCTTTTGAAGATTTTTTTGAATCGATATACCTTACATTATAAGGCATATTTACATAATGCCATGTACTATACTTTCTAAAATCTGGATTTGATCTCATCTCATCTGCCCAAGTACTTGCTACAGCTAGTGAAGGGTCTTTTAAGATTTTATTTATTTCCGTTCGTGTTTTATCAGTCAGATATGATTCAGCTATCTCGCCAGTTGCTCTATGACCAGTTTTACCCCAAGGATAAATAATTGATGTCATCAAGATATATAATACAAATTTTTTAATCATATTTTTTTAGATTTTATTTTATTTTTCCTGCATTTTTTACTGCAATATTTAACATCATCCCAAGTTTTTTTCCATTTTTTTCTCCAATTAAAAGAAAGTCCACAAACAGGACACGTTTTTGATGGAAGATTTGCTTTTTTCAATTTTAGGATTAATCATCCATTGCAATATTGAATACCATGAATACTATGAAAAGCATACATAAAAAAAGCATTGGAAGCTCAATTGGATGTTCAAATGTAAATGGACCCCATTCTATCATTATATAATATAAAAAAAAAGGGGCTAAAAAGCCCCTTTTATCAAAATGAAAATGAATTATTTTTCATTTAACTGCGATCGTACTCCTAAGATTCCAAAAGTTGGAGCCCACAAACCTACGAAAACTCCTACCTGGCGTGCTGATGCAGCGTTTTCATATCCTGGAATGTTCAGAAAAAGTAGTACTGCCATCAAAATTGAAAGAATCATTAAAAGATACCATGAATTAGCGTTCATTTTTATCTCCTGTAGTTGGTTTTAGTATACACTGAATAATTTTAATATAAATGCTAGAATAATCAAAAATATAACAA
>CABZMF010000005.1 GCA_902526795.1 uncultured Fidelibacterota bacterium
AACTTTGTATTCCCTTCGACTTTGAAGGTAGAAATTATGTTTTAGATGTTGATTCAAATATGTATAAAGCTTTTTGTAAAATTGATGAGAAATACTTAGCAAAAATAATTAAAGAAATCTAATTATTCTTTAACTTCTTCTTCGACTGGAGAATCTTCGGTAACATCTACTACCTTTTCTGCATCGAAATTAAATTTATCTACAAATTCAATTAAGGAAATTTTAGCAGCATCATTCACTCTTGATCCAAGCTTGATAATTCTGGTATAACCTCCAGGTCTATCAGAATAGCTTGGAGCAATTACATCAAAAAGAGTCTTCACTGCATCATCATTATGAATTTTTTTCAGAACTTCACGTCTATTGTGTACAGTATGATTTTTAGCTTTTGTAATCATTGGTTCAATAAATTTTCTCAACTCTAAAGCTTTTTGATGCGTTGTCTTAATTCGTTTATGTTCAATTAATGAACTAGCTAAATTAGACATCATAGCTTTTCTATGTGCTGATAATCTACCGAATTTTCTAGATGATATTCTTTTTCTCATTACGCTTCATTTTCAGTGTAAGGACTAGTGTCCATTCCAAACTTTAATCCCATTGTTTCAAGTTTTTCGATAAGCTCGTTTAATGACTTTCTTCCGAAATTTTTATATTCAAGCATATCAGCTTCATCTTTATCTACAAGCTCTCCAATTAAAGTAATTCCTGCTGCTTCAAGACAGTTGTGACTTCTAACAGATAGTTCCATTTCATCAATTGAGGATTCAAGAAGTTTACGAATTTGTAAAATTTCTTCACTTACAGGTTTATCAATCTCAAGTACAGATGGGTTGCTAATTGAATTTATAATATTATAATGTTCTGATAGAACGGAAGAGCAATAACTTACAGCATCAATAGGAGAAATTGATCCATCAGTGGTCACATTCAATGAAAGCATTTCAGTATCCTCTTTAGCTCCAGGTAATGGTGATACGTTAAACGAGACTTTAGTTACAGGATTAAATATACTGTCAATTGGAATCATATCAACAGGTGAATTATTTAACTTATTTTCCTCGCTTGATTTATAACCTTTACCAATTCCAAGCCTTAATTCGACTTGTAAGGTTGTGCCTTTAGCAATATCAGTTATATAATGATTAGAATTCAAAATAGTAAAATCATCACTTACGGCTTGAATATCGGCAGCTGTAAAAGTTTTTGGACCCTTAACTTTTAAAAAAATTGGCTCAACAGAACTTTCAAATAAATGAAATCTCACTCCTTTAAAATTCATAATAATATCTGCAAGGTCTTCAGTAACTCCATCAATTGTTGAAAATTCATGATGTGCACCTTCTATTTTAACATTTGTGATTGCAGCACCGGGTACAGCAGTCAGAAGTGCTCTTCTTAATGAATTTCCAATTGTAATTCCGTAACCTCTATCAAGAGGTTTAATTGTGAAATTACTTGTATTTTCTTCTGTTATTTTGTGTGAAATTTTAAATTTTAAATCATTACTCATATTTATATCCTTTATCTTGAATAGTATTCAACAACTAATTGTTCATTCATAGTCAAATCAATTTCATCTCTCTCTGGAAAGTTTACAAAAGTACCTTCCATTTTTGCCTTATCAACAGATAACCAAGAAATATTTAAATCGCCTTTTACCATTTTAATGGAGTTTAAAATTATATCAAGTTTTTTACTTCTATCTCGAACTGTAATTAAGTCACCAGGTTTTAGTCTATAAGATGCTATATTAACTTTTTTATTATTTACCAGTAAATGTCCATGACTAACTAGTTGTCTTGCAGAAGGTCTTGTCGGTGCAAATCCTAACTTATAAACTACATTATCAAGTCTTGATTCAAGCATAATAAGAAGGTTCAGACCTGTTTCACCTTTCATCTGAGATGCTTTCTTAAAATAGTTTCTAAACTGTTTTTCCAACATCCCATAAGTGAACTTAATTTTTTGTTTTTCTTTAAGCTGAACAGAGTATGTAGAAAATCTTTTTCCAGTTTTTCCATGTTGACCTGGGCCATAGCCCTTTTTTGATAGTAAACGATCAAATTTTGGATTTCCAAAAATATTTACTCCAAGTTTTCTTACTAACTTACCTTTTGGTGTGCTTAATTTTGCCATTACCTACACTCTTCTTTGTTTTTTAGGCCTACAACCATTGTGAGGGAGTGGAGTTACATCTGAAATTGAGGTTACCTGTAATCCAGCTGATGATAAAGCTCTTATTGCTGACTCTCTTCCTGCTCCTGGACCTTTGACCCTAACAGAAACTGTTGTCATACCCATACTTACAACTTCACTAGCAACTTTTTCAGATGCAACAGTTGCAGCGTAAGCAGTATTTTTTCTTGAACCTTTAAAACCAGCTTTTCCAGCTGTTGCCCAAGCTACCACATTACCAAATTCATCTGAAACAGTGATATTTGTATTATTAAAAGTCGCTTTAATATGTACAATACCATTTGGATTGATTTTTTTCTTTTTCTTGCTTGACCTCGCCTGATTTGCCATACTATACTGCCTTCTTTCCTAATGAAATGGTTTGTCTTTTTTTACTTCTTCTAGTTCGGGAATTGGTCTTTGTTCTTTGACCTCGCGCTGGTAAGGATTTTCTATGCCTTACTCCTCTATAACTTCCTATATCTTGAAGTCTTTTAACATTTTTTAAATTTTCGCTCCTTAGTTCACCCTCAATCAAAATCTTTAAATCGACTATAACTTTTCTAATTTTATCTTCCTGTTTTGAAGACAAATCAGTAACACGAATATTAGGATCTACTTTTGCTTTATCGCATATGTCTAAGGCAGTTTTTAACCCTATTCCATGAACATACCTTAGAGAATATGCAACTTTCTTTTCTTTTGGTATATCTACACCTGCAATTCTGGCCATTATCCTTGCCTCTGTTTAAATCGTGGGTTTTTCTTATTAATCACATAAACACGACCTTTTCTTCGGACGATAATGCAATCTCTACTCCTCTTTTTTACTGAAGCTTTAACTTTCATAATTATTGCCTAAATGTTATTCTTCCTCTACTTAAGTCGTATGGGGATAATTGTAAATCAACTTTATCTCCAGGTAGCATTTTAATAAAGTGCATTCTCATTTTTCCACTAACATGAGCTAAAACTTCATGTTCCTTGCCTCCAAGATTTATTGTAACCCTAAATCTTGCTCCTGGTAAAGCTTCCTTTATAATACCTTCTACTTCTATTGACTCTTGTTTTGCCATTTTTTTTTAAGTTAAAATTCTGGGTTGAAACTTAGTAATAAGAATTGAATGTTCAAAGTGTGCACTTGCATTGCCATCTTGAGTTCTTATTGTCCATCCATCACTATCAGTTTTTATGTGTCTAGTTCCCATATTTACCATAGGCTCTATAGCTAAACACATCCCCTCTTTAAGTTCTACGTTCAAATCTGAAGTAACAGGGTTGGAAAAGTTTGGTACCTGAGGTTTTATATGTAATTGTTTTCCAATACCATGTCCAACCAACTCTCTTACAATTGAAAATCCTTCAGATTCGACGTACTTTTGAATTGAATTACTAATATCAAATATCTTATTGCCTAATACTGCATTTTCAATACCTATTTCAAGAGCTTTTTTTGTTACATCCAATAATCTTTGCTTGTCTTTGGAAATTGTACCAACTGGTAAAGTTCTAGCAGAATCGCTATAAAAATCATTTTTGATTACTCCACAGTCGATACTAATAATTTGACCTTCTTCAAGTAAAATATTTTTTGGTATTCCATGTACAATTTCGTCATCAATAGAGACAGTTAATGAAGCTGGAAAACCATTATAGCCTTTAAATGCAGGTTTAGCATCACATGAAAAAATATAATTTTCAGCAATACTATCTAATTCTACAACTGATTGACCAGGATGTATGTGTTTTTCTACCAAATCTAAGGTGTCAGATAAAATCTGACAACTTTCAGATATTGCAGAAATTTCAGAAAAATTATTAATATCAACCACGTCTACTTCTAACCTTACCTTTATTCAAAAAACCATCATAATGTCTTGATAGAAGATGAGATTCTATCTGACTTAATGTGTCTAATCCAACACCAACTACAATCAATAAGCTTGTTCCACCAAAAAAGGAGGCATATGCATAGTCTAAACCAGCAAATTGTTGAAGGAAATAGGGCATCAACGCTATAAATCCTAAGAAACATGCTCCAGGAAGTGTAACTCTAGTCAAAATATTTTCAATAAATTCTGCTGTTTTTTTTCCAGGCTTTACTCCAGGAATAAATCCACCTTGCTGCTTTAATGTCGATGAAACTTGATTTGGATCAAATTGAAGAGCTGTATAGAAATATGTAAAGAATATTATTAAAAGCGCGAATAATGAATTTGAAAACCAATGATCCATAGCAAATAATGATATGAAACTAGATTGTGTCGCATCTTGACCAAAAAATGTTGCAATTGTACCAGGAATTAAGATAATTGACTGGGCAAATATAATAGGTATAACTCCAGCAGTATTAATTTTCAAAGGTAAATAAGAATTTTGTCCTCCATATACTTTTCTGCCAACAATTCTTCTAGCATACTGAACAGGAACTTTTCTTACACCTTGTTGAACAAGAATGATCATCATAACTAAGAAAAAGAATAAAAGCATTAAAAACAATTCAGATAAAATACCTCTGACCCCTTGCTGAAAGTAAGAAATTTCAGAAATTATAACATTAGGAAATCCAGCAATAATACCTACCATAATTATTAGAGAAATTCCATTTCCAATACCATGCTCAGTAATTTTTTCACCTAACCAAAGTAATAACATGGTACCAGTAGTAATACTTACTACAGCAGTGAACCTAAACAGAAAACCTGGATCAAGAACTATTCCATAACTTTCTAATAATAAAGAAATAAAAATTGACTGTACAAAAGCTAATATAACTGTTCCGTATCTCGTTATTTGAGTAATCTTAGCCCTTCCACTTTCACCTTCCATAGCTAGTCGTTGAAAGTAAGGAAGCGTAGTTTGAAGAATTTGAATTACAATAGATACTGAGATATATGGCATTATGCCAAGTCCAAAAATAGCAGCTTGACCAAAAGCACCTCCAGTAAATAAATTGAAAAGGCCAAAAAAAGTATCATTCAAAGATTCCATTGTTTGCCTTAAAGCATCAGGGTTTATACCAGGAATAGGTACTTGGGAACCAAGTCTAACTATAATTAAAATTCCTAAGGTAAATACAATTTTTTTTCTCAATTCAGGAATAGCAAAAATATTTCTTAATTTTTCGATCACTGAGTTATCACCTTTCCTCCGGATTCTTCAATTTTTTTTACTGCTGATTCACTAAATGCAGTAGCAGTAACATTTAATGCATTATCTAAGGAACCATTTCCTAATACCTTCACAGGTACAAAGCTTGAAGAAATAAGACCATTTTTATACATAATTTCAGTATCAATATTCTTTGATTTTATCTTCGAAATTTGAGATAAATTTACAATTTCAAATGTTTTAGCAAAATTATGATTATTAAAACCTCTCATTGGTACTCTTCTGTGAAGCGGCATTTGACCACCTTCAAACCAAAAACGGTATTTATGTCCACTTCTTTGACCGGCGCCTTTATGCCCTCTTCCAGCAGTTGAACCTAAACCTGAACCATTTCCTCTTCCAACTCTTTTGGATTTTTTAAGTGCGTTTGTCGGTTTAACTAACTTCATACTTCTTCTACCTTAATTAAATAGTCAATTTTTTTAATCATACCCACGATTGAATCAGTAGCATCATGAATTACTGATTTATTCATTTTATTCAGTCCTAAAGCATCTAAAGTAGCTTTAGCTTTTTTAGAATATCCAATCCTACTCTTAATTTGTGTAATTTTTAGTTGTTTTTTAGCCATTTTTATATCTCAAAAAGTGTTTTAGGAGTTTTCCCTCTTTTTTTAGCCACCACTCTTACATCTTGAAGACTAGTTAAAGCATTCATCACTGCTTTAGCTACGTTCATAGAATTATTTGATCCCAATACTTTTGAATAAATATTATTTATCCCAACTTGCTCCATTATTAATCTGACTGCTGACCCAGCTATAATACCTGTACCATAAGGAGCAGGTTTTAGTAATACTTTGCTTGCACCGTGTTTTCCAATTATCTCGTGAGGTATAGTATAATTGATTACAGGAACTTTAACTAAATTTTGTCTGGCATTTTCTTTAGCTTTAGTAATTGATACAATAACTTCATTTGCTTTTCCAGATCCAATACCAACATATGATTTACCATCACCAATGGCAACTAAAGTTGAAAAACTAAATCTTTTTCCTCGAGAATTTACCTTTGCTACTCTGTTAATTCTTATTACAGATTCTTCTTTTAAATCAAGTTCAGAATAATTTATTATACTCATCTATACTCCATTATTAAAATTTTAGACCACCTTCTCTTGCCGCTTCAGCCAGGGATTTAACTCTTCCGTGATATCTAAAACCATTTCTATCGAAATAAATTTTATTAATTTTTTTTCCTTTAACTCTTTTTGAAAGGGAAGAACCAACCAATGCTGCTAGTTCAGTTTTTGTCAATTTCTTTTTTGTAAATTCTTTTTCTTTAGAAGATGCAGATACAATTGTTTTATTATTAAAGTCGTCAATGATTTGAGCTTCAATGTGATTTGTACTTTTAAAAATACATAATCTCATTTCGTCTTTTTGAGGGAATGATTTTTTGGATCTCTTTCTCCTTCTTAAATACTGTTCTTTTTTAAGTTTAAAAGATCTCACTATTCGCCTCCTCCAACTGTCTTACCTTGTTTTGAACGAACATACTCATCTTTATATCTTATTCCTTTGCCTTTATAAGGTTCAGGCTTTTTTAACGATCTAATTTTAGCAGCAACTTGTCCCACTAATTGTTTATCTGCTCCTTTAATTTCTAAAGATGTTTTTTGTGCTACAGCTTCTATTCCATCTGGCAAGTCAAAAACAATATCATGAGAAAAACCAAGCTGAAATGTAAGCCTATTATTTTGAGCTTTAACATTAAATCCAACCCCAATAATTTCGAGATGTTTTGAAAATCCGCGAGTGACTCCTTCAATAGCATTGAAAATTAATTGTCTAGTTGTTCCATGCATGGATTTTGAAACTTTATCTTCTGAATTTCTTGTCAAGTTCATTAATTTATCTTCAATATTTACAGAAACCATATCGCAAAGACCTACCATTAAATTACCATTTGGACCTTTAACCATTAATTGATTTTCTTTATTTTCTAAAGACACTCCATCAGGAATATTAATTAATCTATTACCTACTCTCGACATACTACCAAACGTTGCAAAGCAACTCTCCTCCTACTTTTAATTCTCTTGCTACTTTATTACTTATTACGCCCTTAGGTGTAGATAAAACGCTGATACCCAACCCATTTAATACCCTAGGAATATCTGAACAAGAAACATACACTCTCTTACCAGGCTTACTAATTTTTTCAATTGTAGTTATTGCTGGCAATTTATCATTATATCTAAGATACAATCTTAAATCTTCTTTGCTGTTTTCATTATCAACAAAAACAAAATTATCTATATATCCTTCCTCTTTCAGCACAAGAGATAATCTCTTTTTTAACATAGATGAAGGGACATCAACCCATCGTTTATTTGCAGCATAACCATTTCTGATTCTAGTGCAAAAATCTGCTATTGGATCTGTCATCGACATAAATTTCTCCTACCAACTTGCCTTTGTAACACCAGGTAATTCACCTTTTAGTGCAAGCTCTCTAAATGTTATTCTAGATAAACCAAATTTTCTCATATATCCTTTAGGCCTTCCAGACACAGCACAACGATTTGTTAATCTAGAAGCGCTTGAAGATCTTGGAAGTTTCTGAAGTTTAATTATTGCTTTTTCTTTTTCTTCATTTGAAACATTTGGATTCTTAATAATCGCTCTTAATTCTTTCCTTAATTTAAAATGTTTTTGGACTTTTTTCTGTAAGTGAAACTCTCTAACTATCTTTGATTTTTTAGCCATCTTACTCCTCAGTATCATTAATAACTTTTTTCTCTCTAATTGGTAATCCCATTGACCTCAATAATTCATAACATACATCATCATTTGAAGAAGAGGTTGTAATGATGACATCCATTCCTCTTATAGAGTCAACTTTATCATAATCTATTTCTGCAAAAACCACTTGCTCTTTTATACCAAAACTATAATTACCCATACCATCAAAAGATTTAAAAGATAATCCTCTAAAATCCCTAGTTCTAGGTAATGCAACAGCACATAACCTCTCAAGAAACTCATACATTAAGTTTTTTCGAAGCGTAACTTTACAGCCTACTGGAAATCCTCTTCTAACTTTAAAGTTAGAAATATCTTTCTTTGCATTAGTAATAACAGGTTTTTGACCAGTAATTAACATTAATTCTTCTAAAGCGGATTGGAGTGCTTTTTTGTTATTTTTCGCGTCACCAATTCCAATATTTAAAGTTATTTTTTCAATTTTAGGGACTTGCATAATACTAGAATAATCAAACTTTTTCATTAGATGAGGTCTAACAACTTCTAGATATTTTTTTTTGTAATTTGGAGCACTCATTTTTAACCCAACTCTTTTCCACTTTTCTTTGAAATTCTTACTTTAGATTTATCATCAAGAATTTTATATCCAATTCTTGAAGTATCATCACCCTCAAGAACCATCAAATTTGAAATATGCAAAGATCTTTCTCGTTCTGAAAAACCTCCTTTAGGATTTTCTTGTGTAGGGCGAACAGCTCTTTTGGTTAAAGCAACTCCTTCAACGATTGCACGTTGAGATAAAGGAATAACTTTTAAAACTTTTCCTGACATACCTTTAAAATTTCCAGAAACAACTTTTACTATCATATCTTTTTTAATTTTCATTATAAAACCTCTGGGGCCATTGAAATAATTTTCATATACCCGCCTTCTCTTAATTCTCTAGCAACTGGACCAAAAATTCTGGTTCCTTTGGGCTCATTCTGAGCATTTAAAATTACAGCTGCATTATCATCAAATCTTATATAAGATCCATCACGTCTTCTTACTTCTTTTTTAACTCTTACGACAACAGCTCTAGCAACTTCACCTTTTTTTACCATACCCCCGGGAGTAGAGGATTTGATAGAAACAACGATTACATCACCAATGCTTGCATACCTTTTTTTGGAACCTCCTAGCACTTTAAAGCATTGAACAACTTTAGCTCCGGAATTATCTGCTACTTTTAATTTAGTCTCTTGTTGAATCATTATTTTTTCCCACCACTTAAAAGTTTAGAAACTCTCCATCTTTTAGTTTTACTTAATGGCTTTGAGGCTACAATTTCTATTGTATCTCCTACATTACATAGATTCTTTTCATCGTGGGCATAGTATTTCTTAAAACGTTTCATATACTTTTTGTAGAGTTTATGTTTAACAAGCCTTTCGACACTTACTACAACGGTTTTATCCATTGTGCTGGAAACTACTTTACCTATCATTCTTTGAGAATTTCTATCCATCAATATTTTCTCCAATTAGAAGTAGTTCGTTCAATAATGTGCTAATTTTAGCATTCTCTTTTTTTATCTCAGAAATAAGTTTGTAATCTTCAAGCTGCTGAATGGATTTTTGGAAACGATATTTTTGTAAACTCTCCAAATTATCAACTAATCTTGATTTTAAATCCTTTTCTGATAATTTTCTAAGATCTTCAATTTTCATCTAAACCTCTTCTAGAAACTATCTTTGTTTTTATTGAAAGTTTATTACCAGCAATCCTAAAAGCCTCTTGAGCTAATTCTCTGGAAATACCCTCTACTTCAAATAATATTCTTCCTGGTCGTACATTAGCTACCCAATATTCAGGAGAGCCTTTTCCTTTACCCATTCTTGTTTCTAATGGTTTTTTTGTAATGGGTTTATCAGGAAAAATTCTAATCCACATCTTTCCAACTTTTCTAACTCTCCTTGAGATAGAAATTCTTGTTGCTTCAATTTGCCTAGCAGTAACCCAACCAGGTTCCATAGCTTTCATACCGTAACTACCAAAACTTACTTCAGTACCGCCTTTAGCCATACCTTTACGATTACCTCTATGAACTTTTCTAAATTTTATTTTTTTTGGTTCTAACATTATTTTTTAGCCTTTAAAAATCCATTACAAATCCAAACTTTAATTCCAATTATACCATAAGTTGTATGAGCTTCTACAAGAGCATAGTCTATATCAGCTCTTAATGTGTGTAAGGGAACTCTTCCCTCCATAAATCTTTCAGATCTTGCAATCTCAACACCACCTAATCTTCCAGAAACATTAATTCTAATTCCTTCAGCTCCCATTCTCATAGTTGATTGCATTGTTTTGTTTAAAACACGCCTGTATGGCATTTTTTTAACAAGTTGACTAGCTATATTTTGACCAACTAATTCGGCATTTAATTCAGGACGTTTAACTTCATTAATATTTAAATGTATATCATTTGTGTTACATAGTTTTGCAACTTCTTTTTTTAGTCTTGAAACTTCTTCACCTCCACGTCCAATAACAATACCAGGTCTAGCGGTATGAATCGTAACAGTGATAGCTTGGGAGGTTCTTTCAATAATTACTGAAGCAACTGAGGCATCTTGCAACCTTTTCTTTAAATATTTTCTTAATTTAATGTCTTGTGCTAAATCTGTAGCATAAGCATTCTTTTTTGGAAACCAATTAGATGTCCAGTTCTTGTTTACCTCTAATCTAAGTCCTTTTGGATGTGTCTTTTGTCCCATAAATTTTATCCTATAACAATTTTTAAATGACTAGTTCTTTTCTTTATTCTATTAGCTCTTCCCTGAGCTCTAGCTCTAAATCTTTTTAATGCTGGACCCTCATCAACAGTAATAGCTTTAACACTAACTGAGTTCATATCAACATCAAAATCATCACTATTACCAGCATTTGCAACTGCTGATGTTAATGTCTTTAAAACAATTGATGCGCCCTTTTCGTCCATGTGAGATAATGAATTAAGTGCTTTATTTACGTTGAGACCTCTTACAAGATTGGCTACTTTTCTCAATTTTTTGGGAGAAATTCTCACACTATTTGCTTTTGATATAATTTCCATTTTATTTTTTCTTTCTGTCTCCAGAATGCATCCTAAACGTTCTTGTAGGAGAAAATTCACCTAATTTATGACCAACCATATTTTCTGTTATAAAAACTGGAATAAATTTATTTCCGTTATGAACAGCAAAAGTATGGCCTACAAAGTCCGGAAGAATAATTGAGTTTCTTGCCCATGTTTTGATCACAGACTTGCTTGAAGACTCTTCCATCCTATGAACCTTTTTTAATAGTTTCATATCAATGTGTGGACCTTTTCTTACTGATCTTGCCATTAATCATTTCTCCTTTTTATAATTAAAGCATTTGATTTTTTATTTTTTTTGCGTGTTTTGTAACCTTTTGTTGGTTTACCCCATGGAGAAACTGGGTGCCTACCTCCAGAGCTTTTGCCCTCACCCCCACCCATTGGATGATCTACAGGATTCATTGCTACACCTCTAACTTTTGGACGTTTTCCGAGCCATCTTGATCTTCCAGCTTTACCTGATCGAACAAGCTCATGCTGTTTATTACCAACAACACCAACAGTAGCTAAGCATTTATCTAACACCATTCTAACCTCTCCTGAAGGCATTTTAAGAGTAACGTAGTCATTATCATGTGCCATAACCTGTACATACGCTCCGGCACTTCTTGCCATTTGCGCTCCTTTACCAGGAATCATTTCAATGTTATGTACAAACTGACCAGAGGGAATATTTTTTAGCTGCATAGCATTTCCTGTCTTTAATTCAGCCTTTTCACTTGAAACAATTTTGTCGCCAACTTTTAATCCGTCAGGTTGAATAATATACCTTTTTTCACCATCAACATAATGAATTAATGCAATGAATGCACTTCTATTGGGATCATATTCAATAGTTGATACAACACCTTCAATATTAAATTTATTTCTCTTGAAATCGATAACTCTATATCTTCTTTTATGTCCACCACCTCTTCTTCTGGAAGTAATTCGGCCCTTATTATTTCTACCACCAGTTTTCTTAAGCTTTCTTAGCAAAGATTTTTCTGGTCTATCAGAAGTGATCTCTGAAAAATCAGGTCTAGAAGTAAATCTAGATGCTGGTGTTACTGGTTTTAGTTGTCTTATTGCCATTTTACTATATGCTAAATAAATCTATATTATAGCCATCAATCAAAGTGACAATGGCCCTTTTTTTACTTTTTGCAAATCCATCGGTTCTTATAGTTCGACCATTGCTTTTAACTGTCATTTGTTTTGCTTTGCCTTTTCTATTAGAAATTGCAACCTTGGAAACTTTAACATTAAACTTTTGCTCAACTGCCTTTTTAACATCAATCTTGTTTATATCTGATGGAATTTCAAATGCGTACTTATTTTGTGACTCCTGTAAGCTCGTCATTTTTTCAGTTACAATCGGCCTAATTAAAATCTTGGAAAACTGCTTCATTATTTGCTTCCTCCAAATCTTTTTGAAAGATCATCAAGTCCTAATAAATCAATGAGAATAAATTCATTGTCAAATAAATCTTTAACTGAGCAAGAACTAGCTTTAACTAAAGAAATATGCTGAATATTTCTTGAGGCCAGAGAAAGATTGTTATCAATTGTAGATGAAATAATAGTGAGTTTTTTTCCATCAAGATTATTTTTTCTTAAAAAAGATAAAAGAGACTTTGTTTTAGGCTCATTCGGAAGTGCTTCGACTAACTTTAGTGAATCATTTTTAACCTTTTCGGAAAGTATACATTTGAAAGCTAATTGCTTAGTTTTAGAATTTACTTTTTTAAAGTAATTTTTTGGACTTGGTCCAAAGATTACTCCACCACCCCTATTTAATGGTGATCTACTGGTACCTTGTCTGGCATTACCAGTACCCTTTTGTCTAAATGGCTTTTTACCACCACCAGAAACAAGAGATCTATTTTTAGAAGAACTCGTTCCTTGTCTAATATTATTCATTTCTGCTACAACAGACTGGTAAACTACCTGCGAATTCATAGCAACCTTAAAAATGCTATCTTTCAAAGAAAAATCTTTGCTTGTATCTAAAGATTTAATTTTCATTTTTTTAGTAAAAACACTGGCGAATTATTTGCACCAGGAATTGCTCCTTTTATAAACAATAGATTATTTTCTTTATCAATACTTACAATTTTTAAATTTTTAACTGTGACATTATCAGAACCCATACGTCCTGCCATTCTCATGCCTTTAAATACTCTGGACGGCCATGATGCTTGTCCAATAGATCCAGGTGCTCTTTCAGTATGTTTATTACCATGGGTAGCATCTTGCCTTGCGAAATTGTGTCTTTTGATAGCTCCTGCAAAACCTTTTCCTTTAGATTTAGCTTTTACATCGATAATCTCACCAACATTAAAGATTGAAGAATCAAACTTCTGTCCAAGCTTATAATCAAACTCATTAATGGACTTAAATTCAGCAAGAACCTTAGCAGTATCAATTCCGGATTTAGATAAATGACCTTTTGTTGGTTTGTTAGTATTATTTTTAGATTTTTTTCCATAAGCTAGCTGAACTGCGTTATATCCATTATGTTTTTCTACCTTAATCTGCGATACAGTGCAAGGACCAGCTTCAACAAGAGTAACTGGTACTACATGACCATCATCATTAAAAATTTGCGTCATTTTAACTTTTTTTCCAATTAAACCGTACATTTTAAACTATCCTCTAATCTCAATATCAACTCCAGACGGTAAGTCTAGCTTCATTAAAGACTCTACCGTTTTTGGTGTTGAATTAACAATATCTACAACTCTTTTGTGTACCTTAGTTTGAAATTGCTCTCTTGATTTTTTATCAATAAAAGGTGATCTCAAAACTGTATAAATAGTTCTTTTTGTAGGTAAAGGAATTGGACCAGAAATTATAGCTCCAGTTGACTTTGCTGTACGTATAATTTTTTCAGCTGACTTATCAAGAAGTTTGTGATCGTATGCTTTCAAAGAAATCCTAATTAAATCTTTAGCCATTTATGAAACCCCCTCTGATGATTTTGATTTCATTAGCTTTTCTTCAACCGAAACAGGTACTTTGGCATATTCTTGAAAGTCCATGTGAAAGTTTGCTCTTCCTTGAGAAAGGGATCTTAAATCAGTTGCATAACCAAACATTTCACTTAATGGTACTGCAGCTTTGATTTGTTGGTTTGTTCCTTGTTGCTCCATTGTTTCAACCTTACCTCTTCTAGAATTAATATCTCCAATGACGTCACCTAAATAATCATCAGGTGTTGTTGCTTCAACAGCCATAATTGGCTCCATTAAAACTGGGTTTGCTTGTTTACATGCTGTCTTTATAGCTCTTGAACCAGCAACTTTAAAAGCTATCTCAGAAGAATCAACATCATGATAAGAACCAAAAACTAGCTCAACTTCTACATCAGGGATAGGATATCCATGTAAAACACCATTTTTGAGCTGCTCTTGAATACCTGCGTCAACAGCAGGAATATATTCCCTAGGAATAACACCACCAACTATGCTATTAATAAATTTGTATCCTTCACCTTGAGCTGTTGGTTTAACATTGATTACAACATGACCATATTGACCTCTACCACCAGACTGTCTGACAAATTTTTCATCAATTTTTTCAACTGACCTTTGAATTGCCTCTCTAAATGAAACCTGAGGCTTTCCAACATTAGCATTTACGTTAAATTCTCTCTTTAAACGATCAATAATAATTTCTAAATGAACCTCACCCATACCAGATATAACAGTTTGACCAGTTTCATTATCAACTTTTACTTTAAAAGTTGGGTCCTCTTCACTGAGCTTATTCATTCCCTTTGCAAGTTGATCTTGATCTCCTTTGGAAACAGGTTCAATTGATACTGAAACTACAGGATCAGGAAACTCCATAGATTCTAAAGTAACATCACCTTTTTCAGAAAGAGTGTGTCCAGTTCTTACATCTTTTAAACCTATAACGGCAACAATTTCTCCAGCTTTTGCTTCATCTAATTCTTCTCTTTTATTTGCATGCATTTGAAGAATTCTAGAAACTCTTTGCTTCTCTCCAGTATTTGAGTCAATACAGAATGAACCTTTTTTTAATGAACCAGAATAAACTCTAATATAAGTAAGCTTACCAACAAATGGATCAGTAGCTATTTTAAAAGCAAGAGCTGTAAATGAGCCGTCAACAGAATTTTTAATTTCAACTGACTCATCAGGATTATCTACTGATGAACCATCAATACTTCCGACATCTGTAGGAGATGGTAGGAAATCAATAACTGCATCTAAAACTCTTTGAACTCCTTTATTTTTAAATGCAGAACCACATAGTGTTGGAACGAAAGCGCTATCCAAACACCCTTTTTTTAAAGCAGCTTTAATTTCATCTGCTGTAATTTCTTCACTCTCTAAATATTTTTCCATCAATGCGTCGTCGAAACTTGCGACCTCTTCAACAAGGAAATTTCTCCATTTTTCAGATTCTGATTTAAGTTCCTCAGGAATTTCAATAAATTCAAATTCAGCTCCTTGAGAACTCTCATTATACTGTATAGCTTTCATATTGGTTAAATCAATTATACCTCTAAAATCTTCACCAGCTCCAATAGGAAGAGCTATGGGTAGTGGTTTTGCTCCTAATCTTTTCTTCATTGTGTCAATAGCATTATAAAAATCGGCTCCAATTCTATCCATTTTATTAATAAATGCAATTCTTGGAACATCATATTTTGTAGCCTGTCTCCAAACTGTTTCACTTTGAGGCTCTACACCAGCAACTGCGCAAAATACTGCAACAGCACCATCTAAAACCCTTAAAGATCTTTCAACCTCCATCGTAAAATCAACGTGACCAGGTGTATCAATTAAATTGACTCTATTTTTATTCCAATAAAATGTTGTTGCAGCAGATGTTATTGTAATCCCTCTTTCTTGCTCCTGCTCCATCCAATCCATTGTAGCAGCTCCATCATGAACCTCTCCAATTTTATGGGTTTTACCAGCATAATATAGCATTCTTTCTGTTAAAGTCGTCTTGCCAGCATCTACGTGCGCCATAATACCGATGTTTCTTACTATTCTTAAGTCTGTTGACATTATCTACCCCTCCCAAAATGAGCAAATGCTTTATTTGCTTCAGCCATTCTGTGAGTATCCTCTTTCTTTTTGATTGCAGAACCTTCATTATTTGACGCAGATAAAATTTCTCCAGCTAACCTATTAGACATAGATGTGCCTGATCTCTTTTTAGCACTATCTATAATCCATTGGGATGCAAGATAAAATTGTCTTCTTATAGGAACTTCAATTGGCACCTGGTATGTAGCGCCACCAATTCTTTTTGATTTAACTTCAACATGAGGGGAGGCATTATTTAAGGCTTTTTTAAAAATATCAATTGGATCTTTCTTGCTTTTATCTTTAACAATATCGAAAGCATCATATAAAATTTTTTCAGCTATCCCCTTTTTACCATCTGTCAGAAGATAATTCATAAATTTAGATATTTGTAAATCATTAAATTTAGGATCTGGGCTAATTATTCTACGTTCTGGTCTTCTTCTTCTCATAATTAACTTTTTGGTTTCTTTGCTCCATAACGAGACCTACTTGTTTTTCTGTCGTTAACACCAGCGGTATCTAGTGAACCACGAACAATATGAAATCTAACGCCAGGAAGATCTTTAACTCTGCCACCTTCAATTAATACTATTGAGTGCTCTTGAAGATTATGCCCTTCTCCAGGAATATATGCATTTACCTCAATACCGTTCGTCAATCTGACTCTAGCTACCTTTCTGAGCGCAGAATTTGGCTTTTTAGGAGTTGTTGTATAAACTCGAGTACATACACCCCTCTTTTGTGGGCTTTTTTCAAGCGCTCTGCTAGCAGATTTATTGACTATCTTTTTTCTACTTTTTCTTATTAACTGATTTACAGTTGGCATATATATTTTCTTTTATAATTAAAAGTCCGGGCGAATATATCGTTATAACACGGAAGAATCAAACTTTTTCTTCTACGCGAAGTATAATTCAATCTTTGATGAAAAAAACATAATTTATTTATATCTAGTTTTGCTCATCGGCAACATCAGATTCTTCTTTTGTAAGTCTTACTTTATTAAGCTCAGGAAATCCTGTTCCAGCAGGGATTAGCCTACCTAAAGCAACATTTTCTTTTAATCCAAGCAAATTATCTGTCTTTGAGGCAGTTGCTGCATCCGTTAAAACTCTAGTGGTTTCCTGAAATGAAGCAGCTGATATAAAACTATTTGTGTTTAGTGACGATTGAGTGATACCCATTAAAATTGGCTCGAAAGTAGCTTGTTTAGCTTTATGAAATTTTATAATATTTTTATCTTGAGACTTAAGATCCTTATTTATTTCTTTTACTTCATTTTGCGATATCATAGTTCCCACTTCAAGATTAGAATCTCCAGATTCATCTATAACTACCATACCTTTCATGTTATCATTTTCTGCAAATAAGTCTTGTTTATCCAAGCGCTCTCCCGGAAGATACTTGCTATCACCTGGGTTATTAATAACTACTTTTTTCATCATCTGGTTAACAATTACCTCAATATGCTTGTCGTTAATACCAACACCTTGAAGTCTATAAACTTCTTGAATTTCATCTACTAAATACTCCCTTACAGCATTTGGTCCAAGAATAGTTAAAATATCTGATGGAGAAATAGCTCCTTCACACAATGGTGTTCCTGCCGTAATGAAATCACCCTCATGAACAACAACATGTTTACCATATGGTATCTTGTAAGTAATTGATTTACCATTTGATGGAACTACTGATACTTTTCTCACACCTCTTTTGATTTCTCCAAATTCAACCTTACCATTAATTTCTGTTACAACTGCTGGATTAGCAGGTTTTCGCGCTTCAAATAGCTCAGCAACTCTTGGTAGTCCACCGGTAATATCTCTGGACTTTCCAACATCTTTTTGAATTTTAACTAAAGTTTGACCTTTTGTAACATCTTGGCCATCATTAACAACTAGAGTTGCTTTAACAGGAAGAATAGTTCCTCCTGATAATATATTACCTTTTTTGTCATAAATTTCAATTTGAGGACTTAATCTTCTATCCTTTGATTCGGTAACAACTTTTTGTTTTTTACCACCATCAACAGCTTCTTCTTGATATGTATCTCCTTCAATGAAATCCTTCATTTTAATAACACCAGATTGCCTTGCAAGTATGAGATCAGTATAAGGATCCCATGAGAATAAGGTCATTCCCTTTTTTACTTTGTCTCCTTCATTTACATTAACATTTGCACCATAAGGAACGTTCAATTCATCTAAAACCTTATCTTTTGAATCAACAATAAAAAGTTTTGAACTTCTTGATAAACATCTTACAACGTTGAACCCATCTTCATCCAAAGTTTCTGCTGGTTCATAATCACTAGAAAATTTAGCTTTACCATTAAATCTAGATTTTTTATCAGATTCTTCTGCTATTCTAGTTGCAGTACCACCTATATGGAAAGTTCTAAGTGTTAACTGTGTACCAGGTTCTCCAATACTTTGTGCGGCAATTATACCTACTGCTGTACCCTTAGTAACAAGCTTTCTTCTAGTCAAATCCCATCCATAACATTTTGCACATACACCTCTTCGAGACTCACATGTTAGAATCGATCTAATTTTGACGCTATTGAAATTATTTTCGACAATTAAATCTGCCAATTTCTCGTCAAAAATGTCACCTGGCTTAACAATCACTTCTCCATCAATAACAATTTTTTCAGATGAGGTTCTACCAAGTATGCGCTCACCAAGAGATTCTACAACTTCTTCTCCTTCTTTAAGGTCTGAAACTGTTATTCCATTGATTGTTTTGCAATCATCTTCATAAATAGTCACATCTTGTGCAACATCAACTAATCTTCTAGTTAAATATCCTGCATCTGCAGTTTTTAAAGCTGTATCAGCTAAACCTTTTCTTGCACCGTGAGTTGAAATGAAATATTCCATTACAGATAGTCCTTCTTTAAAATTGGACTGAATTGGGCTTTCAATGATCTCACCACCACCAACCATAGATTTTCTTGGTTTAGCCATCAACCCCCTCATACCAGCGAGCTGTTTGATCTGGTCACCACTTCCTCTTGCTCCAGAATCTGAGGAAATATACAATGCGTTAAAACCATGATCATCATTTCTTAATCCATCCATCATTACGTCAGCAACATCGCTTGTAGCCTTAGTCCATACATCAATAACTTTATTGTATCTTTCACCTTCTGTTAAGACGTGACGATCAAATCGTTGTTGAATTTTATCAACTTCTTGTTCTGCACTATTTATAATATCATGTTTAGCATCTGGAATAATGACATCACTTATAGAAATTGATACCCCACTCATTGTAGCAGTTTTGAATCCAATATCCTTTAAATCATCAAGTAATTGAACTGTGCGCTGATTTCCTGCCTTGACAAATGATTCACCAATTATAAAACTAAGTTTCTTTTTTGAAATAATTTCATCATAATAACCAAGTTCATCAGGAATTATGGAATTAAAAATTGCTCTCCCAGCAGTAGTATCATTGTACCAAACACCTCTATGACGAACATTGATAACAGCATGCATAGCAACTCTATCATTATCATAAGCTATTTTGACTTCATCAATTGAGCCAAATGACATTCCTTCACCCTTTTGTCCTTTTTTATCTCTGGTTAGGTAATAACAACCAAGAATCATGTCTTGCGACGGAAGCGTAATTGGCTTTCCACTTGCCGGATGCAATACATTTTGACTAGCCATCATTAAAACCCTGGCCTCAAGCTGAGAAGGAATTGATAATGGTACGTGAACAGCCATTTGATCACCATCAAAGTCAGCATTAAATGCTGAACACACTAAGGGATGAACCCGAATAGCTTTACCATCTATTAAAATTGGTTGAAAAGCGATGATACCCAATCTATGTAGTGTTGGAGCACGATTTAATAAAACTGGATGATCTTTAACAACACTCTCTAAAATTTCGTATACAAATGATTCTTTGTTTTCAATCATTAGTTTAGCGCTCCTAGGTGTAGCAGCTAGATCTCTTCTTATTAACTCTCTTATAAGATGAGGTTTGAATAATTCTAGTGCCATATTTTTTGGAATACCACATTCTGTCATTCTTAATTCAGGACCAACAACAATCACAGATCTTCCAGAGTAATCAACCCTTTTACCCAAAAGGTTTTGTCTGAATCTTCCTTGTTTTCCTCTAAGCATATCAGAGATAGATTTTAAAGGTCTTTTTGACCCACTTCTTATAGCTGTTTTGCGCTTAGTGTTGTCGAACAATGCGTCTACAGACTCTTGTAACATTCTTTTTTCATTTCTAAGGATAACTTCTGGCGCCTGAATATCCATTAACTGCTTTAATCTATTATTTCTAATAATTATTCTACGATATAAATCATTCAAGTCGCTTGCAGCAAATCTTCCACCTTCAAGAGGAACTAAAGGTCTTAATTCAGGAGGCATTACTGGCAAAATAGAAACAATCATCCATTCCGGTTTATTATTTCGATCTTGAGCAAAATCTTTAACCACTTTTAATCTTTTGAGTGCATCTTCTCTTTTTTGTTTCGACTTGGTTGTTGAGCTTATCAACTCAAGTTCTTGTTTTAATTCTAACAGATCCATTTCTGCTAAAGCATCCTTAATTGCTTCTCCGCCCATTGCAGCATAAAAATATGATTCTTCTTCTCTTTCTTCTTGCGAAACAGCATCGTACCCAAACTCTTGTTCAAGTTCCATAAATGCCTCTTCATCAATCAATTCAAATCGTTTGTATCCACTATTTCCAGGATTAATAACTAAATAGTTTTCGTAATAAATTACACTTTCGAGTTGTTTAGCACTTTTACCCAAAATATAACTGAGTTTGCTTGGTATAGACTTTAAAAACCAAATATGAACAACAGGAACAGCTAAAGTAATGTGACCCATACGGTTTCTTCTTACTTTTTTTGTAGTAACTTCAACACCACATCTATCGCAAATAATTCCTCGGTATCTTATTCCTTTATACTTTCCACAATGACATTCAAAATCTTTAACTGGACCAAAGATTTTTTCGCAAAATAGACCATCTTTTTCAGGTTTATAAGATCTATAATTTATTGTTTCAGGCTTTAAAACTTCGCCAAAAGAACCTTCAAGAATCTTTTCTGGTGAAGCTAATTTGATTGAAATACTATTTTTTGCTTTATACATTTATAATTTCCTTTAATCTAAAGTTATATCAAGACCAAGGCCTTGGATTTCTTTCATGAATACGTTAAATGCCTCTGGGGTAGTTGGATCAGGTAAATCTTCACCTTTTACAAGGGCGCTGTAAACCTTTGACCTACCTTCAATATCATCAGATTTTATTGTTAAGATTTCCCTTAAAATATGAGCAGCTCCATATGCTTGGAGTGCCCAAACTTCCATTTCACCAAATCTTTGTCCTCCAAATTGCGCTTTACCGCCAAGAGGTTGCTGCGTGACCAATGAATATGGTCCAGTTGAGCGTGCGTGCATTTTGTCATCAACCATATGATACAATTTCATCATGTATTGATAACCGACAAGTACTGGATTATCAATTTTTTCTCCTGTTATACCATCAAAAAGTGTAACCTTTCCAGAATCAGGTAAACCTGCTTCCTTCATTTTTGATGCTACTTCTTCTGGAGTTGCACCATTAAAAACAGGTGTTGCGTATTTTTCTCCAAGAATTTTACCAGCCCAACCTAACATTGTCTCATACAGTTGTCCTAAATTCATTCTTGATGGAACACCCATAGGATTTAAGCAAATATCAACTGGTGTACCATCTTCTAAATATGGCATATTTTCTTCAGGAACAATTGTAGCAATTACTCCTTTATTTCCATGCCTTCCTGCCATTTTATCACCAATAGAAATTTTTCTTTTATTTGCAACATATACCTTAGCAAGTTTTAAAATTCCTGGTTGTAACTGATCACCCTCTTTTAACTTAAAGATATCAGTCTCTAATTTATCTTCAAGTTCATTTAAGTGCTTGGTGAATGAATCAAAAATTAATTTGATCTTTTCCCATGATTTAGGACCAGATATCCATGGCTCATTAAGTGAAAATTGCTCAAAATTAAGAGAACTAAGTTTCTTTAGTGAAAGCTTTGCACCTTTTTTAACAAGTACTTTATTATTTTTATCCTTAATACCAAGACTAGCTTTATCCTTCAAAAGTGTACTCAATAACTTATCTCTAGATGATCTAAGTTCTCTTTCGTTATTTCTTTTTTCTTTTTGAAGTTCTTTAATAGCTTGATTTACCTCTGCTCTGGATTGTTTAGATGTTTTTTCATATAAGTCAGTCTTAATAACAACACCTTTAACACCTGGTTCAGCTTTTTTGGATGCATCTTTTACATCTCCAGCTTTTTCTCCAAATATTGCTCTCAGAAGCTTTTCTTCAGGAGAAGGATCAGTTTCACCTTTAGGAGTCACTTTTCCAATTAGAATATCATCTTCATTAACGATTGCTCCAACACGGATTAGACCATTTTCATCTAATTGTGCAGTTGCTTCTTCACTTACATTAGGAATTTCAGGAGTCAATTCTTCTTCACCTCTTTTAGTATCTCTAACTTCAAGCTCAATTTCATTTACGTGAATTGAAGTGAAGATATCTTCCCTAACAAGTCTTTCATTTATAACAATTGCATCCTCAAAATTATATCCATTCCAAGGCATGAATGCAATTAATACATTTTTGCCAAGAGCAAGCTCTCCACCTTGAGTTGATGCTCCATCAGCAATAACATCACCCTTTTTGATTTTATCACCAACTTTAACAATGACTTTTTGATTATAACATGTATTCTGGTTAGATCTTGAATACTTAATTAGTTTTACAGTACGTAAATCTTCATCTGTTTTAAGCAATGAACCATCTTTGTAGTTACTATCCTTAATGATCACCTTATTAGCGTCAACATGTACCACTTTTCCTGTTACAGGGGAAGTAAGAACAGATTTTGAATCTCTTGCAACAACTTTTTCCATTCCAGTACCAACAATTGGAGAATCTGTTTTCATTAAAGGAACTGATTGACGTTGCATATTGGAACCCATTAATGCTCTATTAGCATCATCATGTTCAACAAAAGGAATTAATGCTGCAGCAACACTAAGAATTTGGTTTGGAACGATGTCTGAGAATTGAACATCTTCTGAATCGACAATTGGGAAATCACCCTTAGATCGTACACGAACTTTGGAATCCAAAATAAGATTATTCTTGTCAGAATCTAATCCAGACTGAGCTATGTTAGCTCTATCCTCGTCATCAGCGGATAAATATTGAATCGAACTAGTTAATTTTTTATTATCAACTTTTCTGTAGGGTGCTTCAATAAATCCATGTCTATTAATTTTTGCCATAAGAGCTAATGAAGATATTAAACCTATATTAGGTCCTTCGGGAGTTTCTATAGGACATAATCTACCATAATGAGTGTAATGAACATCTCTTACTTCAAAACCAGCTCTTTCCCTAGATAATCCACCTGGACCAAGGGATGATATTCTCCTCTTGTGTGTAATTTCTGCTAGAGGATTAGTTTGGTCTCCAAATTGAGATAATTGACTAGTGCCGAAAAAGGTATTTATCACAGTTGTGACTAATCTTGAGTTTATTAAATCTTGAGGGGTAATAGTTTCAGATTCTCTTAAATTCATTCTTTCATAAACAGTTCTAACCATTCTAGCTAAAGCTGAATTAAATTGAACTTTTAGTTGTTCACCAACAGTCCTAACTCTTCTGTTACCTAGATGATCAATATCATCAGGAGCCCTTAATCCCTTTCTCATTTGAATTAAAAATTTTAATGTAATTAAAAAATCGTCATGTGTTAATACTGAATCATTTGAAGAATTATCAAGGTTAAACTGTTTATCTAACCTATACCTACCGACTTGACCTAAATCATACTTTTTGGGAAAGAAAAACATTCTATTTATAAATTTTTCTGCAGATTCAGGACTTGGGGCCTCACTTCCTCTCAAGAGTAAATATACTCTCATTAAAGCTTCCTCAGTAGATTTTGTTGGATCTTTTTGAATTGTATTATGAATCATCATGCTATCAATATTATTTCTTACATCAACAACTTTGATAGACCCAGTTTTATTTTTTTTGAGAGTGCTGACAATGGATTCAGTTAACTCTTTACCGCTTTCAACAAATAGTTCGCCAGTTTCATGATCTATGATATCCTCAATAACAATATAGTGACTTAACTTCTCTTCATCAATTTTAGTTAGGTCTAGATTAAGAATTAGATCAAAAGCTTTATAAATATCCTCGTCCGAGCTAAAACCTAGGGACCTTAATAAAAGAGTGGCAGGAAATTTCCTTTTTCTATCTATTATAGTAAATAAAATATCATTTATGTCTGTAGTAAAATCTATCCATGAACCTCGAATTGGTATTATTCGAGCATTATATAATTTTGCGCCATTTGGATGAAACTTCTGATCAAAAAAAGCTCCTGGAGATCTTTGTAATTGAGTAACAACAGTCCTTTCAGCACCATTAATGATAAATGTACCTTTATCTGTCATATAAGGTATATTACCAAAATAGACGTCTTGATCAATTACTTGGGAGAACTTTTTCTTATCTTTTTCATCAGTTATTTTCAATCTTAGCTGGACGTTTAATGGAACACTATAGGTTATACCTCTGTCTGAACATTCTCTTGGAGTGTATCTAGCTTTACCAATAGTATAACTTTTATATTCTAAAATATAATTTTCATGATTGTCCTGAAGAGGAAAAATTGAAGCAAAAGCCTCATGAAGTCCAAACATTTCTCTTTCTTTAGGATTTACTTTTTCCTGTAAAAAATCGTGGAATGAACCAACCTGCAGATCTAAAAGATCTGGTAGTTCATTAGTGGTTATTATTTTCTCAAAATTATGTCTTTGTTTTAAATTGTCTAATCTCAAAATAGATTACCTCCAAAAAATTGGTTTATTAATATAATACTTCTTAGTACTATTATTTCAATTCTACTGTAGCTCCAGCTTCCTCAAGTTGAGACTTAATAGTTTCAGCCTCATCTTTAGCAACGCCTTCTTTAATAGCTTTAGGAGCAGAATCAACCAATTCTTTAGCTTCTTTTAATCCAAGACCAGAGAGTTCTCTGACAACTTTAATTACTGAGATTTTTGATTGTCCAGCAGCTGCTAGAACAATATCAAAACTACTTTTTTCCGCGCTTTCAGCAGCTCCCTCTGAAGCTCCTGAAGCGACAGCAGCTGCTACTGGTACAGCAGCAGTAACACCGAATTTATCTTCAATATCCTTCACAAGCTCTGATATTTCAATCATATTTGCTTCTTCAAGATACTTTAATACATCTTCTCTTTTAACGCTCATTTTAACTACCCTTTCTTTGAGTTTAATTGTTCAAGTGTTCCTAATAAGCCAGATATTGGACTACCTAATGTGCTACTAAGCTTAGACATTGGAGAATTTAACATACCCACTAACTGAGACAATAATTGGTCCTTTGTTGGGAGATTTGCTATTTTATCAAATTCTTCTGCTTGAAAAACTTGACCATCTAAAATCATTCCTTTAACTGAAGGCTTATCAAAATCTTTTAAAAAACTTTTTATAACTTTTGCTGGATCTGTTGGATCATTATAACTAAGAGCTATTGCAGTTGGACCACTCAAGAATTCATCCAAACCATCAATACCAACATCTTTTGCTGCTAACTTAATTAAAGTATTTTTTGCAATTGTAAATTCAACATCATTTGAAACAAATTCTTTTCTTAATTTTGTAATACTAACAACATCTAATCCAAGATAATCTGTAAAATAGATTGCATTTGCTTTATCTAATTTTTGAGTTAAACTCTTTACTTCTTTTAAATTCTTGTTACTCGGCATTATTGTTCAATTCCTATCTTAATTCCAGGGCCTAAAGTTGAAGAAATGCTTACTGTCTTTATATATTTACCCTTAAATGAATTTGGTTTAGCTGATATTACAGCATTCTGGAGAACATTAAAATTTTCTTTTAGTTGGTCTTCAGAAAAAGATGTTTTACCAAAAGTTGTTTGCAAAATACCATTCTTTTCAACTCTAGCATCAAGTTTACCAGCTTTTAGTTCTTTAATCGCCTTTGTAATATCATTTGTAACAGTTCCGGATTTTGGATTTGGCATCAAACCTTTTGGACCAAGAACTTTACCAAGTTTACCAAGTTGAGCCATTAAATCTGGTGAAACTACAATTTTATCAACATCTGTCCAGCCACCTTTAATTTTTTCCAAGAATTCATCTTTACCAACAAAATCTGCTCCTGCATCTTTAGCCTCTTTTTCCTTATCAGCATTTACAATAGCTAAAACTGAAATTTTTTTTCCAATACCATGTGGTAAATTTATACTTAATCTAATATTTTCTTCGGCATGTCTAGGATCTACGCCAAGATTGAAAGCAACATCTACAGATTCATTGAATGCATCTCTCTTAAAACTCATCATTAAATTTAATGCTTCTTCAATATTATATAGTTTTGACGAATCTAATTTTTCCATCACTGCTTTAGAAAATTTACTTAACCTCATCTTTCTACCTCAATCCCCATGCTCACAGCAGTACCTGCTATCATTTCTGCAGCTTGATCTAATGTATGCGAATTCAAATCTTTCATTTTTATTTCAGCAATTTTCTTACATTGACTAATTGTTATGGATCCTACTTTATCTTTATTAGGTTCTTGAGATCCTTTTTTCATTTTTAACTCTTTCATAATCAAAGTAGATGCTGGCGGTGATTTAGTTTCAAATGTAAAAGATCTATCTTTATAAACTGTTATAATTACAGGAGTTAACATACCTTGTAATTCTTTTGTGGCATCATTAAATGCATTGCAAAAATCCATAATATTTACGCCATGCTGACCTAAAGCAGGTCCTACAGGAGGTGCAGGATTGGCTTGACCCGCAGCTATTTGTAACTTGATTAAACCTGTTTTTTCTTTTTCTGCCATCTTTAACTTTCCATTAATATTTGATTCATACTTAACTCGATTGGAGTAGGTCTACCAAAGATATTAACATTTACCTTAATTCTATTTTTATCATTTATCTCTTGAACTAGACCGTTAAACTCTTTGAAAGGCCCATCTATAACTTTGACGGAGTCGCCAACTTTAAATGGAATTTCATCTGGATCTTCTTTGGATAAATCTTCGCTATCATAAGAAGTGAGATATCTGGACATTTCACTTTCAGTAACAGGCTGTGGATTTCCTTTAGGACCAACAAAACTCATGACACCATCAATATTTTCAATAAAAAATTTAGTTTCATTATTCATAACCATTTTAACAAGCATATAACCGGGCAATAAACTCTTTTCTTTAACTGTTTTCTTTCCATCTTTAATATGGACAGTATTTTCAGTTGGTATCAAAATCTCTTCAACATTAGATTTTAAATTCTTCTCAAAACCTAGCTCGCGAAAGATGCTATCTTTCACTTTATTCTCTCTACCCGACATTACTCTTAGACTATACCAATTCATAATAATACCCTCATAAATCTTTGAATCATCCAATCGATTCCAAACAAAAAAAGTACAAATAAAAGAAAGAAAATAATAATTAAGTAAGTTGATCCTCTAAGTTCATTGTAAGATGGCCATGAGACTTTATTCATCTCCAAGTAAACTTGATTTAAAAAATCTTTTATCTTCTTAAACATTTTTATCTTCTTTCGCAGGTGAGGCAGGAATTGAACCCGCAACCCCCGGTTTTGGAGACCGATGCTCTACCAATTGAGCTACTCACCTATATATGCTATTTAATTTCTTTAAAAAGAACATGCTTGCGAGCTACAGGGTCAAACTTTTTATATTCAAGTTTTTCGGGGTGTTTACTCTTGTTTTTAGTAACAGTATAACGATACCCTGTCCCTGCAGTACTCTCAAGTCTTACAATTGCTCTTTTGCTATTACCAGCCATTAATCAACAACAGTGGTTACTACTCCAGCTCCAACTGTGTGTCCGCCTTCTCTAATAGCGAATCTTAACGTTTTATCCATAGCAATTGGTGTAATTAGTTCAACGTCCATCTCTACAGTATCACCTGGCATAACCATTTCAGTGCCTTCAGGCAACGAAACAACACCAGTTACATCAGTAGTTCTAAAGTAAAACTGAGGTCTGTAATTTTTAAAAAATGGAGTATGTCTTCCACCTTCTTCTTTTTTCAAAACATAAACTTCAGCTTTAAATTTAGTGTGCGGTGTAATTGATCCTTTAGCAGCAAGAACAACACCTCTTTTAAGGTCTTCTTTCTCAACACCTCTTAAAAGCAATCCAGCATTATCGCCAGCTTCGCCTTCTTCAAGGATTTTTTGGAACATTTCAACACCAGTAACTGTTGTGGTACCGATTTTATTATCTAGACCGACAACTTCTACTTCTTCACCAACTTTAACCTTACCTGATTCGATTCTTCCAGTACCAACAGTACCTCTACCAGTAATACTGAAAACATCTTCAACTGGCATCAAGAATGGTTTATCAACTGCACGATCTGGTTGTGGTATAAATGTATCACAAGCATCCATAAGTTCGCCAATACATTTAACCGCTTCAGCATCGTTTGGATTTTCAAGAGCTTTAAGTGCACTACCTTTAACAATTGGAGTATTATCTCCATCAAATTTGTATTCACTTAAAAGATCTCTTAATTCCATTTCTACCAATTCTAACAATTCAGGATCGTCAACTTGGTCTACCTTGTTCATGAAAACAACGATACTTGGTACATTAACCTGTCGAGCAAGTAATACGTGTTCTCTGGTTTGAGGCATTGGACCATCAGCTGCACTAACAACAAGAATAGCTCCATCCATTTGAGCTGCTCCCGTAATCATATTTTTAATATAATCGGCGTGACCAGGACAGTCAACATGCGCATAATGACGATTAGCTGTCTCATATTCAACGTGTGAAGTTGAAATTGTAATACCTCTTTCTTTTTCCTCAGGTGCATTATCAATAGTGTCAAAATCACGTTTAGCTGCCAAACCTAGATTAGACTGGGTTTGAGTAATAGCAGCTGTTAATGTAGTCTTACCATGGTCAACGTGACCGATAGTACCGATATTACAGTGAGGCTTATTTCTAACAAATGTTTCTTTAGCCATTTTGTTATCTCCTTGTTTTTAACAATTTTTTAATTTTTTTTGAGCCTACGACCGGGATTGAACCGGTGACCTCTTCGTTACCAACGAAGTGCTCTACCGACTGAGCTACGCAGGCAATTTTGAGCGAGTGACGCGATTCGAACGCGCGACCCTCAGCTTGGAAGGCTGATGCTCTACCAACTGAGCTACACTCGCAAATCCTGTGGGCAAAGAAGGATTCGAACCTCCGTAGACTTACGTCGGCAGATTTACAGTCTGCTGCCTTTAACCACTCGGCCATTTGCCCGAAATCCTTTACTCAATCCTTGTAGTAAGATCAAAAAAATTTTCAAATATCTAGCTTTTACCCTTAAAAACTGAGCCGGCGAGAGGATTTGAACCCCCGACCCGCTGATTACAAATCAGCTGCTCTACCAACTGAGCTACACCGGCAATGTATTAATACACGCACGCGTAGGCAAAAACGACGAAATATAAGGAAATTTATCAGTAAAACAAATTAATTCTTTTTAGAGGGTTTTTGACCACTAGAAGTATCTTCAACATGCCAGCCTAAAGATAAAATTTTGTCCCTAATTGAATCTGATAATTTCCAATCTTGATTTTCCCTTGCCTTTTGACGAGAAATAAGCAAATTTTGTATGTTTTTCGGAATTTTATGATCTTGCAAATTATGAGAATCTAAAATATCAAAAATTGAATTAAATAATTTTAGAAAAACTAAAGATTTTTCTTCATCTAGTTTGTTAATTGAATTTTTTGCAATTTTTTTATTCATTTCTGATATAAAGCTAAAGAAAACTCCAATGGCTTCAGGTGTATTTAAATCATCATTAAGCGCATCAATAAATAAATTGTGGTCATATGAAAATTTTAATTCAATACTTTGATTAACAAATTTAAAGTTTTTTGCAAATCTATTAATTTTTTCAATCATTTTTTTGCATTCATCTAATTTTTTCTGGCTAAAGGATACCTTCGTCCTGTAATGGGCAGACAGTAAAAACAACCTAACTACATCCGATCCATTCTCTTTTATAAGATTATTTACATCAATAAAATTACCCGATGATTTACTCATTTTTTCATCATCTATATTTAAATGCTCCGCATGAAGCCAATAATTAGATAAATTGTGCTTTTGAAGAGCTTCAATTTGTGCACTCTCATTCTCATGATGAGGAAATTTTAGGTCTACTCCACCACAATGAATATCAAGACGACCATCAAAAAGCATTTTTATCATTACAGCACACTCAGTGTGCCAACCAGGCCTTCCCTTACCCCATTCACTTTCCCAAAATATGTTACCATCTGAATCTTTTTTTGCTTTCCAAAGCGTAAAATCATTACGATTCCTTTTTAACAATTCATTATCTTCTGCTTCAAGATCGTCTTTTATATTGATAAATTTTCCATATTTTGGATAAGCCTCAATATCGAAAAAGATATTTCCATTCATTTCATATGCTAAATTTTGATCTATTAAAGCTTGAATGAATTCTATCATTTCCTCAACATATTCTGTTGCTCTAGGGTTATGATTATTAGGTAAAATTTTTAAGGATTTAGATAATTCCATGAATGATAATTCATATTTTGAAGTTATTTCTTTTAATGAAGAATTCTCCTGATTCACTCTGTCAATTATTTTGTCATCAATATCAGTTATATTTACTGCAGTTTCTGTTTCATAACCATTCAATTGGAGAACTCTATTTAACAAGTCATAAAATACAAAGGTTCTGAAATTTCCTATATGAGGATCGTTATAAACTGTTGGACCACAACCATATGTTTTAACTATTTTATCTGAAATTGATTTAAAGATTTCTTTTTTACTTGAAAGTGAATTATATAATTTTAAACTCATTTTTTTAAAGACAATTTAATAATTTTATTGATTACATCTTTAAAAGAAAATCCGTGTTTTTTAGCAGACATGGGAAATAAGCTAGTTTCAGTCATTCCAGGAAGAGTATTTATTTCTAAAAAATAAAAATTATTATTATAAAATTTAAAATCAACTCTTGAGTAAACAGAGCAATCAAGCATCTTATGAATGCTAAATGCGCAATCTTGGACAAATTGATATTTATCTTTTTTTAGATTGGCAGGACAAATATATTCTGATTCCCCAGCTGTATATTTTGATTTGTAATCATAAATACCAGATTTTGGCTCAATTTCAATAACAGGCAATGGTTCATTTTCTAAAATTGGAACAGTAATTTCTCTACCATCAATAAATTCTTCAATTAAAACTGAGTTGTCAAAATCAAGTGCAATATCAATGGCATCATTCAAATTTTCAAATTTATTAACAATATTAAAACCAACAGAACTTCCTTGTGAATTTGGTTTAACAACATATTTTTCAGAAGCAAAATCTAAATGATCATTACATGTATTTGACGAGGTTTGAAAGTATTTTGGAGACAACACTCCCTGCTTCATAACAATTTCTTTTGTTACTGACTTATTAAAACAATTTCTAGATGAATCTTGATCTGAACCATTAAAAGCAATATTATTTTTTGATAAAACTGATTGAATGACCCCATCTTCTCCAAAAGAACCATGCAGTGCTATAAAAACAAAATCATGTATTTTTAAATCTTTTAGAATTAAATCAATTGAATTAGAATCCAGAAGGAATTTTGAGGTATTATAACCTAATTGATTACAGGCCTCAGCGATAGCTTCTCCAGTTCTTAAAGAAACTAATCTTTCTTCTGAATTTCCTCCTGATATTACTGCAATATTAATTTTATATCCTTTGCTGCTTCAAGTAAATTATTAGATACTAAATCAACATCACAACTTAATTTAACATCATTAAAATAATCATTACCCATTCCAGTTAATAAAAATATTGTTTTCATTTTAAGTCTATTTCCAACCTGTACATCAACAATTGAGTCCCCAATCATTAAACAGTTTTCCAAATTAATATTGAATTCCTCTGATGCTTTTTTAAACATTCCAATTCCCGGTTTTCTCATGGAGAAATAATCTTCATCATAATTATCAGCAAAATAAATATTTTTTAAAGGTAGCTTTCTTTTTTTAAACTCATCAAATATATAGTTATGAATATCTTCTAAATTATTGATATCTATTTTACCTGAAGAGAGTCCTGATTGATTTGTAACGATAAAAAAATTATCACTGTATTTATGCAAAAGATCCAATGCTTCAAAAGTAAAGTCAAAAAAATTATAGTCTTTAACATTATTTATGTAACCATAGGGATCATGACTTATAGTGCCATCTCTATCTAAAAAAATTGCATCAAACTTCAATTTAATCTCCAATCAATTGTTGTCCATGTGTCGTCAATATTAAAAAATTCTAATGGATTCTGATAATTATTTACTTCTAGAATAATACATTCGAATATTATTTTTTCAGATTTAATTAAATTGATTCTATTAACCATATTTTTTGACTTGTTAAAGATTATCAACAAAATATTATCATAAAAATTGTAACTATAAATTGAGTTTTCATTTTTTTTTTCAACTTTAATCAATGATGCATTTTCTAAATTTTCATATGCAAAAAAATCAAGAATATTTTTTTCAGAGCTTTCAATTATTATTTTTTTTTGTGCTAAATCAAAAGAAGTAATCAAATTTTTTTCAAATAAAGATATCGTACTATCCGAAGCAAGTGTTTCAAAATAAATTTTTGCATCTTTTAATGATATATTTGCATTGAAAAAGGAATTTTCTTCAACAATCTCAACAAGAATAGTTTTATTTTTTAGGTCATAAAAAAAATTCCTTAACTGTTTATCCTGATCTTGGCTTGAAAGGTAAGAAGATATGAGAAAAAATATTAAACTAATCTTCATTAATTGTTTCTAGATAAGATTCATCAACCAAGACTTCTCTTGCTTTACTTCCAGTGAATGGACCAACAATTTTTAATCTCTCCATCTCATCAATAAGTCTAGCTGCTCTAGAATAACCAACAGAAAGTCTTCTTTGTATCAGTGAAATTGAACCTTGTTTACTCATTACTATAATTTCAATAGCCTTATTGAGCAAATCATCATCTATTCCGTCTCCATTTACCATTGAACTAGATTCTTCTCTATAAGTTTCAATAATTACTTCATTTGGTTTCGGCTGGGAGGAAATATGATTTACTAAATCTTCAATTTCTTTTAGTGTTATAAAAGCACCATGCATTCTTATTGGAGCTGGAGATCCAGGTTTTTGATATAACATGTCACCTTTACCTATCAACTTATCTGCTCCATTTTCATCTAATATAGTCCTAGAGTCAATTTTTGTTGCTACTTGAAATGCTATTCTGGCTGGAAAGTTTGCCTTAATTACACCAGTAATAACGTCAACTGAAGGTCTTTGAGTTGCAACTATTAAGTGTATGCCTACGGCTCTAGCAAGCTGAGCTAATCTTGCAATTGGAGCTTCTACGTCTCTTGGGTTATACATCATTAAATCAGCCAATTCATCAATCATTAAAACAATGTAAGGCATTAATTCTTTTTTAGACTTTTTCATCATCTCATTATATTCTGAAATATTTCTTTTTCCTGCTTCAGCTAGTAAGTCATATCTTGAATCCATTTCCTTTTCTAGAGATCTTAATGCTAGAATTGCATTATCTTTTTTAGTAATAATTGATTCATCAATTCCGTTAAATTTTAATAAATAATGATTTTCTAATCCTCTATATAAAGACATTTCAACTTTTTTAGGATCAATTATAACAAATTTTACTTCTTCTGGTTTCAATTGGTATAGAAGGCTTACAATTATTGTATTTAAAGAAACAGACTTACCTGATCCTGTGGTACCTGCAATTAGTAAATGAGGCATTTCTACAAGGTCAAGAATTGATATATCTCCTAAAGTTCCTTTTCCAATTGCTAGTTTTAATTTTGCATTCGATTCAAGATATTTTTCAGAATTAATAACATTTTTTAAAAATATCGTTTGAGGATCAACGTTAGGAATTTCTACTCCAACATGATTTGAACCTGGAATTGGTGCCAAAACTCTTACACTTTGAGCCTCCATCACTCTGGCAATATCATCTGAAAGTTGGACAAACTTATTAACCCTAACTCCTTCCGCTGGCAAAATTTCAAACAGAGTAATTATAGGACCTGTTTTAATTGCTCCAGAACTTCCTTCAACTCCAAAATTTGAAAGTGAATTTTTAAGTAATTCTGATCTTTCCCTAATATCGTCTTCATTTATTTCGCTCGATTCATCTGAAGATTGCAAAATATCTGTAGATGGAAACTTCCAGGCTACTTTTAAAATAGACTTATTTCGCTGTTTATCAATTTCAGCCTCTTTTTCAATGACGGCCTTTTCAATAGTTATTGGATCAAGCTCATTATCAATACCAGAATCATTATTTTGCGATTGAGAATTTATTTCATCTTGAGCTTCATCATTTTGTTGCAATTCTGTTAAAGCTTCTTCTTTATTTTCTTCGATAACAGGATTTAATCTTTCCTCAAAATTAATACTATCTAAAAAAGAATCATCTTCGATAATTTTAACTTTTTCTTTTTTCTCTTCTTTCTTAGAGAAGTCAGGAATTGATTTTTTAAAGTTAAAATTAATGTTTGGAATTAAACCTTTAAAATTTTTAGGTAGATTCTTTAATATTTTGAAAAGATCTATTTCAAAAAACGTCACTATAATCAAAATATATGATGAAAAAAGAATTAAAATACTTCCTAAAAATCCGATCCAATCAAAAATCAATCCAAATAGAAGGCCTCCTAGAAGGCCAGATAAATCATAATTTTCAATCAATTTTAATTCAGATAAAGAACTTAAATTATTTATAAAGCTTAGGGTTATAGACAAAAGAACTAATAAACATAACTGAAATTTCAATAACTTAAAAAGATTAAAAGAAAAGTTTGATATTAAATAATATGAAACTGTAACTAAAATGACTGGAAATAATAATGCAGCATAACCAAACCCTAATTTCATCAAATAAAAACCAATATAAACTCCAAGAATATTAAATGGATTATTTATTTTTTGAGCTAATAAAGAAGGCTCTTCCGTTAGATCATATCCAATCATAGATCCCGCAACAAGTATTGATACTATTAAAAGCAACCAACCAATAATTTGTATTTTTAATTTTTCTTTCATTTCAAATATGAACCATCTGTATAGAATGGTAGTTTAGTTTTATTAAAAATAAAAAAATTATCTCTTATTCCAATTAAAAATTCTTCTTCTTTACTAAAATCAAAATCTATAAAAGCTAAAGCAATTCCTTTTTTTAAACATGGAGAAATTCCGCCGCTTGTAATGATTCCCACCTCTTCTTTATCTAATGAATATACCTTATAACCTGATCTAGGTATTGCTCTTTCATCTGTAATTAAAGCAATTAACTTTTTAGTTGGAGGAGTTTCCTTAATAACTTTAGAACCAATGAAATTGGTTTCATATTTTGTTATCCATGATAAACCAGCTTCTACAGTGCTTATTTTTTCATTAAGTTCATTTCCGTATAAGCAATATCCCATTTCAAGCCTTAAAGAATCTCTGCACCCTAATCCGACTGGTAGAATGTGTTTTGAGAGTGATAAAATTTCATTCCAGAGTTCTAGTATTTTAGAATTAGGTGCATAGATTTCAAATCCTAATTCTCCAGAATATCCTGTTCTCGCAACAACAACATTATTTTTATCTGGAATTAAAGTTTCGTAATATTTTAAAATATCAATTTGAGGATAAAGGCTTTTTAAAAACTTTCTTGATAAAGGGCCTTGCATTGCTATCAAAGAAATGGAATCAGAATGATTTTCTAATGACACGCCATCTATTAATTGCGAAGAAAGCCATTTAAAGTTTTTATCAATATTTGAAGCATTGACAACCAGCATATAATGATCCCCAAGGTGATATACCAACAAATCATCGATAACTCCACCTAAATCATTACAGAAAGCAGAATACTGTACTTTTCCTGGCGTGAGTACTGTAACATCGTTTGTAGTGACCATTTGTAAGAATTTTTCTGCATTTTGCCCTGAGACTATAAATTCACCCATATGACTAACATCAAAAATTCCGCATTTCTGTCTAACATGAAGATGTTCTTTAACTATACTAGAATACTGAAGTGGCATCCAAAATCCTGAAAAAGGAACTAACTTAGCTTTCAAAGTTTTATGAGAATCGTATAATATAGTTTTTTTATAATCACTCATCGAATGATTGCCAAAATTCTTTTGATTACATTTTCAATATCGCCCTCATAAGAACCTTCATCATTCAACTTTTTGACTGCTTTATCAATTTGAGATTTTTTATATCCAAGTGAAGAAAGTGCAGTATAGATATCATCATATGAAAAATCTACTTTAGAATTGTCAATATTATTTTGAGATACAGGTATTGAAGAAATTTTTTCTTTAATATCTAAAATAATTCTTTTGGCAGTTTTTGGACCTATGCCTGGTATTAAACTAAGCGACTTAACATCTTCAGATAGAATATTTTCTTTAAAACTTGATACTGATGCATTTGAAAGAAGATTAATAGCTGTTCTAGGACCAATTCCAGATACATCAATCAAATTTGAAAAAAGTGATCTTCGTTCTAAATCCAAGAAGCCATATAATTCCATTAAATTTTCTTTCACATTGAGGTATGTGAAAATAAAAATACTTTCGCCCTCTTTTGGAAGCTTTTCATAATCTCTTAAACAGATAGATACATTAAAAACAATCCCGCCATTTTGAATGAAAAGCATTGTTGGTTCTTTTTTAAAAATTTTACCAGAAATTGAATCAATCATTTATATCCTATTTAATCCACACCATGCTACTGCAATAGCATCTGAAATATCATTTTTCTTCAAAACTTTATCATCTAATTTAAATATTTTTTCAACCATAAATGCAACCTGTTCTTTAGATGCAGATCCATTACCTACTATCGATTGTTTTATTTCTCTTGGACTAAACTCTTGTGAACTAATCTTATTATGTTCCGCTGCCAATATTACTGATGATTTTGCTTGACCTAATTTTATTGCTGATTGGACATTCTTCCCAAAAAAAACATTCTCGACAAAAATTGTTGAAGGTTCGAATTTTTTTATTAAATCACTAGTTTGACTAAAAATTGTATAAAGTCTCTCTGAAATAATTTTGCTTTTTTTAGGATTAATTAAGCCGCATTCAATCAATGAAATGTCATTATTCTTTTTTCTCAAAACCGCATAACCTGTATTTGATAGTCCTGGATCAAATCCTATAATAACCACTATGTTCTTCCTAATGTTTGATTTGAAAATACATTTTGAACGTCTTCTAAATTTTCTAAAAATTCTAAAAGCTTCTCGACTTTTAAATTTTCATCTTCTGATAATTCTATATCATCCTTTGGTATGTAATCCAAAAATGATGAATCAACTTTTATATTTTGTTTTTCAAGTATTTCAATCTTGTTATATAGTTCATTAGAATTAAAGTGCAACCTATAATAATCTCCATCATCAAAAAATTCAATACAATCGTTTTCAATTGAGAATTCGAATATTTCATTTTCCGTTATTTCTTTTTTATCAATTAAAATTATTCCAGTTCTTTCAAAATTCCATGAAACACTTCCTGACTGTCCTAGAGAACCTCCAAATTTTGACAATGCATGTCTAACATCTGCAACAGTTCTATTTTTATTATCAGTTATTGCTTCAATTAAAATTGCCACTCCAAAAGGTCCATAGCCCTCATAAGAGACTTCTTCAATTATTACATTTTCAAGCTCACCAACACCTTTTTTTATAGCTTTATCAATGTTTGAATTTGGCATGTTTAAAGACTTTGCTTTTTTTACAGCTTGCCTTAAGCGTGGATTTGCATCCAAATCTTTACCACCAAGTCTTGAGGAAACACTTATTTCTTTACTAATAATTGAAAAAAGCTTTCCTCTTTTTTGATCTAAAGCACCTTTTTTTCTTTTGATGGTTGACCATTTACTGTGTCCAGCCATCAATTATCCATTTCAACCAACGTAGGAACAACCCAAGCTGTTTTATAGCCTAATTTCACAATCTTACGTTGAAAATTTTCTGCTTCTTTTCTGCTTATAAAATTTCCAATTCTCAATTTATAATTCGGTAATTCAAAAATAATATAAATTTTTTCATCTGTTTTTTGTAAAAGTTTATTTTGAATTTCAATAAGATCATTTTCATTTTGTGAAATGATAATTTGAACTCTATACCCTTTTTCAAAATTATTCAGAGGATTAATAGTATCTTTTTCAGTAATTTTTTTGCTTGAAAAAGATGGTAATACTACATTTGGAAAATTTGGTGGGTTATCATCAAAATCACTCGGTTTTATAAAGTCAGTTTGGCATACTGCATTGCTCATAAAAAATAATATTAAAATATATTTCATCTCAATTCAAATTTCTGACATGTTGAGCTTGAATCCAACCTTTTCTTCCATCAAATGAAGAAACTTCTATCCATGATTCGGTTTTTTGAACTATTTTAACTTTATTTCCATTAAAAAATATTGATTGTTTGATTGCTTTATTTAAAAAAGGTGCTGAATAGATAACTGACTCATCTTCAATAATAATTGCAAAATTATTATTTCTATCCCAAGAATTCTTAATAAACGTTATTGAAATCAATACAAATGAACTTACT
>CABZMF010000006.1 GCA_902526795.1 uncultured Fidelibacterota bacterium
TAGAAAATTAGAGGGTGCACTAACTCCGACCACAATAAAAGGCTAGCCTTGCTACCTGAAAGTCCTATGAAGCACCCACAGAGTAATCCTGATAATACAACCTTTTTTGTTGTTTTTTTATCTTCCTTCTTTAAAGAAGAATATTCAAACCAGAGACCTTTATGTGTTATTTTAGTCATTATTTGTCCTTAATTTATTATAAATAATAATCTTAATAGTAAAATAAACAAATTAAAATGTCAAGTACACTTTACAAAAAAAGGGAGTTTTTAAAATGAAGAATTTTATATTTATTATTACAATTTTAATGTTCGTTGGATGTAATAAAACAAGTGAAAATTCAAATATTGAACTAAAATATAATATTTATATAAGCAAATTGTCAGACAAAGAAATTGAAGAAAATTTAAAAAATGGTTTAAAACCAATTGCTGTGAAAGATAACATTGATGTTGTGGGCTTTGCTAATACTGCAGGCTCAAAAGCATTGAAAAATAATTTTCCAGAAAAAAATGCTTTTTTAGCTCAAAAACTAATTGATAATGGGTATTTTATTATTGGTAAAACAAATCTATCAGAATGGGCTAACTTTCGTTCTTCTTCTTCAACAAGCGGTTGGTCAAGTATGGGCGGTCAAACCATTAACCCCTATGGACAAATGCGCACCCCATGTGGTTCAAGTTCTGGATCTGGAGTTGTAGTTGCAACTGGACTTGTAGATGTAGCAATTGGTACAGAAACTAATGGATCAGTGAGTTGCCCATCTTCTGTAAATGGCATCGTTGGTATAAAGCCCACAGTTGGACTTGTTAGTAGATCAGGAATTATTCCAATATCTTCAACGCAGGACACTGCCGGACCCATGGCTAATTCTGTTACCTCAGCAGCTAAAGTATTAGAAGTTATTTCTGGTGTTGATCCTAACGACCCAGCAACATTAAATATTCCTAAAGACTTTAATTTCAGTTTCACATCTGATTTAAAAAATTCAAGTCTTGTTGGAAAAAGATTTGGACTCTTGCCAACAGGTAGTATGAACTCAGATGGAAAATTAATGTTAAAGAAGATAAGAATGGTGCTTGAAGAAGCTGGAGCAATTGTTGTAGACATTGATGATAATAGAGAATACCCTGGTCCTGAAGAATTGCTAGTGTTGTTATATGAATTTAAGGTTGGTTTAGAACAATATTTAGCAAGCTCCAATTCAGAATTTAAAACTCTTGATGAACTTATTGCTTTTAATGAAGAAAACAAAGATGATGTGTTAAAATACTTTGATCAAAGCCATTTTTATGATAGCAATAAAACAACTTCCCAAAAAGAAGAATACTTAATTGCTCTTGAGCGTGTTCTACAAACCAGAGATGAAATTGATAGCTTTATTAAAGAGTATGACATTGAAGCTTTAGTCGGACTTTCATGGAGCCCAGCTTGGGCTATTAATCATGATGGTGGCGATGATGAAGCAATTGCAGAATACAAGTTTTGGGTTAATGGAAGCTTTGCAGCTATGGCAGGATATCCTCATGTAACAATTCCTTTTGAATACATTGATAATCTTCCAATTGGTATGTCATTTATTGGGACAAAATGGGATGATAAAAAAATAATCGAATATGCATATGCTGCAGAACAATTAATAAAATTTAAACCTAAACCAAACCTCTAATGTTTGAAACTCTTGAAATAGTATTAATAGTAATTATTGGACTGTTTATTTTTTCAATTATTCTCATCATCTTGAGAGATATTATTAGAGCAATTTTGAACAGATTTAAATAAAAATTATTTCCACTTAATATTGCATCCCATTGAAGGATGTTGTTTTGATGAAATTGGACTTCCTTTTAGCAATTTTGAACAAGCATTTCTCAAATCATTTCCTGAAACTTCAATGTCATTTCCTGGAGACGAATTATCCATTCTTCCTCTATAAACTAACATATCATTATTATCATATAAATAAAATTCCGGAGTGCATTCTGCCTTTAAAACTTTTGCAATTTCTTGGTTTTCATCAAATAAATAAGGAAAGGATAATCCTAGCTTAAAAAACAGTGCTTTCATTTGCTTTGGACCATCTTGTGGATAATTCTTGATATCATTTGAACTAATTGCAACAAAATCAATTGCATCACCAAAATCATTATTCATTCTATCAATCTCTTCATGATAATGAATCACATAGGGACAATGATTACAAATAATCATAATTAATGAGGGTTTACCATTTGATAAAGTTAATGAAGCATACATATTACCATCTAATACGTTTTTGAGCTCAAAATGAGGGATTTTAGCACCTAAATCAAGCATTGAGGAATATGTCAAAGACATAGTTTATAATCCATTTATTATTAAAAATGAATGTGCAAATAATATTAACATTGTAGTTAAAACACTTATTGTATGTAAAAATTTAAATTTTTTGTCATTACCTTCGTCCCTACTTTTATTTGTAGTAGGTATTATTAAAAAATTTATAGTCATTAAAATAAAAGTAGAGACATAAATCATTTTTAAAAAAGATGAATTTCCAATAATAAATGAATTTATTGTCATAATTAAGCTAATTAATACAATAAGCTTAAAAAGTCTTGGAAAAATTTTTCTTATTATCTTTCCAGCATTTTGTTCATCAAGGGTTACAAAAATTGTTGGGGCTATTATTGCTGATTGAAAAACTACCATTCCAACAATAATTCCTGATAAAAGAGTATTAATATTTTCTAACATAATTTTTAATTCTTATCGAACATCTTTTCTGATATCTCTAGCAACGGTGCGCAAATATTTTTTTCTTTTTTTATCGCTTACAGCAGGGACTGACCAAAATTGCTTAGTTTTTGTCCATAAAGATAACTTCCATCCAAACACAAATGAAAAAACGCCCATGACAAGTCTTAGCTTTACTGAGTTTAAGTAGAGAGTTATAACAGGTAAAGCAGGTGCTCCGTGCGTTATATATGTTCTTACTTGCTTGTCTTTTAAAAAAGGCTTTGGAATAGCATAAATTTTGGTAATGTTAATGAATTTAAAAGCAAATTCTGGAGTAAATACTTCATCAAAAAAATTTTCAGTTTTCGGTGTAAGTCTGAACCACCATACTGGTGATACAAAGTATAATCTATCAGACCATGTAACTAAATCTTTATATTTTTTTATCAAATCCTCTCTTGGAATACTTTCATCTTCATGATAAAGATCAATAACTTCAATTTGCTGTTTTTCACTTTTTTGCAGCTCGGTTTTTATTGTCCTAAAAATACCGTTATAACAAAATGAGTTTTTATCTGGATGGCCAACGACGACTAAATTTTTCATTCTTATCCTATTGTAATATTATGTGAAAAATAAATATTAAAAAAAATATAATAAAGCCAATTGCAATTATGCTGAAAATAAAATCAATTTTTGATTCAATAATACTTAATGTTTCAACACAAAAACTATATGGATTGAAAATAAAAGAACGAGTTATTGGCGGAAGTTTGCTAAAAATTCTGAAAGGAGCTCCAATAATCAAGATCAAAATAAAAAACGGAATTGAAAGAATAAATATTAAACTTTTTTTAAATGAAAAATTCATATGCGGAGAGAGAGGGATTCGAACCCTCGATACCCTTACGAGTATAACACCTTAGCAGGGTGCCGCTTTCAGCCACTCAGCCACCTCTCCAAGTATTCAAATTTACATTATGAATACTAGGAAGCCGATAGAAAAGATACAAGCTTATCTTTTAAAACATCTAATCCTTGATTTGAAACAGAAGATATATCAATGAATTCTTCAGGAAATAATCTCCACCTTTCATCAACATCTTCTGATGAAGAATCAATTTTTGTTCGAATGATTAACTTATCTTTATTGAGAAGATCCTTATTAAATCCTAAAAGCTCATCCATTAGTTGATTATAAACTTTAATAGGTTCTGCTTCTTCTATATCGATCATAAAAAGTAAAATTTTATTTCTTTCAATATGTTTTAAAAATTGATGGCCCAATCCTTTTCCTTCGCTAGCACCTTCAATTAAACCAGGTATATCAGCCATAACAAAAGATTGATATTCACCGTATTTAACAATTCCCAAATGAGGTTGTAATGTGGTAAAAGGATAATCTGCAATTTTAGGTTTTGCTGTTGTCATTACTGATAACAAAGTTGATTTTCCAGCGTTTGGTAAACCTACTAATCCAACATCTGCTAACACTTTTAATTCTAATTCAACAGATAAAAACTCTCCTTCCGTTCCCTGCTGTGAAAATCTTGGTGTCTGTTGCGTAGAAGATTTAAAATGCACATTACCTTTTCCACCAAAACCTCCTTTACAAACAATATGAGACTCATTTTCTTTAATTAAATCTTTAATTATTGTTTTATTGTCTAAATTTTTAATTATTGTCCCACAAGGTACCTGAATAATCAAGTCATCTCCTGATTTTCCGGTTCGATTATTAGATCCCCCGGACTTACCATTTTTCGCTTTATACATTCTTTTATAACGAATATCTTGCAAAGTGTGAAGATTGGGATTGGTTTCAAAAATAATATTACCTCCTCTACCTCCATCTCCACCATTAGGACCGCCTTTATCTATATACTTTTCTCTTCTAAAAGCAACTGCTCCCTTACCACCGTTGCCGGCTTGCAGCTCAATTTTTGCGTAATCGATAAACATGATATGATTTTAGAATTTGCTAATGATTTCGTCGCCAAATTCTGAACACTTTAATAATGTAGCATTGTCCATTAATCGATGAAAATCATAAGTGACTTTTTTATTAAAAATTGCTTTCTCTAATGCATACTCAATTGAATTAGCAGCCTCTTTCCAACCCATATAATTTAACATCATAACAGCTGATAAAATTACTGAAGATGGGTTTACTTTATCTAAACCTGCATATTTTGGCGCAGTACCATGAGTAGCTTCAAAGATAGCGTGTCCTGAACGATAATTAATATTTGCTCCTGGAGCAATACCTATTCCTCCTACTGCGGCAGCGGCTGAGTCTGATAAGTAATCTCCGTTAAGATTCATGGTAGCAATTACGTCATATTCATTAGGTCTAAGTAGAATCTGCTGAAGAAATGCATCAGCGATAACATCTTTAATAATAATTTTTCCATCTAAAATAGCTTTTTTTTGCGCTGTATTAGCTGCATCAGTACCTTTTTCTTCTTGAATTTTATCATACTGAGCCCAAGTAAAAACTTTATCTCCGTATTGCTTTTCAGCATAATCATATGTCCACTTTTTGAAATAACCTTCTGTGAATTTCATTATATTGCCTTTGTGAACAATAGTTACAGAGCTTCTCTTATTATCTATAGCATAATTTAACGCAGCATCAAATAATCTAATCGAACCTTCTTTAGAAATAGGTTTTAAACCAAAAGAACTTGAATCTGGAAATCTAATTTTCTTATCCTGGCCAAAATCTTTCATTAATTCGATAATTTTTTTTGCTTCATCAGAACCATTTTCAAATTCAATACCGGCGTAAACATCTTCTGTATTTTCCCTAAATAAAATAAAATCTACTCTGTGAGGATTATAAATTGCAGCAGGAGTGCCTCTAAACCAACGAACTGGTCTAACACATGCATAAAGATCAAGCTCTTTCCTTAAAGCGACGTTTAAAGAACGAATACCACCACCAATTGGAGTTGTTAAAGGTCCTTTAATTCCTATTAAATGAGCTCTCAGTGTTTTAAGAGTTTCTTCTGGAAGCCATTCACCATTTTTATTAAATGATTTTTCTCCACATAAAACTTCAAGCCACTCAATTTTTCTTGCTCCATGATAAGTATGTTCTACAGCAGCATCAATTACTCTTTGAGCTGCAGCCCAAATATCAGGTCCGATTCCATCGCCTTCAATAAAAGGAATTATTGGGTTATCTGGTACTAATAACTTACCATCTTTAATTGTAATTTTTTTTGCCATTACTTTTCTTTTAACTTGTTTATTAATCTCTTTTCTATGCTTTTTGGTACAAATTGAGATAAATCTGTGTTGTATTCTGCAAGTTCTCTAATAATACTAGAATTCAAATGTAAAAATTTTTCATTTGAAACCATTAAAATTGTTGAAATATCAGGATTAATACCATGATTAACGTTTGCCATCTGAAATTCTAATTCAAAATCACTTACATGTCTTAATCCTCTAATAATAGCCACAGCTTCATTTTTTTGAGCAAATTTAACTACTAAATTATTTGGATTTGAATATGCAGAAACATTATCTAAATCGCTTGTACATTCTTCAATCATTTCCATTCTTTCTTGATGTGAAAAAAGAGGATTTTTATGTTGATTATCAGAAACGCAAATATATACCTCATCAAATAATCTTGATGCACGTCTTGCAATGTCTATATGCCCATAATGCATGGGGTCAAATGTTCCTGGATATATTATCCTTTTCATACTTTCCAATATAGTAAATTTGTTTTCCCGAATTTAGCAATTTTATTGTATCCTTCAAGCGATTCCTTTGAAGAACACTCAACTACTAAAATACCATTTTTTTTAAGTTTTTTTAAGGCATTTTCAACAAAAATATTTAATTCATAAAGTTCGTATGGAGGGTCAGCAAAAATTATATCATGACTATCGCATTTTTTTATAAATCTGTTTGCATCTCTAGCAAAAAAATTGAATTCTTCATATTCGAATTTTTTTGAGTTCAAAATTATCTGATTTAAGTACGTTTTATTAATTTCAATAAAAGATACATTTTTGGCACCCCTACTAGCGGCCTCAAAACCTATTATTCCAGAACCAGCAAAAATATCCATGAAAGTTTTACCTTCTAAATTTCCAATTGAATCAAAAAAACTTTTTCTTGATAGAGCTGTACTTGGTCTAAATGAAGAACTCTTTAAAATTTCAATTTTTGACTTTTTAAATTTTCCAGAATTTATTTTCATTATTTTAAAATTGTTAAATAGAAATACAAACTATTTTTACTTTTATCAAAAGTAGCTTTTATTAATGATATGTTTGAATATTTATTAATTTCAGACAAAGCAATAAAAGAATTCTCAATATTCTCAAATCTTAAAACAATATTTTGTGAAGGTGGATCTTTTGATTCATCCGAGAATACTTTGAATTTTAAGTCATTTTCAATTTCAAATAGACGAATTAATAAATCGTTAAAGTTTATTTTAGTTTTATATGAATAACTGACTCCGTCTTTATTGATATCAATGCTTTCTCCATTTACGATAAAGCTATTTTCTAAAATATAAAATGTATCAATGTCAGAAAATTTTTCTTTAATATTTAATAAATTTGCAATCATATAATCTGATGGATTTATCAAAAAAACTTCCTCTGAAATGTTATTAACTTTATTTTTTTTATCTATAGTAGCCTGGTTCTGATCTATGTTCAAAAAATCATAGTTTGAAAAAAAAGAAAGAACAATAGCAAGAAATAATAAAGATAATATTGCAGATGATAAATTTTTAATAAATTTATTATGATTTAGTCTTTGCGGGGATGGAAAATATTGTGAATCATTTGACTTTAAGTCCCCTGAAAGAATTTGAGCTTTATTTGAATCATTAAAATTTAACAAAGGAACGTTATCAAAAATATAGTTTGCTAAATATTCCACAATTTTAATTCTATTGAAATGTATAAACTTTAAACCTTGTTTTTCTAAATCTGATTTTTTGATGATTGGCAAATCTAATAATCCTATTCTTTTTTCAACTGTTTTCTTTTGTCCGCTAAAAATTGCACTAAAAAGCATGAATCCTTTTCTAGTATTTCCAAAAAATTGAAATTTGTTCCCATTTTTTAATACTGCAAATTGTGTTGATTTTAAACCTGAAGTTAAAATCGATGACATTGGAATAATATATTTAATACTTAATCCAAAATTATTAAAATTTAACTTTATTTTTTCTCTCAAAAAATGGTGTATAGCTACTGAATGAAATATATTTTTTGGGGTTTTTCTTTCTTCTGAAATAAAATATAAATTTTTAATCTTTTTGCCCCATTTAAGCTCACTTTCATTTTTTATTTGTTCATTAATATTTTTAAATTTTTTAGACCTAATAATTATTGAATGAAAAAGAAGAGAATCGTCAATTATTATTGAACAACGATTATTTGTAAAAGATAATTCTTCGCTTATTTCATCAAGTGCTTGAGCAATTATCGAATTAAGCTTTTTAGAATTACTTGTTGTATCTAATATAGGTAAATGTAATTTAGCTTTGTAAGTAAGGGTTAAATTCTGTTTGCTTGAAGTTTGAGAGTAAACAGATAAAGATTTATTGTCTAATAAAAAATAAAACAATCAATTAATTATCCCAACTTCTGGATCCATCAATTATATAACCATGGCTTCTTGTTTTCAATGCAAAAAAGCCATATCTGTTATCACGATATGAGCGAATAGGGCTTGAAACTCTGACTGAATTTCCTTCATTATTTATTTCAATAATGTATGGATCTCCTGTTAAAGGACAGAAAAATTGAGTTTCATCTGGTAGAAAAGCAAAATTGTATGGATTAGTTTCCTTTCTAAACATTCTGTCAAAATAAGAAACGGTTTCAACTCGTTCGAAGGAAGTTTCTTCAACAATTCCAATAAATAATGGATCCTGTTTGGCATCAAATAAGTTTCTTTTTTGAACATAAACAGTATCTTCCATACCTGTTTCTTCTGATACCATAAGAATAGTAACCGTAGTATCAACAATAGTTTCTTTAGAAATTCTCCTTAAACCAAAAGTAGTATCGTACTCAACATCAAAACCTTTTGGAACATCAATTAAAAACTCTTCACCATTAAGCTTAACTATCTGTTCCCCAAGAAAGGTGGAATCGGCCATCACAGAATCTCTTACAGCATTAACCAATGTTACTGCTTTCTTTCCATCGGACTCATAAGAACCAGTTAAAATATTGTAGAAATTTTCTACATTATAAACTGTTTGCATGCGAAAACGACTTTCTTCCTTATACATATCTTCTTCTTGCCAAATGGTACTTGGTATATAAATAACTAGAAGAATTAAGATGAAAATAAAGAACGTTATTACTTCAAGATAGTCGTTAAAAAATTTTTGCTTTCCTTTATCCATTTTCGGCTCCACCAAATTTACAATAATTCACAAACATAGCAATATATAAATTTAATCTTCAAACCTTTGAAATTTGATTTGTTTGCCTTTTTGAACCTTCAAAAGGTCTTCGGTTAAACTTTTCTCATTTTTACTCATTTTTGAAGGAACTTCAATTTGAATTTTAACTAGCTGGTCGCCTCTTCTTGATTTACCAATTAATGGAAATCCCTTACCTTTTACCCTTAAAATTTGCCCCGGCTGAATTCCAGCAGGAATTTTAAGTTTAGCTGTACCATTGATTGTGGGAATATCAATTTTATCACCAAAAACAGTTTGTGAATACCCAATTACAACCTGTAATAATACATCATTCCCATATCTAGAAAAATATTCATGATTTTCCTCTTCAAAAAAAACATATAAATCTCCAGCTTGGCCATTTATATCTTCATTTCCTTGTCTATCTAAAGACATATAATTTCCGTCCTCAACACCAGTTGGAATTTTAATTTTAATGATTTCCTCAACAGAATTCATTCCATCCCTGTTTGCTCCAGGAGGTACTTTATCAACAACCTTTCCATATCCTTTACATTGAGGGCAAATTGAAGTTGATCTCATCTGTCCAAGAAATGAATTAGTGACTTTAGTTACCTGACCACTTCCTCCACACATTGGACATGTTTTAAATGTTAAGCCTTCAGCACGTTTTAATCTCTTTACTTTAATTTTCTTTTCTCCACCATTAACAATATCTTTGTATGAGACGGTTATTTTTACTTTAAGATCTGTGCCAGACCTAGGTTTTGAAGAAGTTCTTGCTTGTCCACCAAAAAAAGATTCAAAAGGATTATTTCCTCCAAAGATATCACCAAATTGATTGAAAATATCATCCATATTCATAGAATTAAATCCTGATTGTCCTCCCATTCCATTAAAGGCAGAATGACCAAATTGATCATATTGTCTTCTCTTTGCATCGTCGCTCAAAACAGAATAAGCTTCGGCAGCTTTTTTAAACTTTTTTTCAGCTTCTTTATTGTCAGGATTTCTATCAGGATGATACTTCATAGCTATTTTTCTATAAGCTCTTTTTATTTCGGTAGCGCTTGCAGATTTTGAAATACCTAAAATATCATAAAAATCACTCATTTTTTATTAACTACCACCTTAGCATGTCTTATGATTAAATCTTTATATTTATACCCTGATTGATAAACCTCAACGATTGTATCATCATCAATTTTAGAGTCGCTTGAAGTTGTCAAAGCTTCATGTAATTCAGGATTAAAACTGTCTCCAACTTCTCCAAAAGGCTTTACATCTTTTGTCTCAAGTTTTTTAATAAAATCCTGCCTAACCAGAGTTAGAGCTTTTTTTATGTCCTTTTCTTTATAAGTATCAATTCCCCTCGATAAGTTATCAAGCACATCAAGAAAGTCTAATATAAAGTTCTTACCCTCATATTTTAATAAAGATATGATTTCAGTATCTTTTCTTTTACGAAAATTATCAAACTCTGCTTTCAATCTAAGCTGCTTATCTTCGAGTGAAGTTATAATTAATTCTAAATCCTTTTTTGTATACTTTTTACTAGTACTTTTCTTTTTTGATGTTTTAACACCAATTTTATTTTTTTCATTCATATAAATTTCTCTTCATTGATTGATTTGACGAATATAGTCCAATAAATATTGAAAATCCAATAATCCACAACCATAAATAATCATCTATTTTAATATTAATACTAAAGTAAGAATTGAATGATAAAAATAAATATTTGACGAAATAAAATGAAATTAAACTTCCAATAGTTGAGTAGAGAATAGATTCAATGTAAAAAGGTATTTTAATAAAAATATCTGATGCTCCATTATATTTCAAAATATCAATAAAATTTTTTCTATTTGTCATTGATAGATTTATAGTATTTGAAATAATTTGATATGATAAAAATATTATAGCAATAACAAAAATTAAAAACAGGAAAATAGCTAAGTTTATTCTATCTTCAACTTCATCTATGTATTTTCCTCTGTATTCTATATCATCAACAAAATCAATACTGCTTAGTGACTTAATTAATAGATCTACCGAACCATATTCGAAGTTTTCTTCATTAATAAAAACTTTTATTGAAACCGGAAGAGGATTATATCCTAACATCTTTACTACGTCTTCACCAAACTCTTCCTTAAAAATGATGGCAGATTTCTCTTTATCAATTAATTCTGTATCAGCAACAATTTTATTATCTTTTAACTGATTTATAAAATTTAAATAAGTTTTTTTTTCAACATTTTCATTAAGAAATATTTCAAAGGTATACTTTGATCTAAAAAAATCGACCAAAGAATTTGTATTATTGCCAATAGAGAAAAGAGAACCTAAAACCGAGAAGTTAATAAAAATTGTAATAACACAAAGAAAACTTGCAAGTTTATTACGGTAAAAACTCTTAAAACCCTCTGAAATTAGGAAAGCAAATTGGTCAATCATGAGCTTATTAAATTTCCTTCCTTGAGCTCTATTAAACGGTAATCTTTGTCTGATATAAGTTTGTAGTTATGAGTTGCCATAATTATTGTTGTACCCTCCTTATTAATTTGCTCTAAAATTTTTAAAATTTTATGAGCTGCAGCAGGGTCAAGATTTCCAGTAGGTTCATCCGCTAATATAAGTTCTGGATTTTTTACAATTGCGCGTGCAATACATACCCTTTGCTGTTCACCTCCAGAAAGCTGATGAGGAAATTTATGTTGAAAATCAGACAAATCGGTTAATTTTAATGCTTCCTCTACACCAGATTTAATATTCTTTCTTCCTACCCCATTTATATGCAAAGGCAATGCTATATTCTCATATACTGTTCTTTGTTTTAGAAGCTTATAATCTTGAAAAATTACTCCAATTTTTTTTCTCAATTTATGGATTTTATTTTTTTTTATTTTTCTTGAATTGTATTTAAGAACATTTATTTCACCCTTAAGTGGAAAAATATCAAAATAAATCATTTTGAGAAGACTTGTCTTTCCAGATCCAGTAGGACCAACCAAAAAACAAAATTCTCCGTCATTAACATGTAGATTTATATTATATATCCCGGATTCTTTCGAATAACTAAAAGAAATATTTTTGAATTCAACCATAAAATTGTAAGTAAAGAAAAATTACGTATCCAATAAAAAGTAATAATGAGGTTACTTTATTTAATCCTTTATTCAATAAAATAAAAAACATTAAAGTTAGAAGAAATACAACGCCTAATAATAGTTCAAAAGTAACATTAGATGTTTCAATGGGGGTAACCAAAGCTATTGTAGATAAAACAAATAAAATATTAAAAATATTTGAGCCAATAATATTTCCAAGGGATATACCTACTTCTTTCTTTGAAAGCGCCATTAAAGTAACAAACAATTCAGGTAAAGAAGTACCGATAGCTACAATTGTCATACCAACTGCCTTTTCAGAAAAACCAAATTGTTCAACAAGGGGAATTGCTCCATTGTCTACAAAAAATACAGAGCCATAATAAAGAATGATTGATCCTGTTATAATTTTGAATAATGATTTATAAATTGGACTAATATTTTCATTTTCAAGCTCTCCATTACATGATGTAATATTAGGTCTTAAAAAGCTGGCAATAATGTATACAAAAAATACTAAAAGTAACCCTTGCGCTTCCTTAGCACTAATTAAATTGTCCTGTATAAATAAATACAACATAAGACAAGCCAAAAGATTATAAATAAATGGAGCAATAGAATTTTTTAAATCAAAATCTATTTTAAAAAATAATGCTGGTAAACCTATAGCAAGTCCAATATTTGCAATATTAGAACCCAATACATTACCAATAACAAACTCAGTATAGCCTTGAAATGCGCTAATTAGGCCTACTACTAGCTCTGGAAATGAAGTTCCTATAGAAACTATTGTTAAGCCAATTACTAGGTCTGATACCTTTAATTTTTTAGCTAAATTTTTTGCACCATCAATTAGGAATTCAGATCCAAAATACAAACCTAAAGATCCAACTAATAAAAAAAATAAGCTTGATAACATTAGTACAATCCATTCTTATCAATAAAATCCCAAACTTCTTTAGTGACCATATATCTGATAGTTTTATTTGATCTCCATCTAGACCTAATATTTGTTGAAGAAATTTCAAATTGCGGTATATTTGCAAAATGCACTCTATCTAGTACCCATTGAGGAATATTACTTGGAGTAAAACCAGGTCTTGTAGCGACAATGATATTACATAAACTCAAAATTTCTTTAGGATTTTTCCAATTATGAAAATCCATGAGAGTGTCGCTGCCCATTAAGAAGTAAAAATCATTCTTATCGATTTTTAATTTGTTTTTAAAATATTTTATTGAATCAATTGTGTAGCTTATGTCACCTTTCTTGATTTCAAAGTCAGATATTTCAAAATTAGCATTATTTATTAAAGCCATTGATAACATTTTTAACCTTTTTTCTGGAGGAGACATTTCTCTACCTCTTTTAACTGGAGACAAATATGCAGGTAAAAAAATTAAACGATCAAAGTTTTCTGATTCGATTATTGTTTGCGCAATAAGAAGATGTCCAATGTGGGGAGGATCAAAAGTACCACCAAAAATACATGTTTTCATATTTAAAGCCTTATTTTATGAATTATCTTTTATAACACTTAAAGCTTCATCTTTAAATGCATTTGTAACAACTGATTTTTTCATTTAATTCAAGATTTGTTAAAAATTGTTCTGCTTCATCTTTTTTATTTTGAAGAGTCAAACATCTAATAATCTCCATATTAGCATCTTTAAAAAATTTAGTATCATAGTATTCACTAACTACTATTTGATAAGAAACAATGGCTGAGTCATAAGCTTTCAGTTTAACATATAATTTTCCTGTCTCCATATTCTTTTCTGCTAAACGAGTTCTAAGATCATTTATTAATTCATCTGCATCTTTAGAAAATTCTGAATTTGGAAAGTCATCCAGAAATTCTTGAATTTGAGATATTGCTTTTATACTGGAGTCTTGATCATGATAAAAATTTGGAGATAACAACGTAAGTGTTTCACAAATACGCCACCTAGATTTTTCAATATATGGACTAAAACCCATTCTTGAAACAAGCTTTTCAAATTCAATAAGCGCCAAATCATAATCTTCGTTTAAATAATATGATTCAGCAAGAAAAAATAGTGCATCATCACCAAGGTCAGTATGCGAAGCTCTTTCAACAATAATATTAAATTGTTGTGATGATTTAACATATTTTTGTTCTTCAAAAAACGCCAAACCATCATCGAACCTTGTTTTATATGGGATATTATCATCAAAAGGATTTGAGATTCCGCATCCTATTAAAAAATAAAGGGAAATTAGTAAATTTGGTCTCATATTCATGAATAACCTTTTATGATATAAAAATATTCTAGAAAGATCCACTTAATGAGAACCTGACCATATTAGAATGAGGATCAAGTTCACCACCAATTACGTAACTTACATCAAAGGCAACAGCGCCCAAATCCGCTCCCAAACCTAATGTAGTATAATTTAAGTCTCCAGATGGATCGCTTAAAAATCCTGCTCTAAGAGCAAAATCTTCAACTAAATAATATTCAGCTCCTAAATTTGTGACAACGGTTTGATCATTTAATTCATAGTTTAAATCAAATGCTACTGTTGCTTGACCTTCTAAAGTCAATATAGATAGGCCTAAACCAAGACGCGTAGGTAGAGGATCTTCTTCACCATCATCAAAACTTACTCCTGGACCAACATTAGATAGAACTGCTCCAAGCTTCAAATTAGGATTATCCATAGCATTATGTTTGAAATAACCTACATCAAAAGCAAAGCTACCACTAGAAGCGTCAAGACTGTTTATGACAGCAAGTTCTTGATAAAAATACTTACCGTTAACACCCCAAGATGAAGTATCATCAATTTGTTTGGCATATGATAAATTTAATGCATACATATAGCTAGAAAATGAACCAAGTTCATTTCCATTAGCATCAGTACTTACTTGGTCTCCTAAATTCAAATATGTAAAATGACCACCCAATGCTTCTCCCTCTCTAAAAGGCATTGCAAATGTAAGAAAATCATATGACATGTCATCAACAAGATTAGGTAAATAGCTAGTATGCATAAATGAGAACTCTTTTGAGGAGAGATTAGTTAATCCTGCAGGATTGTAATATGTTGCATATGCATCATTAGCAACACCAATCTGAGCCTCTCCCATAGCATTTGATCTTGCCCCTGGGTTGATAGTTAAAAATAATGAACCTGCTTGACCTTGAGCAAAAGAAAGCTGGGAAAATAAAATTAATGATAAAATAATGTGTTTTGTTCTCATAATACAATAAAGATAATTATAAATCAGTAAAAGAACAAAGGAATATATGTTATAAATATAACTCCAATCAATCTTATAAAAAAGAATGGTAAAGTGGCGGCATATATTGTTGGCATATCTTTCTCAAATCGGTATGAAGATAAATATAAATTCATTCCTACTGGAGGAGTTATATATCCTAATTCAAGATTAGCAATGAAAATAATTGCTAAATGGAAAGGATCAATTCCAAAATATGATGCTAGAGGAGCAATAAGTGGAACGACTACAATTATTGCTGAAAAAACATCCATTAAACAACCAATAACCAAAAGTAGAATGTTGAGAGCTAGAAGAAATATTATTTTTGAAGATATAGTACTTTGAACAAAATTGAGTATTTTTAAAGGAATTTGTGCGTCAACTAAGTAACCAGTAAAACCCATTGCAAAGCCAAGAATAATAAGTACACCTCCAACAAGTGTTGAACAATCAATTATAATTTTGGGCAAATCTTTGAAAGCAATGTCTTTAAAAATATAGAGTTCAATAGTTAAAACATACAAAACCAATAATGCAGCGCTTTCAACTAAAGTGGCAAAACCAGAAAAAAGACTTAAAACAATTAGTAGAGGTATAGCTAATTCCCACTTTGCTACTTTTGCCGAATTGTAAGCATTTTTAAAATCGAATTTTTCGATTTTCTTATTTTTCGGTAGCATATAAAGACCATAAAAAAACATAATACACAATAAAAAAATAGCTGGAACCAATGCCTGTTTAAAAAGCTCCAATGGGTTTATACCAGCAGTTACAGAATAAATAATTGCTGGTAAACTAGGTGGAAATAGTAAACCTAATGATCCTGCTGTAGTTATTATTCCTAAAGAAAATCTTTTAGAATAACCATCATGAACTAATATTGGATATAATATGGCTCCCAAAGCGAGAATTGTCACACCTGAACCTCCAGTGAGAGCAGTAAAAAATGCACATAATATAACAACAATCAAAACTGTAGATCCTGGTAGCCATCCAAGTGTTTTTTTGAAAAATTTAATTAATCTATCTGAAATATTACTTTCAGCAAGAACATAACCTGCTAAAGTAAATATGGGAATTGCTGCTAATGTTGGAGAAACAACAATTCTGTATGCACTGTCACTTATAGTTGAAATCAAATCGTAATTAGTTGCCCAATCTGATGGTTCTGATAAAAAGAAAAAAATTGCCAATGAGGCTAATAAGATAAAAATCGGCAATCCAAATGCAACCAAAACTATCGAAATAATTATTAAAGACCATAATAATATAGGATTTGCTAATGGAAATTGCCAAAAATACAATATCAGAGCAGGAATAGTGGAAAAAGTCGATACAAATAATCTATATTTAAAGTTCGAGCTACTAGTTAAAATCATTTGATACCAAATTAAAATTAATCCAAAAGGAATAATAGATTGTGCAAGCCATGTAGGAATATATGGTGCAATGAAGTCAGGATATTTAATACCAATTTGTATCATTTTCAAATATGAAACTGATAAAACAAACACTACTGATAATGAAAAAATATGAACGAAAAATTGAGGCCAGCTTACTTTTTTCAAAGATTTAAAAACCGGTTCTCTTACAATGGATAATAACTTATTTGATCTCGCAGCTATTACTGCTCCAACAAAACCTATCCACAAAGTCATATGTTGAACAATTTCTTGAGAAGCTGGAATTGAAAAAAAATTAATATATCTGCTAAAAATCTGAAATATTGGAAAAGTTATAAGAATGAAAAATAGAGATAAACAAAGCCAATCAATAACTCTGTTAAGAATATTATTCATTAATCGCAGAAGTCACTTTTTCATATATATCAGTTGAAAGAAAAGTTTCTACGACGTCAGGTGTTATTTCATCTTTAAACTCATTCCATATAGCAATTTCTTCGTTTGATGGTTTTTTAATCTTCATACCATATTGCTTCATGACCTCTATAGCCTTCTTTTCCATCTCTCTTCCACTTTTTTGATACTTCTGCCCAATATCACTAGCTATTTCCATCATTATCTTCTGGTGATCAGGTTTTATTTTTTTCCAAACTCTTTCATCAATAATTACAGCTCCAACAAAAGCTCCCCATTTCAAATCAAGCATATTTGGCATCAAGGCAGACCAACCTGAACTAAGTGACAAGATTGGAACTGTCTGCATGCTATTTATCATTCCGGTTTGTAGTGATGTTAGAATATCAGTTTCTGATACAGGTACAGCATTAAATCCAAATTTTTTAAAAAGCTCAACGGTGATATAATCACCTGCAGTTGTATATATTTTTGCATCCATCAGATCTTTAGGAACTGATATTTCTTCTGTTGAAAACCAGTAAACCCAGCCAATGTCAACTAAAAAAAGTAATTTAAATCCACTTTGAGATAATCCTTCCGATATATCATTAAACATTACAGACTTTACCTTATCTATCTCTTCATAATTTTTAAAACCCATTGGAAGAGTGAAAGCTTGAATCTGATCTGTCAAATCAGCCAAGCCAATGGATGACATAGCAGAAGCTTGAATTTGTCCTACTCTCATTTTTCTAATCGTATCTCTTTCACCTCCAACAACTCCATTAGGATAAATTCTTAATTGAATCTGACCACCAGTCTCCTTCTGCCATCTTTGACCCATTTCAAAAAGTAAATTATAATATTCAGTCCCTTCCGGAGCAACAGTTGCGAGTTTTATGACAATAGGTCTTGCAAAAATAATATTTGATAAAAATAAAATGATTAAAATTTTTTTGATTGAATTCATTATAATAATTTACATATAAAATAAATCATCTACTCTTGATTTTAACCATTTGGCACGAGATTGATATAATTTATTAGACTGTTTGAAACTTTTATCCTTGTTAACATCTATATCTAGCGCTTTATCTAACAGCTCAATAAATAATTTTTTATCTTGCTTAGATACAGCATAATTCTCTGCTAGGGTAACAAATATAGAAGCATTAAGACCATTTGACTGTTTTTCAGCCAATTCAAAATAAGATAAAGCTATTTTTTGAGCATTTTTATCGCCACTAAGGTCATTTAGGTACACACTCATCATAGCAGCGCTTAAGGTACCATTTTGCCAATTGGGATCAATAGCAATTGCATTTTCTAGCAACCATTTTATACTTGGTAAATCAATTAAATATTGTGGATCTCCTTGACTAGCTTGGATAGACCCTGCTAAAGAACCACTTAACCAATATAAGTAATCTATATCTTCTTTTTTAAAAACTATTTTTTCTTTATTACGCATTTTTTGAATGAAATCTTCATATTTTATTTCTAAGGCATTAAATAAGTAATTTCTTGAAATAACAAATAGATCCAAAGATTTGGAGTAGTATTCCCTTGATTTATAATAATCACTATACATCAATCTATCTCCTTTTTCCATTAAAATTCCATATGCGTATGTAATTCTACTCTTAGATGCATTTAAATAAAAAAGTTGATTATTAGGATTGTTTTGAATTTTTCTTTTTTGAGACTCAAAAGATAATGGCAATGCAATTTCTGCAACCTCAGTACCTATCATCATTTTATTATTTACAGCGCAACTATTTAAAAAAATAAAAATTAATAGAGGGGTTTTTAAAAAAAAAATTTTTATAGAATCATTCATATATTTTGAACGATGAACATAATTCATTAACATGCTTTTTAACTGATTGAATTTTTTCTTTGTTATCATAATTTAAAATTACCTGGTCAATTAAATTTACAATAATTTTAACTTCATCAACTCCCATCCCTCTGGTAGTTATAGCAGGTGAACCTACTCTTATCCCACTTGTAACAAATGGACTTTTAGGATCATATGGAATCATATTTTTATTTACAGTTATTCCTGCTTCATCTAAAGCAATTTCGGCTGCTTTACCAGAAATATTTTTGTTTTGTAAATCTATTAAGACTTGATGCGTGTCTGTCCCTCCCGAAATTAAATTATACCCTTTAGAAATAAACTCTTCTGCAAAACATTGTGCATTATCAATCACTCCTTTGATGTAGGTTTTAAAAGATGGATCTAATGCTTCTTTAAATGCTACTGCTTTTGCTGCAATTACATGCATAAGTGGTCCACCCTGCATCCCTGGCATAACAGCACTATCTATTAACTCTGACATCATCTTGGTTCTACCAGATTTTGGTGCCACCTTTCCAAAGGGATTTTCATAATCATTACCAAGTAGAATTATACCTCCTCTAGGTCCTCTTAAAGATTTATGAGTACTTGTAGATACGACATGGCAAAATGGAAAAGGTGACGGATGCATTTCAGCTGCTATTAAACCTGAATTGTGGCATATATCCCCATGTAAAAATGCTCCTACCTCATCTGCAACTTCTCTAAATCTCTCAAATTCAACTGTTCTTGGATAAGCACTGGCTCCACATACAATTAGTTTTGGTTTATACTCTCTAGCTTTTTTCAATAAATCATCAAAATCTACTAATCCTGTTTCTTTTTTTACTTTGAATGTTGCAGAATTATAAATTTGTCCAGAAAAACTTACCTTTGATCCATGTGTTAAATGACCACCATGGCTTAAATCTAACCCCATGATGCAGTCTCCAGGCTCTAAATACGCAAGATAAACACCCATTACTCCAGATGAACCAGAATGAGGTTGAACATTCGCATATTCTGCTTTAAAAAGTTTCTTTGCTCTATGAATTGCCAAATTTTCAGCCTCGTCAACATGAACACATCCACCATAATATCTTTTCCCAGGATAGCCTTCAGCATACTTATTGGTTAGAACAGAACCGGTTGTCTCTAGGACAGCTTTGCTTGTAAAATTTTCGGATGCAATTAACTCAAGGTAGCCATTTTGTCGATTTAATTCAGATTGAATTATATCATAGATTTTTCTGTCTTTTTCTTTGACAACTGACATTAATTACCAATCAGATTGTTTTGCTAAAGATTCTGAAACCCAATCATAACATCTACCACTTGGAGAGACCTTACCAGAAGACTGAACATCTTTATCAGTCATAAACCAATCAGAATAGCTAAAAAGTACTTCATTTTCTTCTAACCAATTTTTTTGCTTGAAGTATTTTGAATTACCCTTATTTTGAGCTTTAACGAAATACTCATGTGCTAAAGATGCAACGATTTTATCTGATCTTGAAAAATTATCACCTCTACATGATTGCATTGCCTTGTAATACAAATTACCCATGTGTGCTAAAGATTCAGCATTATTTTTAGAAATTTTCATAGATTTGTTTCCCCATTCAAAAGCAGATTCAAAGTCATCCATTTCAATACTATTGACTGAAATTAACATAGCAACTCTAAAATTATTTCTATCTAACTCAAATAAATCTTCTAAAATATCTACTGCATCTTCGAAATCAGAATTATCATTATATGCTTTTCCAAGTGACATATAAACCATACTGTTTTCACGGTTATAGCTGAGAGTATTTTCGAGAACGTCTATTGCCTCTTCAGTGTCACCATTTGACATTAATTTGTCGGCATATTCCACTGCATACGATGCATTATCTTGATTATCTTCAAATCTGGCTTTAAAAATTTCAAGGGGATCTTCTCCTGAATCTTCATAAACTCTTGCTAATTCAGACTGAACTGAAGTATTATTAGGCTCGATATCTAATATTTTTTTTAAAACAGAAATCTGTTCATCTAATCTTCCTTGAATTCCATAAGCATTAGCTAAATCTCTCAAAGAATCTGTGTCATCAGAACCAGAATCCATTAAACGCTCATATTCAATAATCATTTCATCAATTTTATCTTGCTTTTTATATGCATATGCTAATCTTGTCATTAATGAAGTGTTTTCAGGTGATTCTTCTAGACCTTTGACTAAAATCTGTTCAGACTCTTCAAATTTTCCAAGATTTTGAAGCGCTATTGACCAATATAAATAAACGTCATCAATATTAACCCAATCAGAATTCCATTGATCGCATCTTAAATCCATTAATTCTGAATATGACTGAGCACTTAGCTCCCAATTACTGCTTCTGTAATATTCCGCAGAACTGCTTGATAGCTGAGGACATCTATCTTCTTGTTCATACTCTACAGAATAGGGATACCATCCCTCATTATAAATTAATCTTGTAGCCTCTCTGCAATCGACAACTTTTATTTCTACATCATTAGTTATTCTTAATTGCTCACCTCTTTTACATTGGGCATTTAAATCTGTCATAAAAATAAATAGTACAATAATTGCAAAAATATTTTTTTTCATATCAATTCCTATAAATTAAATTTCTCTTCTCTTAACAAACCACAAATCTCCAATACTAATTCCGACGCTAAACATATGAAGAGTTTCATCTTCAACAACATGTAAACCTGATCTATTTGCAAGTTTGTAACCAAAATCAACTTGATTTCCCGTAATTCCAAAATTATATCCTACTCCTAAACCTAAACCAACTTCATTAACATTTTCAAGATTTTTAACTCCATATTTTTGAAAAAATAATGACCCTTTAAAATTAAAACGATCTCTGGTGAATGGTTGTCCAAATTTCATATATGAAATACTAAATTTATTTTTATTATCAACAAAACCATTATATACTGAACTACTAAGATTGTGCTTACCAGTATCTTTCCAATTTAAAAATTCAAATTGTAAATGTCTTTTAGAACTAAATTCGTAATCTGCAGCAATTATAAATGAATTAATTTTT
>CABZMF010000007.1 GCA_902526795.1 uncultured Fidelibacterota bacterium
AATTTAATATATTAGATAGAATAGTTGTTCCTGATAGAATTATTATTTTCAGAGTGCCATGGATGGATGATAAAAACAATGTTCATGTAAATCATGGTTATAGAATTCAGTTTAACTCAGCAATTGGACCTTACAAAGGCGGACTAAGATTTCATCCTTCTGTTAATTTAGGTATTTTAAAATTTTTAGCTTTTGAGCAGGTATTCAAAAACAGTCTCACAGGATTAAATCTTGGCGGTGGTAAAGGTGGTTCTAATTTCGACCCGAAAGGTAAATCAGATAAAGAAATAATGAGTTTTTGTTATGCATTTATGAATGAACTTTATAGACATATCGGTAGAAGAACAGATATTCCAGCTGGAGACATCGGTGTTGGAGGTAAAGAAATTGGATATATGTTTGGACAGTATAAAAAAATTAGAAATGCATTTACAGGGGTATTAACTGGAAAAGGCACAAATTGGGGCGGTAGCTTAATACGTCCTGAAGCTACGGGTTATGGATTAGTTTACTTTGTTAAAGAAATGCTTCAAACAAGAAATGACTCATTATCTGGAAAAGTGGTAACAGTATCAGGTTCTGGTAATGTTGCTCAATTTGCATGTGAAAAATTAATTGAACTTGGCGCAAAGCCAGTAACTTTATCTGATTCAGGTGGTTTTATACATGATCCTGATGGAATAAATCCTGAAAAATTAAAATATGTAAAAGAATTGAAAAAGGATAGATCAGCTAGAATTTCGGAGTATGCCAAAAAGTTTAATGTAAAATTTTTTAAAGGAAAAACTCCATGGAACATAAAGTGTGATATCGCTTTACCTTGTGCAACCCAAAATGAACTTAATTTTGATGATGCTAAAATATTAACGAAAAATGGTTGTTTTGTTGTTTCCGAGGGAGCAAATATGCCAGCAACAAAAAAAGCTGTACATCATTTTTTAAATGAAAAAATTCTATTTGGTCCTGGAAAAGCAGCAAATGCCGGTGGTGTTGCAGTATCAGGAATTGAAATGAGTCAAAATAGTACCAGAATTCCTCTTTCAAGAGAAAAAGTAGATAATTTATTAAAGGAAATTATGAAAAGAATTCATACTACATGTGTAAAATATGGAACTCAACATGACTTTATTAATTATGTTGATGGAGCAAATATAGGCGGATTTGTTCGAGTTGCTGATTCAATGATTGACCAAGGAATTGTTTAAATTAATTTGTATCTTATGCCGTCATGATGCGTAAGATTTCAACAATAGATTTTAAGTCATCAAATACAACATCGGGTAAGACCGTTCTTATTAGAGTAGATTATAATGTTCCGGTGGAAAATGAAAGAGTTTTGGATGATTACAGAATTTTGAATTCAATTCCCACCATTAAATACTGCCTCGAAAAAGGCTCCAAAGTTGTATTAATGTCCCACATGGGTAGGCCTGATGGAAAAGTTGATAATAAGCTTTCTTTAATTCCGGCAGGAGAAAAGCTTGCTGAATTATTAGAAATGCCTATAAAATTTTCCAATGATTGTATATCAAAAGACGCAATAGATGTTTCAAGAAACCTAAAAGATGGAGAAATTCATTTACTTGAAAACTTAAGATTTTATGATCAAGAAACTTCTAATGATGAAATTTTTGCTTCTCAATTAGCTAAACATGGTTCTATTTATATAAACGATGCATTTGGAACCGTTCATAGAAATCATTCATCAAATTCTGCAATAGTTAAACATTTTGCAACAAAGAGCATGGGATTATTAATTGAGAAAGAAGTAAAGTTTTTATCAGATGAGCTTTCAAATCCTCTTAAGCCTTTAACATTAATTATTGGAGGTTCAAAAATCGATACAAAAATTGGAGTTATTGAGAACTTTTTAGGTGTTGCAGATAACATTATAATTGGTGGAGCAATGGCAAATACATTTTTAATGGCTATGAATTATAAAGTTGGAATTTCTCTAGTGGAAAAAAACAATATTACTACTGCTAAGAATCTTTTGAAAAAAGCTTCAAAAAAAGGAACCAATTTTATTCTCCCAAAAGATTTTTCAGGAGAATTAGATTCATTTGGATCTGGAAATATTTGCATTGCAGATGCAAATGATATTCCAAAAAATATGATTTGTGAAGATATTGGGGAAAAATCAATTCAATTATTTGCAAATATAATTTCTTCCTCGAAAACAGTATTGTGGAATGGAACAGTTGGCGTAGCAGAAAATCCAAATTTTGCTGTAGGAACTAATAGAATAGTTGATGTAATTGTAGAAAACCAATTAACTTCTATCGTGGGAGGTGGAGATACTGTAGCAGCTATTAGAAATTATAATGGTAGTTTAATTGAAAAGTTTTCTCATGTCTCAACTGGTGGTGGTTCATGCTTGGAATTATTATCCGGTAATAAACTTCCAGCACTAGAAATATTAAAAAAATAATGAGAAAAATTATTATAGCAGCAAATTGGAAAAAGTATTTGAATGAAGAAGAATCAGTTAGTTTAGTTTATCAGTTAAATGATTTATTAAATTTAAAAAATTACAATCATCAAGTTATGTTATTTCCTGATGCGAATCATATACCTAGTATTTTAAAAGTAATAGAAAATAAATACAGTCTTCTGGCATTTGGTGTTCAAGATCCTAGCTTCATTAATAAAATTTCTGATTTGTTAAGTGATACATTTTATGAAGAAATTTCATTATCTATTGTAGGTCATTCGGATAGAAGAATAAATCATAAAGAAAACAACGATACAACATTAAAAAAGTTGAGTGAATTAAAAAAATATAGTGGATTATGTCCAGTTTTATGTGTTGGAGAAACTGAAGCTCAAAAAAATGATGGCTTTACATTAGATGTAATAAAAAAACAAATACCAAAAAATATAAATTCATCAAAATATTCGAATGAATGCATCATAGCATACGAGCCAGTTTGGTCTATTGGTACCGGAAAAGTTCCAAAGAACAAAGAGATTGAAACTGTTTTAAATTCAATCAAAAGTTTAGTTGATGAAAATGTTAAGCTTTTTTATGGAGGATCAGTCGACTTAAATAATGTTGAAAAATTACTTGAAATTAATTTAATTGATGGCTTTCTTATTGGTGGTGCAAGTACTAATTTTGAAAGTTTATTAGGAATTATAAAAAAAGTAGATAAATTTTTAAAAAAAAATTAGAGGTAATATGGTTCAATTTTTAATAACAATTCATACACTAATAAGTATTCTGTTAATTGTAGTTGTTTTGATGCAGTCAGGTCAAGGTGGATTAAATTCAATGATGAGTGGAACTGCAAATTCAATGTTAGGATCATCAGGAGCTAACGATTTTATTACAAAATTAACAACTGGTTTGGGCATTGCATTTATTGGTTTAGCGATGCTTATTGGCGCCTTGAGTAGTGAGTCAAACTCAGCATCTGAATCAATTTTGCAGAAAGATGCAGAATCAAGACAGATCGATGAAATGATTCCTCAAGAATTTTCTCTTCCATCATCAGATGAGTTAATTCCTGAAGAAAGCTCCTCTAACTAATTTTTGCCGAAGTGGTGGAATTGGTAGACACGCTAGCTTGAGGGGCTAGTGGAGGAAACTCTGTGTGGGTTCAAGTCCCGCCTTCGGCACAAATATTTTATTTAACATTATTTTTAAAAGAATTATTAGATTAAGAAAAAATAAAAATAAACATAAGGTGACAAAATGAAAAATTTCATTGTAGTACTTTTAACTTGCTCTGCTTTATTTTCACAAACTTCTGCAGTTGCATTATACGAAGAATCTCAAAAAGCCCTTTCAAATGGAAATATTGAGCTTGCTGGAGAAAAGATAAGAGATGCCATTGAGGCTGATAAATCAAATGAAAAGTTTAGATCAGAATTTGATAGACTAAATAATTTGAGAAATAAAAGAAATAATGCTAATAGGGCAGTTCAAGATGGAAGATTTGATGACGCGATTCAAGGATTTGATGATGTTTTAAAAAGCGTACCAAATTCGGTAGAATCATTATACGGTACTGGCAAAGCATATGAAGGTAAAAAAGAATTTTTAACTGCTGTTGACTTTTATAAAAAATCTTTACAGATAGATTCAGGGTATGATAAATCAAAAAAATCAATTTCAAATGTTGCTAAAAAACTTTATAACAGTGCCAATCAAGATTACAAAAATGGTAATCTCGAAACTGCATTAACCAAATATAATCAGGTATTAGTTATTAATTCTAGAATATATCAGGCATATTTTCAAATTGGGGTCTTACAAAAGAAAATGGGGAATTTATCAATGGCAATTGAAAATTATTTGAAGGCTCTAGATATAAAAAAGACATATGATAAAGGTTGGTATAGTTTAGGTTTAGCTTACAAAGAAAATGGTGACATTGAAAATGCAATGAATTCTTTTAAAGAAACAGTTCGTTTAAACAACAAATACTACAAAGCTCATAAAAGTTTAGGTGATATTTATATTGAAACAGAAGATTTTGATATGGCAATTACAAGTTTTCTAAAAGCTATTGATGTTAAACCAAATTATTCATTTGCTCATCACTCTCTAGGAATAGCATATGCAAAAATCGAAAATTATGAAAAATCTGCAAATGCACTTTTAAAAGCTGTAGAGTTATCACCAAAAGAATTTCTTTCATGGTTTCACTTAGCTGAAGCTTATAATAAGCTTGGCGATTGCGAATCAGCTAAAGAGGCTGCACTTGAATCTACTGATCTTAAAAAGAATTTTGGTGGAGGTTGGTTTGAGCTTGGTATTGCTGAATATTGTAGCGGATCAGGAAACAAGAATTCATCTATAAATCATTTTGAAAGAGCCCGTAATGATCGTGAATGGAGAAAGATGGCTGAATATGAAATTGATCGTGTGAGAAATCCCGAAAAATATGAGCAATGATAAAAGCTGTCATATTTGACTTAGATAATACACTTTTAGATTTTATAAAAATGAAGAGAGAGGCTGTAATGAATGCTCTGTTATCTATGAAGGAAGCTGGTTTAGAGCTTAATATCGATAAATCTTTTAAAGAAGTAATGTCAATATATGAGTTTGAGGGTTGGGAGCATCAACTGGTATTTAATAAATTTCTGATAGATAAAATTGGATATGTTGATAATAAATTTCTTGCCGCTGCAATTGTTGCATATAGAAGAGGAAAAGAAGCAAATTTAAAAGCTTATCCAAATGTACATAGAACATTAAATCATTTAATGAAAAATGGAATTAAACTTGCAATAGTCTCTGATGCACCAAGTAGAGAAGCATGGATGAGGATTTATTATTTAAATTTACATCATATGTTTGATACAGTTGTTACCTTTGATGACTCAAAGGAAAGAAAACCATCACCTAAACCTTTTAATCTTGTATTAAAAAAACTGGGTTTAAAAAAAGAAGATGTTGTTATGGTTGGCGATTGGCCTGAAAGAGACGTTGTTGGTGCCAATAGCTTAGGAATTAAAACTATATTTGCAAGATATGGCGATACATTTGGAGTAAAAAATTCAGGTGCAAATTGGGATATTGATGATATTTCTGAATTAATAAATATTATTGAAAATGAAAATGATAAATAATATATCAACCGGTATTGACATAGTTTCAATTAATAGAATTCAGGAGATTTTAAATTCTTCAAAAAGGGAAAGATTTTTGAAAAAAGTTTTTTCTTTAAATGAGATAAATGATGCAAAATCAAAGGAGAATGAGGCTCAATTCTTTTCTGGCAGGTTTGCTGCAAAAGAAGCAATTAGAAAAGCTACCTCAACAAAAGAATATTCTTCAGAATTAAGTTTTAAATCCATTGAGGTTTTCAATTATAAAAGTGGAAAGCCAGGAGTTAATTTAAAAAATTATTCAAATATAGATATTTCAATTTCACATGATGGGAACTATGCTGTAGCTTTTTGCGTATTGCAATAATGGATTATTTTGAAATTAATGGATTGAAAAAACTAAATGGCATTATAAATGTCAGCGGTGCAAAAAATGCTGTTCTTCCATTAATGGCTGCAGCTATACTAAACAAAGGTAGTTTAAAAATTTCAAATGTTCCTCAATTATCAGATTCCATTACAATGTCTAGATTACTTGAAGAAATGGGAGGAAAAGTAAAATTCAATAGTGATAATTCAATTTCATTAGATACATCTGAACTAAATAAGCCATTTGCTCCATACGATTTAGTAAAAACTATGAGAGCATCTTTTTATGTTCTTGGTCCTTTAATAGCAAGATTTGGTGAAGCCAAAGTATCTCTTCCTGGTGGTTGTGCTTGGGGCCCAAGACCCGTTGATTTTCATTTGAGCGGACTAGAAGCATTAGGAGTTAAAATATCTATTGAAAATGGTTATGTTGTTGCTAATGGAAAAAACCTGATTGGAAGTGAAATTCATTTTCCAAAAATCTCTGTTGGAGCTACAGGTAATGTTCTTATGGCTGCTATAGTTGCTAAAGGTACTACAACTATAAATAACGCAGCTTCAGAGCCTGAAATTCAGCAATTGTGTGAAATATTAAATCAAATGGGAGCCAATATTTCAGGAATTGGATCAAACACATTAGTTATAGAAGGAGTTGACAATTTAGATTTAGTTTCAAACGTTTCTGTAATACCAGATAGAATTGAGGCAGGAACTTTTTTAATTGCTGCTGCTGCTTCCGGAGAAGAAGTTGAAGTGGTAAATATTATTCCAACTCATTTAGATAGTGTAATTGATTGTTTAAAAGAAGCTAATATTAATGTTATTATTAAGAAAAATTCTATTATCATAAAATCAAGTAAAAATGATATATTACCTACAAATATTGAGACTAGTGAATATCCTGGTTTTCCGACTGATTTACAAGCTCAATGGATGGCACTGATGTGCTTAGCTAAAGGTACTTCGACTATTAAAGAAAATATATATTTTGATAGATTTACTCACATAATGGAGTTAAATCGTCTCGGTTGCAACATTAAGCTTGAAGATTCTGTTGCTATAATTGAAGGAGATAAAAGCTTAGTAGGTGCAGATGTAATGTCAACAGATATTAGGGCTTCAGCAGCACTTATTATTGCTGCTTTAAGCGCCAAAGGAGTTACTAAAATAAGTAGAGTTTATCATATTGATAGAGGTTATGATAAAATCGAAGAAAAATTAACAACAATCGGTGCTGAAATTTTTAGAAAAAAATAATCGAATTTGTATTGTTTTTGAATTAATTATTTTTAGATTTATTTCCATACATGAAAATTGTTATTATAGGTGCAGGTGATGTAGGTTTTCACGTAGCAAAATCACTTAGCGAAATTGACTACGATATATCTGTCATTGATATTGATCATACAAAATGTTCTAGAGCCAATGAGCATCTAGATGTTATAGTTAATCAAGGTAATGGTTCAGATGAAAAATTGTTGAAAAATATAAATGTAGCTGAAGCTGATTATGTTTTCTGTTTAACTGACTCGGACGAAACAAACCTTATTTCATCTTTGCAATGCCATAACCTTGGCGCAAAAAAGATTATAGCTCGATTAAGAGATTTAGACTATTCAAGAAATGGAAATGCAATTCCTCCTGAAAAATTTGGAGTAGATATGGTTATTCACCCTGAAAAAGAGGTTGCAAAAGAAATAATTAGATTAGTTAAGCACCCTTATGCAGATAAATTTTATGAATTTGAAGGTGGCAAAGCAGTATTATTTTCAAAGAAAATTAATCATCGATCAAAACTTGCTGGTATGACAGTTGAAGAATTCCATAAGTCTAATGTTGACTTTAAAAGTTTAATTGTTTCAGTGATTAGAGGAGAAAAGATGACAATTCCTTCTACAACTTTTAAATTTGAACCAGAGGATTATGTTTTCTTTTTTGTGAAGTCAAAAAACCTTAATTCTTTACTCGATACTCTCGGAGTTAAAAATTCTGACTCGAAAAGAGTGATGATAGCCGGAGCAAGCAAAATTGGTAGAATTATTTCTTCTATGCTGGAAGATGATATGTCTGTCAGGCTTATTGAAAAATCAAAAGAAAAGGCTACACAAATTGCTAATGAACTTGGTAAAACGATTGTGCTTAATTCAGACGCTACAGATATAGAATTTTTAAGAGGAGAAAATATATCTGAAGTTGATTCTTTTGTAGCTGTCACTGAAGATCAGCAATTAAATCTATTAGCTGGAATTTTGGCAAAACAATTAAAAGTTAAGCATTCAATAATTCATGTAACCAATCCAGATTATGTAAGAAACATGTCTGATCTTGGAATTGGATCAATAGTAAGTAAAAATAATGTCAGCGTTAATGCTGTCATAAAATCTATCAGAATTGATCAAAAAGAGCATGTTATTCAACTTTTTAGTTCATTAGATATGGAGGCAATAGAACTTGTAGCTGAAAAAGATTCAAAAGCTTCTAGATTACCTGTTTCAAACCTTAATCTCCCTCATGGGTGTATTTTAGCATTAGTTAATCATAATGGACATATTAAAATACCCTCTGGAGATTTTCAAATTATTGAAAATGACACTGTTCTTATTTTTTGTATAAATTCAAAAATACGGGAAGTTAGTAAAATCTTTAAATCTGAATAATGAGTCTTCGACCAACATTTAGAATTTTATCAATCTTAATAGCAGTATTATCTGCATTCCTTCTTATTCCTGCAACTTTAGAATATTATGATTCTTCAAACCTATACCTTTTTAAGATATCAGTAATTTCTATTTTCTGTGCTTTACCAGTATGGTATTTGTCAAGAAAAGCTAAATCTTTTTCAAACAAAGATGTTTTTTTAGTTATTGTATTGTGTTGGATTTCAACTGCAGTTTTTGGGTCAATACCATTTCATTTATCTGATGCTTTCGGTGGATATTCAAATGCATTATTTGAAGCTGTTTCTGGCGTTACTACCACTGGAGCAACTATTTTGACCGACATTGAAAGTATGCCAAGAAGTATACTTTTATGGCGTTCATTCTTACAATGGTTTGGTGGTCTGGGAATTGTTATTTTTACAATTGCACTGTTACCTTTGCTTGGAGTATCAGGCGAGAAAATATTTAATTTAGAATACCCTGGACCTTCCTCCGAAAAAATTACTCCGAGAATTAAAGATACTGCTAGATTGTTACTCAAATTTTATATTGGATTTACATTATCTCTTTTCCTTTTGTTATCATACAGCATGTCTTTTTTTGATGCTATATGTCATGCAATGACAACAATGCCATCTGGAGGTTTTTCAACCTTTAGTGATAGTATTAATGGACAAAGTGACTATGTAAAATCAGTTATCTTAGTTTTTATGATGATTACTGGAACCAATTTTGCATTACACTTTAGAGCACTAAACCTCGGGCTTAAGTCTTATCAAAGAGATAGGGAGTTTCAATACTATATTTTTGCATGTTTACTATTTATTGGCTTAATTCTATCTTTTAATTTCTTTAATAGTGAGAATACATCTCCTTTAGATATTGCTTTTCAAACTGTCTCCATCATTACAACAACTGGTTACACTTCAACTGATTATAGTAGCTGGACACCGTTTATTTCACAATACTTGTTGTATATTTTGATGTTTACAGGAGCAATGGGAGGCTCAACAAGTGGTGGTATTAAAATCATAAGAATTGTTGCTTTATACAAGTATGTTAGAGTTGAATTAAAAAGAGCACTTCACGAAAAAGCAATCATTCCTGTTAGAATTGGAAAAAAAGTCTTATCAGATGAACTAATAAGAAAAACGTTAGCTTTCTTTTTGTTCTATGTTTTATTTTTCTTTCTAGCTTCAATAATTTTTGTAATGTTAGGAGATAATTTAGAGTCTTCAATTGGAGCAGCTGCTTCAGCGATGGGAAATATTGGACCCTCAATAGGAGATTATGGAGCTATGGATAATTATAATAATATGCATATAATTGGCAAGTATCTCATGATGTTTGGAATGATATTGGGAAGATTGGAAATTTTTGCAGTATTAGTTCTATTTACTAGAACATTTTGGAGATCATAAAATTAGTGTACAATCTAAAATTTTAGGTCTTCCAAAGCAACCTGGCATATATCAATTTAAAGATAAAAATGGAAAAATTATCTATATTGGTAAGGCAAAAAATCTTAAAAATAGGGTAAAGTCTTATTTTCAAAAAA
>CABZMF010000008.1 GCA_902526795.1 uncultured Fidelibacterota bacterium
TTTATTACAAGAAAAATTTTTAATGATAAATCTAAATATTTTGGACCTTATACGGATGTGAAGTCAATGCGAAGATTAGTAGATGTTTTGTATAAAGCATTCCCAATTAGAAACTGCTATATTGAGCTGAATGAGGTTGATGAGAAGACTAATCAACCTTTAGTTTTAAAAAATGGACTTGGAATAAGAACTATTACAGAAAATGAGTATCAAGATATGGTAGCTGATATGATTTTATTTTTGAAGGGAGAAACTAAGAGTGTTGAAGAAAAACTTTCTAAACAAATGGGTTATTATACTTCAAAAATGATGTATGAAGATTCTGCTAGAGTGAGAGATCAAATAAAGGCAATAAATTCATTTAAAGTTGGTCAAAGAAAATTGGAGGCTGACTTTTCTAATAGAGATGTGATTGGTTATCAAAATAAAGATAAACACTTTGTGGTTGTCATTTTACGAATTAGGGAGGGAAGAATTCTAAGCAGAGAAAAGATATCTTTAGATTCTGATGAATCGTTAAATAATATTTTAAGATCTATTGCTATTAATTTTTATATGAACGCAGCTTACATCCCTAATAAGATTTATTTTCCTGAACTACCTGCAGAATCCAAAGAACTTGAATCATGGTTATCAGAAAAAGCAGGAAAAAAGGTGGTATTTCATGTTCCTCAAAGGGCAGTAAAGCTCCAAGAATTAAAACTAGCTAAAAGAAATGCAAAATTATTACTCAATGAATGGTTATTAAATATTGAAAAGCGCAAAGATTATATTCCAAAACTATTAAATGAGTTAAAAGAGATTTTAAATCTTCAAAAACCACCAAGATTGATTGAAGCATTCGATATATCTCATTTAGGAGGTACAGATACTGTAGCTTCTATGGTAGTATTCAAAGATGGTAAGCCTTTTAAAAGTGCATATAGAAAATATAATATTAATGTTGATAAAGTAGATGATTTTGAATCAATGAGAGAGGTAGTATTTAGACGTTATAAACGTCAATTAGAGGAAAAGAGTACTTTACCTGATCTTGTATTAATTGATGGTGGTAAAGGACAATTATCTGCCGCTTTAGAATCTTTTAGAGATTTAGAACTTGATTTACCAGTAGTAGCACTTGCAAAACGTTTAGAAGAGTTATTTTTACCATCGCAAAAAAATTCTCTTCGTATTGCTAAAAATTCACCTGCTTTAAATATTTTAAAACAGTTAAGAGATGAAGCACATAGGTTTGCAATTACATTTCAAAGACAAAAAAGAACTAAAGGTATTGCTAAATCAAAATTTGAGGATATTCCTGGAGTTGGAAAGAAAACAGTTGAAAAAATATATAAGCGATTTCAAAATACCAGAGACATGAAAAAGTTGTCAGATAAGGCATTATCTTACAAGCTTGGTGTAAGTCGGAAGATTGCAATAGAAATTAAAAAATTAATTTAAATAAGGTCATTTTCTTTCATCCATTCATCTGAAAGAAACTTTCTCATGTAATTCCTGACACTGTCAGGTAGTATTACTAAGCAATTTTGCCCTTTTTTGAGCGATTTTGCTGCTTTTAAAGCTGCAAACATAGCTGATCCACATGAACCTCCAATTAATAGTCCTTCTTCGCGTATAAGGGCTCTAGCAGTGTTGAATGCCTCTTTATCATTAACTTTTACAAAATCATCCACATAATCTTTTACAAATGTTTTAGGAATGAAATCATATCCAATTCCTTCAACTTTATAAGTCTGCCCTTTATATTCATCCTCACCACCAAGAATGGAACCATAAGGATCTGCGCCAATAATTTTAATATTTGGAATTTCTTCTTTAAGTCTTTTTCCAACTCCCGTAGCAGTACCACCTGTACCAACTCCCATAACTACCATATCTAAATTTGTACCAAAATCCTCAATGATTTCCTGAGCAGTTTCATGGTAATGCGCATCTGGATTACAATCATTATTCCATTGATCTAAGATATGACTGTTTGGAATTTCCTTATTTAAGCGTTCAGCAACTCCAAAATTGCTTTTAGGGTCATCATGAGCTGCTTCAGTAGGTGTACGAATTATTTTTGCACCTAATCCATTGATTGTTAATTCTTTTTCCATACTCATTTTTTCTGGCATACAAATAATTAGCTTATATCCTCTTACAGCAGCAGCTAATGCTAATCCAATTCCTGTGTTACCTGAGGTAGCTTCAATCAATGTATCTCCAGGTTTAATGCGACCTTCTTTTTCTGCTCTATCAATCATTCGTAACGCAGTTCTATCTTTAACAGAACCTCCAGGATTAAACATTTCAATTTTTGCATAAAGATTGCATTTAAGACTTTTTCCAATTGAATTCATTTTGATAATTGGAGTTGAACCAATTGTTTCAAGAATGTCATTATAAATCATACTTAGATATTAAAAAAAAAGGGGCGAAAAGCCCCTCTTTTTTTTCAATCAGTCAGAATTATTTCACAGAAATTCTTCTACCAATAGATGATTTTGCTTTTGGAAGCATAACTTTTAATACTCCATTATCAATTTTTGCAGATATTTTATCTGTGTCAACGTTGCTTGGAACACTGAAAGTTCTTTCCATTTTACCATATTCGTATGAATCATATTTATCAGACTTTCTTTGTCCTGAAATTTTTAAACGATTGCTATCGAATGTTACTTCAATATCGTCTTTGGACATCCCAGGAACATCCATAGTCAAATAATATTCTTTTTCATTTTCATTATAATAATTTGAAACATTATTTGTATTCATCAATGAAAAACGTGGATCAAATGATAAGTCATTGAAAAATTGATCAATAATATTATCAAATGTATCTATTTCATTGTTTAATGGTTTCCATTTTATTAAACTCATTTTATTCTCCGTTCAATAGTTAATATTTACAGTATTATAGTTGCAAATGGAGTGCCAATTTGAATAGATATGCAAGTTTGTCATAAATTAATTTTAAGTATTGCCATTTTTTCAAATTGTAGCAAAATTGTATGAATTTTTGACATAAAAATGAATTTTAAGAAAATATTATCCCTAGCAAATAGTAAAGCCGAATGGGTAGGCCTTCGTTATGTTGAAGAAAAACAAAATATTTTATCTACTAAAAAGTTTTCCTTAGATAACGTTCAGCGTAATGCTACTAAAGGAGTGATGATTGACGTAATGGTCAATGGACAATTTTCTTATTATGCTACACCATTTCTAGATGAAAAACATATTCTTGAGTGTATAGATATTGCTGTTAGTAATGCCCAGCTAGCTTCAAAATTTTCCGTTTTTAAATTTGATCACGACGAAGTTAGAAAAGGTTATGAAGGAACGTATAAAACTAATTTGAAGTCCCCCTTGAGTAATTTATCAGTAAATGATATTAAAGATTTAGCATTTTCTGGATCAAAAAACATGATGAATTTTGATAAAAGAATTGTTTATGCAGCTACCACAGTAGAACTAATTGAACGCAATACTAGAATTGTAAGCACAAATGGTGCCGACATAGATCAGAGGATGGATATTGTTCTCGTGGAATTATCCTCAACAGCTCAAGATAAAAATGACTCACAAACACGTAGTAATCATGGAATGAGAGGACATTGTTTTCAAGCTGGCGCCGAATTTATTGAAGATTATGATATTGAAACAGAAGCAAAGCAAATTTCTCATCAAGCTATAGAGTTGTTAGAAGCAAATCAATGTCCAACAGAAGTATGTGATTTGGTTTTAGCCCCTGATCAAATGATGTTACAAATTCACGAAAGTGTTGGACATCCACTAGAACTTGATAGAATTCTAGGAGATGAAAGAAATTTTGCTGGATCAAGTTTTGTTAATCTTGAAGACTTTGGAACATTACAATATGGTTCTGAATTAATGAATATAGTTTTTGATCCTACTGTTGATAATCAGTTAGCATCATATAATTACGATGATGGAGGAATGCCTGCAGAGAGAGAACATTTAATTAAAGATGGTATTCTAGTAAGAGGATTAGGCGGTATTGAGAGCCAAATACGTTCTGGCATCGATGGTGTATCAAATCTAAGAGCATCATCTTGGAACAGGATTCCAATAGATCGAATGGCAAATATTAATCTAGAGCCTGGAGTTTCAACTAAAGAAGAAATTATTGGAAGTATTGAACGAGGAGTATATATGGAAAGCAATCGTTCATGGTCTATTGACGACTACAGAAATAAATTCCAATTTGGGTGTGAGTATGCAAAATTGATTGAAAATGGGGAATTAACCAAAGTTGTAAAAAATCCAAATTATCGAGGAATCACTAATCCATTTTGGAGAAGTCTTTCCATGACAGGAAACGAGGATACCTACGAAGTTTTTGGTACTCCAAATTGCGGAAAAGGTGAGCCTAATCAGGTAGAGAGAGTTGGGCATGCTTCCCCGTTGTGTAAATTTGACAAAGTTCAAGTATTTGGAGGAGCATAATGAAAAAAGAAATTTTTCGAGAAATTTGCTCACAAGTTTTTAGTACTTTAGAAATCAAAGAACAATTAACTATTTATTTAGAGGGAGAGAGCTCACAGTATTTCCGCTTTAATGATTCAAAGTTGCGTCAAAGTGGAATTATTGAAGATTATGCAGTGACAGTATCACTTTTTTCAGGTAAAAAATCACTTCAGGCTGCAACGACAGTATCTTCAGATATTGAAAGTTCTGTAAATAATTTAATAAATGAAATTCATGCACTTAGAGATCCTTTATCTCTAATACCAGAAAATGAATTTACAAGCTTTCCTGGTAGCTTCGAATCTGTAGAAATGATAAAGTCTGGACAACTACCTGAAAGAAATGAAATATTGGAAGCTTTAATGAATGTTATTACTAAAGATTATTTGACTGGAGTTTGGACCTCCGGTAAGATTTTTAGAGCATGTTCAACTTCTGAAGGTACAAATCATTGGTTCGAGAAAGATTCATTTATTTTTGATTTTTCCTTAATAGATGAAAAAGAAAATATGGTAAAAGTTCTTTTTCCTGGAAGTTTTTGGGATAAAGATAAGTTCGATGCAGCATTCGAGGAAGCATCTAATAAATTAAAAATCATGAATAAGCCAAAAATGGAGCTCAAACCGGGTAAATACAGAGTTTGGTTTGAACCAAATGCTGTAGCAGATTTTGTTGATATGTTCAATTGGAATGGAGTAAGTGAATCTTCATTTAGAAATGGATCAAGCTGTTTATTAAAAATGAGAAATTCAGAACAAAAATTATCATCTTTATTTTCTTTGCATGAATTTTTTTCATCTAAAGCTACAGCCCCTTTCAATTCTAGAGGAGAAGTTTCAAAGGATGTAAATATTATTAATAAAGGTGAGCTTAATAATACCTTAGTTAACTCCAAGACAGCATCAGAATATAAGATATCATCAAACTTTGCTGAAGAAGCAAATTCATGGGGAATGGGTGAATACATGAGATCACCTCTCATGGAGGCAGGTGATATTGATAAAAATGACTGCCTAGAAAAATTAGGAACAGGTATTTTTATATCTAATATTCATTATCTTAATTGGAGTGATTCACTCGGCGGAAGAATCACTGGTTTGACAAGATATGCCTGTTATTGGGTTGAGAATGGAAAAATGATTGCTCCAATAAAAACAATGAGATTTGATGATTCGTTTTATAATTTTTTTGGAAGTAATTTAGAAGGCGTTGGAAAAGAGATTTTAGCACGACCATTAACAGCAACCTACGATGGTAGAAATCCTGGAGAAACCACTTGTCCAGGTATACTGGTTAATGATTTTGAATTAACTCTCTAAATCTCTATATTTCGACGCTTTTTATAATTGGCGTCGTACCCAAGTGGTTTAAGGGACCGGTTTGCAAAACCGTTATTCGTCGGTTCGAATCCGACCGACGCCTCGATGTGTTGCCCGGGTGGTGAAATTGGTAGACACAAGGGACTTAAAATCCCTCGGAGATAACACTCCGTGCCGGTTCGAGTCCGGCCCCGGGCACAAATCTTATGAATCATTTTATTTTCTTTCATGGTGTCGGTATTCGTTCTCGATTTTGGGATATTATAGTTCCAAAACTGAAGAATAAGTCCATCAAATATTCACTCGTAGATTTGGATTTTACTTCACTTGATAGTGCATTTGAGTCTTCCATTGAATCTGTAAGACAGATAATGAGAGAATATCCTGAACAAAACTATATTTTAGTAGGGCATAGTTTGGGTGGTTTATTTGCAATTTACGTTGCTCAAGAGCTTGGAGATAAATTACATAAGCTGGTTATTGTTAACACTGGCCTTGCACCTAAAAGGGTTGCTATGAAAGCTATGCAGCAGATGCAAATCAATCGAATATCAAAATTCGTCAAAAAAATTGCTATGAGAATGCTTTTCAGTGGGAAATTACCTAAGTGGCTAACAAGATCTCTTTATTTTACCGATGACACACCAGAAGATATAAAGTTGAAATTATCAAAAAATAAAGTGCGCGAAAATCGTTCATTTTTAATGGAACATTTTAATTCAAAAAGTATATGGAATTCTCATCTTGAACGTATTCATTTTAGTGGTCCGGATAATGTACTTTCAGTATTTGGAAGTCATGATAAGACCACTCCAAAAAGAGCATTTATGTATCTTGTCAAGAAGCTGAACGCGTCCTATACTATTTATCATGGAAGTGGACATAATGATATTGTAACAGCACCAAAATATAATGAAAAATTTGTTGAAGAGATTATTTTATTTGCTGATAATGTTTAACTTAAAGGAAAATAATAAAGTAATACTTAATGTGTATTCTAGTTTAGTATTATTATCATTTATTGCTTGGATTGATATAATCAATTTGGTAATATTATTTCAATGAGACCATTCCATTTAGCCTTTCCTGTTACCGATTTAGAAGCAGCAAAATACTTTTACGTTAACATATTAAAATGTAAAGTTGGAAGATCATCAGATAAATGGATAGATTTTAATATGTACGGCCATCAAGTAGTAGCTCATTTAGTAAAAAAAAATGAACATCCAACCTCTAATAATGTGGATGGTGATAATGTACCTGCCTCACACTTCGGAGTTATATTAACAATGCCACAATGGGAAGACTTAAAAAGTCATTTATTGGAAAAAAAAATAAAATTTATTATTGAGCCTAAAATTCGTTTTAGGGGAGAGGCCGGAGAACAAGCCACTATGTTTTTTTTAGATCCATCAGGGAATGCGCTTGAATTTAAAGCATTTAACGACGATAATCAGATTTTTACAAAGTAAATAGGATATGTTTTATGGATAAAACTGCAATTGAGCATTGGTCTCCAGTTATTGGAGGGCAGTTTTGGTGGACAGGTGTCATATTTGTCTTAATTTTTGTGCCTTTGATTATTCTTCTGGGAGACAAAATATCTTCAAAACAGAGAAATATGGTCTTGTATGGAATGGGTGTTTATCAACTTGGTAACAAAATATTAACGCAGGTTGGTTATATTCTTTCAGATAATTATATTTTAGCATCAAATTTACCACTTCATTTATGTGGTTTGTCAGGTATATTAGCTGGTATAGTTGTTTTTTATCGAAAGCAAATGCTTTTTGAGTTTTTATATTTTTTTGGATTAGTAGGTTTTATTCATTCAGTCTTAACTCCAGAATTTACTGGAGGTACTTCCAATTGGAAAATTTTTGATTATTATGTTGGCCACTCGATGTTAATCATTATTCCAGTTTGGTTAATGAAATATTACAACTTTAGATTAAGGCCCAACTCTTGGTGGACAAGTTTTGTTTACCTTCAATTAGTTGTTGTAATAGTAATGCAAATAAATACTATCATAGGAAACGGAGCCAACTATATGTACCTAGCAAGAGCTCCAATAGCTAATAATCCTCTTGTTTTACAAGATCCCTATCACATAGTTGGTTTTGAAATTTTTGCAATTATTCATTTTTATTTGCTTGATGTTGCAGCAAGGCGTATTTTCGATAAATGACTCTTCTATTAGCATATTTCTTTTTAGCGTTATTTTTGTCTTTTCTATGCTCTTTACTTGAGGCAGTATTATTATCAACACCTGCTTCATATTCATCTATTTTATCTAAGAAAAATCACTCAGAAGGAGAACGATTAGAACGTTTTAAAGATAATATTAATCGTCCTTTGGCAGCTATTTTAACAGTCAATACTTTTGCGCATACTTTAGGAGCTGCTGGAGTAGGAGCACAAACTTTATATCTTTATGGAGAAAATTCAGTCGCCATTGCATCAGGTATTTTAACTTTATTGATACTTATTTTTTCAGAAATCATCCCCAAAACAATAGGAAGTGTTTATTGGAGAGGGTTAATTGGAAATACTACCATTATTGTTGAAATATTAATCTTTTTCACTTATCCATTAGTTTTATTGGCAGAATATATTTCCAATTTTGGTGAAGATGAAGCTACTGTAACTCGAGAAGAAGTGATTGCTATGGCAGAAATGGGAGAAGACGAAGGTGTTCTCGAAGAGCAAGAAACAGATATTATTGAAAATACTTTAAAACTCAAAGACGTAAAGGTTAAAGATATTATGACACCTAGATCAGTTATATTCGCATTAAAAAGCGATTTAACGGTAGGACAAGTACTCGAAGAGCACGAAACATTGGATTTTACTAGAATTCCTATTTATGAGGGCAATTTAGACGTTATAAAAGGTATGGTAAATAGATATGAAATCATAAACCGTAAAGCTGAAGACCAATTTAGCACCAGAATGCATGAAATAAGTCAGGAAGTTCCATTTGTTAATGAAAATGATCCCATTGATAAAGTCTTGGAATTATTTATAAAAAATCGCGATCATATGGCTTTAGTTAGTAATGATGATCAAGTTCTTACAGGTTTGATTACTTTAGAGGATGCAATTGAAACTATCCTTGGGCAAGAAATTGTTGATGAGCACGACTCAGTTGTTGATATGAGAGATTTGGCTGAATCTAAAGAGCAAAAATAAATAATTAATAAAATATTTGAGTTTTTAAAATCCTACATTAACTTCACCATCAGTTATGGCAAAGAAACAAACATTTACATCTAAGCTTAGTAAGAAAGAAAGCAACTTTAAACATGTTAAGCATATAAAGTCTGTTATTTCAGAAGAATCAGGCCATGTTAAGTTTTTAGAAAATATGGTAAGACTTGAAGAAAATGAAGATCTTGATCAAGCATTAAAGAGAATAGAGGAAGATGCTAAGCAAGT
>CABZMF010000009.1 GCA_902526795.1 uncultured Fidelibacterota bacterium
CAAGATGAATTAAAAAAAGCAAAAGAAAAACTATCAAAAGAAAATGAAAACAACTTATTTATTAATAATGCATTTAGTGTTATTGATAAACAGATCGAAAAAACTCAATCTTCAATGTTTGAAAGTGAAAAAAATATTATTCAACGTATGATTCATGGAGAATTTGCATTCTATTATGAGGGATATGAAGGTAGATACAAACTTTACCTAAAAGATGATATTGTTGTTTTAAAAGCATTAGAAATTTTTTCGGATAAATCACAGTATTTATCAATCTTATCAAAGACAGAACCTAATGAAGTAGCTTCAACCAATAGTTAAAAATGAGTTTGGATATGAAACATGTTGGGCTAGATATAGGCTCTTTTCTAAAACATAAAAATATTTCTTCAATTTTTACATTATGCGGTGGTCATATATCTCCAATACTTGTCGGGTGCGAAAAAGAAAGTATAGATATTATTCAAGTTAGAGATGAAGCCTCAGCCGTCTTTGCAGCAGATGCAGTATCTCGTTTAACTGAATCAATTGGAGTGGCGGTTGTTACTGCTGGTCCTGGAGTTACTAATACTATAACTGCAATTAAAAATGCTCAAATGGCTCAATCACCATTACTTTTGATTGGAGGTGCAGCAGCGACTCTACTAAAGGGAAGGGGTTCACTTCAAGATATTGATCAAATTTCATTATTAAAAACATATGTTAAATCAGGCTTTAGTGTATATGTACCAAATTCATTTATTGAACTGAGTGCTTTTACGCTTAGACTTCTTCCACCACCTTGATATGCTAATGTTGAATCTGCATACCTGTCTGCAACTACCCACTTTCCGTCAATAATTTGGGGAAGTATAACTTTGTCAGTAAGTTGTGCTCTACTGGCAATCATAAGTAAAGCCTCGGCTCTATCAGACATAGATTCTTCAGCATGCAATAATAATTTTCTTATTGATTCTGAAATTGGATCTCCGCCAGGCTCTCGAACAAGTTTGGATGATTTTCCTAATTCAACCAAACTATCAACAATAAACTCTGCTTGAGTTGTTTTTCCACAACCATCAATTCCTTCAACAGTTATAAATTTCCCACTAGAAATTGATTCTGTCATCATCTTTACCTATCATTATTACTATTTCACCTTTTACCTTTGTTTTAGAAAAGTATTCTATTATTTCATATAAATTACCTCTAATAATTTCTTCATACAACTTTGTTAATTCTCTTCCAACCACAACGGTTCTGTTTCCGAGGAGATCAAATAATTGATTCAATGTTTTTTCAAGCCTATAAGGGCTTTCAAAAAGAATAATTGTATTATCAATATTAGTTAAATCCTTAATTTTTTTTAACCTTCCTTTTTTTTGTGGTAGAAATCCATAAAATGTAAATGAATCTGAAGGTAGTCCTGAAACACTTAAAGCAGTAGTAATTGCGGAAGCACCAGGAATGGGTATTATTTTTATTTTAGCCTTGATACAATTCCTTATTAATCCATATCCTGGATCACTAATAGTAGGGGTACCTGCATCTGAAATCAATGCTAAATTTTTTCCGTTGTTTAATAAGTTTATAATTCTTTGAGTCTCATTTTCATTGCTATACTCATGATAACTAATCATCTTAGTGTTAATATTATGCGCATTTAATAGCTTTTTAGAATTTCTAGTGTCCTCAGCTAAAATTAAATCAACATTTTCAAGTGTTGAAATAGCGCGAATCGATATATCTTTTAAATTGCCTATCGGAGTTCCAACGACAAATAACTGACCTTTTTCTGACATTAGGTTAATTTTTTAAGTGCTCTTCTGAAACAATCCATACCGAAATTAATATCATCTTCGGTTACATTTAAATGAGGTCTAAATCGAATCGAATAATTTCCTGATCCAAGTAATATTGATCCTTCATCCATTAAATGATTAGCTAAATGATCTCTTTTATTACTTGAAGGTAAATCAAAAGCACAATATAGCCCTTTACCTCTAGCATTTGATACTAATGAAGGAAATTCATTTTGTAAGTCATATAAACTATTTAAGAGAAATTTACCTGTTTTTGCAGCTTTATCTACCAAATTTTCTTTCTCAATTAACTCAAGATAAATCGTAAGCCTAACCATATCAACTAAACTACCACCCCAAGTAGAATTTATTCTACTTGATTCACGAAATACATTCCCATCAACTTCATCAAACCTTTTACTAGCAGCTACTCCACAAACTTGAGTTTTCTTACCAAATGAAATAATATCAGGTTTTGCTAATAAACCATCTCCGCACTTACATTCTTCTGAGCCGCAATCTGTGTTTGAAAAGTTTTGATGAGCCCACATTTTACCTGTAACCCCAACGCCGGTTTGAACTTCATCATAAATGAGAATAATATCATTTTCATCTGCTATTGACCTTAAAGACTCCATAAACTCGCATCTAAAATGATTATCCCCACCTTCACCTTGAATCGGCTCGATAATAATAGATGAAATGTTATCAGGATTAGCAATAATTGCTTCTTTTATTTCTTTGATAGCTTTGTTTTCAAGTTCAACGATATGATCAATATTTTCTTCAATTGGAAAAGTAATTTTTGGGTTAGTGATCCTTGGCCAATCAAACTTTGGAAAATACATGGTTTTTCTTTTATCAGGAGAGTCAGTAAGAGACATCGTATATCCCGTTCTTCCATGAAAACACTGCTTAAAATGAATTACTTTTTCTCCTCTAACTGAACTTCCTTTGGATAAATTCTTTCTTCTTTTCCAGTCAAAAGCAGCTTTTAAAGCATTTTCTACTGCCAAACCACCACCTTCAATGAAAAACGTCATTGGAAGATAATCAGGTTGAGCTACTCTTTTAAAAGTTTGAACAAATTGAGCCATCTCTTCTGAATAAACATCTGAATTAGTAGGTTTATTTATCGCAGCAATTTTTAATCTTTCAGATTGTTCTAAAACATAAGGGTGATTATAACCGACTGAAAGAGAAGCAAACATTGAAAATAAATCTAAATATTCTTTTCCATCGACCTTATCTACTAACCAAGAACCATGCGATTTTTCAAGGTCAATTATAGGGGACATCCCATCAGCAAGTATACTTTCACTGATGATTTTTCTAATATCAGATTTATTCATTTATTTAATTTCCTTTTTGTTCAGGATTTTGAAATGACCAAATTCCTAAAGTAACGATAATAAATAATAATACGCTAAATGTAGCATAATTATAATCCGATGATGAATACTCAATTAAATCATTAAATCTTCCAACAAGCAATGAAATTCTTCCCATTACTGCAAAACCAAATGATGCTCCAAAACTTACCATAAGAAAATAAATACCTAATCTGGTAAATCTTCCAAAATTTCCAGTCTGTTCCTTAGAAAAATAGAAATACATTAAAGCACTCAAAGTTCCAACTACTAATACTATATTATTAAAAACTGTATCACCGCTATATGGAGTTGTCTCATTATAGAAAAAAGGCAAAGAACCACTAAACAAATCTACAGCACTGGCACTAACCTGATTAAGAACATTTGAATTTAGGTATCCAAATGCTTTTAATCCTGCAGCAATAGCAACAGTGTACGCTATTCCCCAACGAGCCATCCAATTAAATTGTTGAAAAACGCTAATCAACATCATTACTCCTAGTAAAAGAGGAAATAAATAGAGAATATTAAACTCATGATTGAAATCAAACTCTAAACCAGTAAATGCTAAAGGACCATCTTTTGGAAATAATCTTCCAAACAAATTCGGGTATATTTGTGTCCAAAAACTAATTGCTGCTACGTAAGCAGCTGAAATGCCAACAAAAACATGTTCAGCAATTTTATAAAATGGATTATCTCGGTAAAGATATGAGAAAATTCCAAGCGTTAAGAATGCTGCAATCCATGCACCTAATATAGCAGAAAAACTCATACTAATACTTCCTATCCCTTCTTTGCTTAATAAAAAAAGCTAAGTTTCCAAAAATAATAAATAAAACAATGACAATGTGTGCAAAGGATTGTGCAGCCATACCTTGAATAGCAATACCTGGGGAATTAATTAATTTTTCATATTCAGCTGCACCAGGCATGCCAGCTAATAAACCAATAAGTTGACCAGTTTGAACATATGGAATTACTTCGTTTACTTGTACAGATGTAGTACCTGATGACATTGGAACACCAGTAGGATCACCGCCATATTTTACCCATTCAAAAGTTCCAGGATAACCAGCTGAACCGCTATAAATGTAAGCAAAATCATTTAAATTATTAATTCCATCCATCATTTCAATTTCATCAATAAATCTACCTTTAGAATCAACTGTATACACTTTTCTTAAATCGCTTGCTAAACCTTTAATTACTGCTTCTGCTCCGGGTCTATAGCCCAACAGTATGTAATCTTCATATTCTTTTATATCAAAACTTGATTCGTTGTCAGGATCTTCATCATTACTAATCTCTTCTAATGCATCTAAAGCCATATAAATACCATCAGGCCATAAACAAGATATATAAATTTGGTGTCCATTTCGAAGCATATGTCTTAATACTCCAACATTCATCGGATGAATTTCTGGACGAGTACTAGGACCATAATCAAACGAAACTAATACTTTTGAATTTTTTGGAATATTCTCAATTCCATCATAAAACTTTACTGTAGTTGGTGTTTCTCTAACGGGTAAACTTATGGGAGTCAGAAGTGGAACTAGTACAGCAAGACCAATTAAAACAAAAATGACTCTACGATCAACAGCTCCAAGTTTTAATATTATATTTTCCAAAAAATTCATCATTCACCTAAATAAGATTTTTCTAATCCAAAAATATATCTGAGACTAGTTGCAACTATTCCAAGTCCAATTCCAATTAAAATTGCTCTAGAGCCTGCTAAATTAGGAACTAAATAAATCCATTCTTGTAAAGCAGGCAAAAAGAAAATTGAAGGTTGATCAATTGGCCAACCCATTGTCATTCCAAATCCTGTAATGGCTCCACAGCTTCCCAAAATCCACCCAAACATTACATTACGACTTTTTGCATAAGAGTTTATTCCGATACCAATACAGAAAGCCAAAATATACATGATTGTCCAAGAAGAAATTAAACTTCCAATCGGAACTCTTCCTAGCATAATTATTATTCCTGCTACGAGCAATAATGATGCTTCAAAATTTCTTGCTCTAAATGCTCTAAAAGATGCAGAAGCTACAAAAAAAGCAAGCAGAGCAAACATAGTTGCAGATAAAGGAGAAAAAATATATTTGAACATCCATTGAAACAAACTTCCATCAGTTTGAACATGTGCTCCCCAATCAACAGGAACGACAACTTCTGATGTGCCTAAACTTATAACTGCTTGTTCTGCAGCTCTTTGACTAAAATACACTTCTTCGCCAACGAAATATGCACCTCTAACAAAAAAACCAATAATAAAAGCAAAAAAGAATGAAAGAATTGCAATTGCGCTATATTGCCATCCGGATTGTTGTTTTAAAACTTTTAAAAATTGTAGTTTAAGCAAATTTAAAGCTCCTAAGAAAACAGCGAAAGCAGCAATAATATCAAAAAATTGCGTTGCATCATCATTAGCGAATGTTTCAATTGTTTCATTATCTATAAACCATGCACTTAAAGTTAAAGCTCCAAAGAAAGCTACAATAGCAATTGGAATATATCTCTTTAATAGCATTCTATAAACCAAGCCATGTTATAAGATTAAACTCTGTAAATCCTAAATCAAAAAATGCTCTAGATGCAATCGCAATAAGAATGAAACTTACTAAAATAACTTTAATTATATCTTGAGCTGTAATACCAGCTATTAATTCTGGTTGTTTTGAAAGATAGGCGCTAGCAGCAAAAAATTCTTCACCCATTAATGTGTAGTCACAAGCAGTAACGAAAAATGGGATTTGTGTTTGTGAACCAGTTCCAGCAATTTGAATAGCTCCAATGCTATTTCCTGTCTCTGCGAAAAGTAAAGATTCGGCAAAAAACTTACCCATGTACAAACAAGCTGCTGGTTCATCCCTTTGCATAATTCCATTAACAGCAGCAGCATATGCAAACTGATCATCAGTAATGTAATGAACCATATCTTCATTAAACATCTCAGGTCTTCCCTGCGTCATATAAGCTTCTTTAGTTACTTGTCTAGCAGATTGCATTACAATTGCTCTTGCAACAGGAACATCTAATTCTGTTTCATATTGAGCAGTCATATTAGCTACGTGACCAAGAACAACGACACCTGCTACAGTTTCTACTTCATTCATATCCATTATTCCTGGAACATATAAAATTGGTCTTCCCATTTCAGTAGATCTACCAACTGCTTCTTCTACTGCTTTCAAACCTGGAATAGTTCGAAGGAAAATTGGTTCTGAAGAACCTTTAGCTAACTTTACTTCATAAAGCATTATCATAATAACCATTAGGGTAAAAATGAACATAGCTGACTTGTCTTCTCTGAAAAAATTTAAAGAATCGGGTATAACAGATAATGCTAAAGTAAAGGTAATAATACCGACTATTCCCAGTGCATAAACTGTATATTTATTATTCATTCTTATCTAATCTTTCAATTTCTTGAATTAAAAATTCTACGCTTTTATGATTTTCAAAAATTTCAGCAGCTCTATAATAACCATCTGTTTGAACAAATGCACTAATTATTGGTCCAAAAAAAACCATCGCCTGACTTCCAACAAAATTTAATGGTCTCATCATTTCTAAAAAAAATATTGCAGGAGTTGTAAGTCTTCTTGATTTAACTTCTTGAGCTAATTTTGTTAAAAAATCTTTATCTTCAATATTAAGTGAATTATTCATTGCGTTTCTACCATCTCTAAGTTAGCTCTAGGAATAAAAATATTTTTCCCATCTATATTAATTTCTGCGACACGAACCATGGTTTCTGATTCCATTTTATTTAACTCAGAGGGTAATGAAATAACCTCTCCAATTTTTCCAAAATTAGGACTTCTAATAACTCTTACAGTACTTCCTTCTTGAATTCCTTCAGGTATTTGAGATTCAGAATCATTATCTGAATTTACACTATCGATAGGAATAACTATTTCAGGTCTTATTACTCCAGCTCTTATCTGTGTAGCACCATTAATTGAAGACGACTTACCATTATTTTTTTTAAGAAGAGAAAATGTTGCTTCACTCATTGGAATTGAACCATAACCTTCAGTAACAATCAATGCAGTATTCAATTTTTCAGTTCCGGTAATTGCTACTCCCAAATTATAACCTAAAACCGCTTTTAAATCATAATAATTGAAACCGCCTACTACAATTCCAGCTACTTGTAAACTTTGAGCTTTTTTGTAAGCATCTAAGCTTAAAAATGAACCTCCTATTAAAATCTTATCTTTCATATTTGGGGTAATTTGATCTGCAGTAAGCTCTTCTGTTGGACTTGAAGACACAAGAAGTAAATCTCCTCTTTTTTCTCCAGCAATTCCAAAAATCCCTTGAATGAATGCTGCATTAGATTTTAAAATAATTCCTTCATTTTCAATGACCTGGTCAACTTTTCCACTTACATATGCATCAACTTCAACAGGAATTGGAGCTTCTCTTATTACAACCCTCCCTGTACTTTTAGAAATCGATTCAATAGTTCCATTTACAGGACTTTCAACCGATGATTTGAACATACCAAATATTCCTGCTGTTTCAGCAATAATATCCCCTTTTTTGACTTCTTGACTTTCTTCTACCTTTAGAGAATCAACAACATCTTTTGGATCAATATTTAAAATATTGCTCACTTTCAACATTTGAACATTTCCAGGAAGATTTGTAGAAGCAACAATTGTATCAGGTTTAAGTAAATCTCCATCTTTTACTAAAACCTCCCCTTTCAGCGGTAATATTCTCTCTTTTTTAAAAACTGTTTTCTCTAAAACTTTTAATCCGGGCGTATATGAATGTGCCATTAAAATATTTCTCCTTTTGGATATTCATCAACTGCTTTTGACCAATTCAATAAACTATTAATTCTTTTTTCAGATTCTTTAGATAAAGTAATTGGACGATTTCTACCATCAAAAATTAATCCGACAACACCGCCATAAATAACAGATTCTAACGTTTCTCCCTTTCCAGCGCCAACATCAATTCCTCTAACTGGTTCTATAGAAACTTTAACTTCTTCATAAGGATATTCCATCATTTCAAGTGTACCTTCATTAATCTGCAATTCTTTCTTTGTACCATCTTTGAATGTTAATTTAAGATTAGCCATTTTAGACTTGGGTTTAACTTTTCCAACTGGAGCAATACAAGTGCCTAGCCTAATTAAACAATCATTATCAAACACCTCTAGAGCTGCTTGAGAGGCATTTTCTTTTAAATTTTCCTTATCAATATTTGCTAATACTCCCAATTGGGGCATCATAAAAATTGAATCTACAGCTAACTGGGTAATTCCTTCCGGCATAAATGCATCTATTAACATTCTTGCTGATTGTTGTCTTCTTGGCGCATGAGAAAGAACACCTCCAGACCCTACAAGCAAATCTAAATCCATCATATTAACAAGTGATTGTCCGCTCGAGGATTGTTCGAAAGCATCTGAAATAGTTCTTTCTGATTGAACACCTTTTAGGCTTGTAGCAAATTCTTTGTGTTGAATAAATGATAATCTTAAAGCTTCTCTTGCAATAGCCTGTTCAATAACTAATTCTTCAAGAGATTGAGGAACTGTTGTTGGTCTTATCATTTTATTACCAATTCTATTAGTTAATTCACTTTTATCAATATCAAACGGCACCCAACGTAAAACATTATCTA
>CABZMF010000010.1 GCA_902526795.1 uncultured Fidelibacterota bacterium
TAATAAATATTTATCGGGAAGCGTTTGCTATTTCTTCAAAATTAACTTTATTATAAATAAAAACTACATTATCCATAAAGTTTGATCCGTATTTTTCAAACCAATCTTTATGAAGGGATAATTCTTTATAAGAAGGTCTAATTACGTTGAATTCAACATAATAATTGTCAGCTATATTTCCAGGCAAGGCTACATTTCTTGCATAATGAAAATTGTCAATCAAATTTATATGGGGTAATAAATCTATGAAAGTGGATAATCCTGTGTTAAGGTTTACTATTTTTGCATTTATTGATAAATACGGAACAAAACCGCCTTCAGGTGTACCATCAGGTATATTTACATTATCCCAATTAACTCTAGCTTCAATATGTATATTTGACTGGTTTTCTTTAAGATGCATTTCTTCAGGCATTATATGATCCTTAATTGCACCTTCAAAAATAAAGATAATTCCAGGTTCTACCCTTTCTTCACCTATTACAAGCTCTTGTGAAAATCCAAAATTTATCAACAAAAATAAAATAAAAACTTTAATTGTTTTAAGCATGATTTACCCCCTAATTATAAATGATACCTCTCACCAAATTTAGTTACGTTAAATCCATTTTCTAAAATATTTAAATATTCATTAGAATTCTTATTTAAAGCAGGATTTGTATGATTTAAATGAATGAAATAAATTATATTTTTTTTATGAGAGTTTTTAAATAATTTCATGGTTTCAATAATGAATGGATGAGGAATTTCTGACATATCCCTTCCCGGCAGTTCATTAATATCATAAAAAGTACCATCTAATATACTATAATCAGAATTTTCAACGATATCTACAATATTAATTTGCCATTTATCCCACTTATCAATATCTGGGATAAATATTAATGATTTTCTGGGACTCTCAATTTTAAACCCTACTGTTTCTGAAAATTCATCCCTATGGGGAACTTTAAAAGGTGTTATTGATAATTTTGAATTCAATTGTACTTTTTCGTTATTTTTTAAACCTTTGAGTGTAATATTACTCAGTTTTACCAATTGACTCCATGGTCCATTATTTCTTAAAAATTCTTCCATTTTAGGCATAACATTTACAACTGTATTCTTTGAACCCATAACCTCTCTTCCTAAATGAATTAATCCTGTATAGTGGCCAATGTGTGCATGAGTAATAAAAATCCCCTTAAGAGATCTTTTATTATTATTTGTGAGTAAATGTAATTGTTCTGGAAAATCAGGAGTTGCATCAATCAGCCAAACTTCACTAGAAATAGGATCAACAATTCCTATGCTTGAAACTTTTTTATGAAGACTAGGATTATTCCATTTATCTAAGCAACAAACTTTTTGACATGCAGCATGTGGAGCTCCTCCATCTTGAGCGGTTCCTAGTACAATTACATATGGAGATTTTTCTTGATCTGAAAAACCTGTAAGACTAATGTAAAAAAAAAGTAGAAATACTAGTTTAACCAAATAGTTGGCCTTCATCATCAGTAGCAACTTTAGGCAAATCCTTGGTATTATACATGGCATCAATTTCTGCTTTATGTTTTTCAGTAACAACCTTACGTTTTATCGACATTTTTGGAGTTAATTCACCTCTATCAACAGTCCATTCATCAGCTATTAAGGTAAACTTTCTTACTGATTCGTATCTAGAGAAGTTTGTCATAACTGTTTTCACGATAGCATCAAAGTGCTCGTATGTTTGATCATGTGCACAAAGTGCTTCATAATCTAAACTAGCTAAGCCTTGTTCTTCGGCCCAGCTTAAAAGATTTTCTTTACTTGGAACTATTAAAGCTGATATGAAGTTTCTATCATCGCCCACAACATTACATTGCTCAATATATTTATTAGAAGTAAGTGAAACTTCCATGGGCTGAGGAGCAACATTCTTCCCTCCTGATGTTACAATTAAGCTTTTTTTTCTGTCAGTGATGCGCAGTAAACCATCTTCGTCAAATTCACCAATATCTCCAGAGTGGAACCATCCATCAATAATTGCTTCATTTGTAGCTTCTTCATTTTTGTAATAACCCATCATTACATTATGACCTCTACATACAATCTCACCATCTGGTTGGATTTTCACTTCAACTCCAGGTATAGCTTTCCCAACCGTTCCAAATTTAAAAAAGTCTGAATGTCCCACTGTCATTACAGGACTAGTTTCAGTTAACCCATATCCTTCAATTATTGTAATACCAATTCCACAGAAAAATGATCCCACTTCTTTTGATAATGCAGATCCTCCAGAAGAACAGGCTCTGACTTTTCCACCCAAAGCAGCCCTAAATTTGTTGAGTACTAATTTATCAGCAATTTTATATTTGAGTCCAAGCATAAAGGGTAAATCTTGACTTTTTTGACGGTAAGGAACTGTTTGTAAGCCAACAGCAATCGACCAATCAGCAAGTTTCCTTTTAACACCAGTCATTGATGCTACAGAATCTAAAATTTTAGCATGAATTTTTTCAAAAATTCTAGGTACTGCTGTTAAAAAAGTTGGTCTAACTTCCCTAATATTTTCAAAAAGTATTTCAGGAGTAAAATTCATTTCGGCGTAATAAATAGATGTTCCTATGCTAAATATATAATAGTGACCGCCAACTCTTTCAAAACTATGACTTATAGGTAAAAATGAAACAAATCTTTCTATTCCATCAGCTGGTTTTAATTCAGGGTTAAGCTCCATTGCAGCTTCCATGTTGCCATTGATAGAAAGGAGATTATTACAAATATTAGAGTGGCTAAGCATAACTCCTTTTGGATTTCCTGTTGTTCCACTGGTATAAATAAGAGTTAATAAATCATTTTCTTCAACAGTTGCGGATATTGCACGGATATCATGTACTTGGTCTTTCATATTAAATACATCAGCAAATTTAACTATATTCTCTTTTCCACCGTTATAACTGTTATCCATAATTATAATTGTGTGTAAATTGGAATTTGCATCATTAATAAGTGGATAAACTTTGTCTAACTGAACCTCATCTTGAACAATAGCGATCTTACTTTCTGAGTGTTCTACAACATATTGAGATTGAGTTGGAATTAAAGTTGGATAAACTGGAACAGATACAGCTCTAATATGAGCAATTGCATAATCAGATATTGACCATTTACGTGAATTTGCGCCGATAATAGCAACTTTATCGTTATCATTAATTCCTAAATTTTTTAACCCATTTGCAAAATCTTCAACCATTACTTGAAGTTCAGCTAAATCTATACCTTCCCAACCATTTTCAGTTTTTGTATAAAAAGTTTTTAAGGTTGGTCTTTCACGGACTAGATGTTGAAACATTTGTGGCACTGTTTTAAATGACATTATAATCTCCTTGTGTCAATAATCATTAATTAATGTTAGTTATTGACAAACTACATACTTTAACTGAAATTTGTCAACATCTTTGCCGGGGTGGCGGAATTGGTAGACGCGCTGGTCTCAAACACCAGTGAGAGAAATCTCATGTCGGTTCGAGCCCGACCCTCGGTACAAAAAAAAGGGCTTTAGAAAAAGCCCTTTTTTTCTTCAAACTAATTTTTATTTATTCCTCTTCTTCAGGTGGAAAGACTTCATCATTAAGCTTCTTTAATTGTTTCTTGATGTCTGATAAGTCTCTTCTAGTTCTACGTTTTTCAGAATCAAAATTATCTTCTAATCCCTCGAGATCACGTTGAACATTTTTAATTCTTTTTGTTAAGTCTCTATCAACTCTTTTAATTTCATAAGCTAAATCATCAATTAAATTTCCCAACGAATCTGCTTTAGCAAAGATAAGCTTTGTATTAGCTAAGATCATATCTTGACCTTTTTTAATCTCTTTACCTTGGCCAATATTTTCAAGCTCAACTGCTTTAACTCTTTGTTTAAATTCTTTGTTAACCATATCCACATGCTCTGCTTGCTCACTTCTTAATTGAGCCATTTCATCCATTGCGGACCCATACTGCATTAGAGAAAAACCAACCGCTAGGGTTAGAGCGAGAACAACAACACTTAAAATTTTTTCTGTACTAGATAACATTATAAATACCTCAATTGTTTTATTAGTCCACTGAAACTAATGAATGAAAATTCAATATGAAAACATTTTTTTTAATTAGGAATATTTCCAATTCTAGATAATCTTGGAAGAAAATTTTCAAGGTCTATTGAGAACCATGTAATGACTGGTTGACCAAGAATATGACTTTCTGGAACAAATCCCCAAAATCTTGAATCTTCACTATTATCTCTATTATCGCCCATCATCCAAAAATAATCTTGCTTCAAGACATAATTGCCAAATTGACTTATAGGAATGTCATTGACTGTTAGATACTTTAAATATTCTTTTTTCATAACTGACATCCATGGATTAATTAAAGATGCATTAGGTTGCGGAACAAATTTATTAAAAACATTTCTATCTCCGGTCCTTCTGAATAAATCAAAAGGGTCTTCATTAGTAAAAATAAGCTTTTGATCATTGAAAACTAATTCTACCTCATTACCTTCAAAAAGTAACAATGGAATAATTAATTCCCAGTTCATTTCTTCATTAATAACAAATGAATCTCCTTTTTTTGGAACAATAAGTTCTTTCATATTATCTTTATTTCCTAAATCATTAAACATATTGTCATCAATAAAATCTTCAGACACCGAATTTTCCGATAAAAATTGAGCTCCGTTAGGTAGTGGATATTCATTATTATTTACAAAAACTATACGATCTTTTATTTTAATTTTATCTCCTGGTAGCCCAATACATCTTTTGACATATTTATAAACATTATCTCTTGGATACTCAAAAACAACGACGTCTCCCCTTTCAATTTCTTTAAAAGCAGGGAATCTATAATTAGGTAGAAATGTTGGAATACTTATAGCTGAAAAAGGAACCCATATTTTTTGAGGAACTTTCATCCCATATATATACCTGCTACCAATTAGCATATCACCTCTTAAAATATTTTTCTCCATACTACCTGTGGGTACAATATATAGTTCTACTACTGTTTCTTTTAAAAAAAGAACTGCTAATATTAAAAGAGATAGTGACTTGATTTCTTGTATAATTTTTTTCATTTAATCTTTTGCAATTGGTTTGAAAGTTAATCTATGAATTGGTGTATATGAGTTCTCTTTTAATGCTTTTAAATGTTTTTTTGTTCCATACCCATTATTTGAAATAAAATCATATTCAGGATAAATATAATGAAATGAGCGCATTATTTCATCTCTAGTAACTTTAGCTACAATTGATGCAGCCATAATCTGTTGAATTTTTTGATCTCCTTTTATAATACCTTCATTGTTAACATCAATTTCCAGCGTAAATCCATCAACTAATATTTTATCTGGCTTTACATTTAATCGTTTAATGGCATCAATCATAGCATGCTCAGAAGCTTTTTTTATATTGAATTTATCAATGTAATCATTCCATTTAATACCTATCGACACAGATTGAGCGGTATCTAAAATTTTTTGATATAAAATTTCCCTCATCTTTTTGGAAAGTTTTTTTGAATCATTTAAATTTTCGATAGGAGAGCTAAGAATAACTGCTGCAGCAACAACAGGGCCAGCTAAACATCCTCTACCTGCTTCATCAACTCCTGCAATAATCATTTTCTAAATTAATAATAAAAAATCAATGTACATCTTTTAAAAAAATAATTAATATGTAATGATGTCTAAACAACAGTACACACTTCTAGTATTTTCTATAATTGGTATTTTACTATTATCACCAGGTATTGGTGTTGCATTTTATGATAAAGTTTGGTCTTTTCCTGGAAATCTTTTATCTGATGATTTTATAAACTCATTTCCTATTGCAAGCATTCCATTTATGGTAATTGCATTGCTTGGTACGGGAATTTATATGACATTTAAACTTGGATTTCCTCAATTAAAACATGTTCTCCACGGTATTAAAGTGACCAGAGGTGAATATGATGATGTTGAAGATGAAGGTGATTTAAATCATTTTAAAGCTCTATCAACTGCACTTGCTGCAACAGTTGGAATTGGAAATATAGCTGGGGTTGCAATTGCTATTTACTATGGAGGACCTGGTGCATTATTTTGGATGTGGATTACGGCCTTTTTTGGTACAGCACTAAAATATTCAGAGTGTACTTTAGCCCTTCAATACAGAGAAACCGATAAGTTTGGAAATACTGCAGGCGGCCCTATGTATACCATAGAAAATGGCCTTGGTCCAAAATGGAGATGGTTAGCTGTTACATTTGCTGCTTTTGCTGTTATATGTTCATTTTTCACTGGAAACGCTATTCAATCTTTTACATTAACAGACCAGCTTTACAGTCAATTTTTACCTATCCTTGGAGAGACACATCCTATGATGACAAAATCTGTGATTGTACCAGGAATTTTTGAACCATCTGCATTACAAATTATTTTGGGTATTTTGTTAGCTTTCATTGTAGGATCTGTTATTCTCGGAGGTATAAAAAGAATTGGCAATGTAACTGGATACTTAGTGCCTATTATGGCTACAATTTATGTATTTACGGCCTTATTTATTGTCTTAAGTAATTTTGAAAAAGTTGGTTCATCATTTAATATAATTTTTTCAATGGCATTTAATCCTCCAGCACAAATATCTGGTATAGGAGCTGGTGCAGTAATTGCATTTTTAAACACTATGATGATGGGTGTTAAAAGAGGATTATTTTCAAGCGAAGCAGGACAGGGTTCTGCAGCTATAGCTCATTCTACTGCTAAAACAAAATATTCAGTTCGTGAAGGTGTTGTAGCATTATTGGAGCCATATATTGATACTATAATTATTTGTACATTAACTGGTTTAGTTATAATGGTTACAGATTCTTGGTACCTTACTGAATTTTATGCAACAAGAATTGATCCAAGTATTTCTGAAGACTTATGGATAAATAGCAGTGTATTAACAAGTTATGCATTTGCTCAAGGGGTTCCATTTGGTGATAAAATTGTTACTCTTGCGGTTGTTTTATTTGCAATATCTACTGCAATAAGTTGGTCATTTTATGGAGATAGAGCGACCGAATATCTTTTTGGATCAAACGCCATCAAGTATTATAGATATGTATACGTTTTTATGGTTTTTGTTGGATCTACTCTGCTTCTTGAACCCGTATGGATTTTTGGAGATGCGGCATTAGGGTTTATGACTTTTCCAAATCTTATTGCAATTATTCTTTTAAGCTCCAAACTAAAAGATATTTCTTCTAATTACTTTGAAAAGTATTAATCATATTCTTGATACAGCATTAAAAATTTCAGATCAAGCTGCTGAACTGATAAAAATATCTTCGCAAAAAATTAAATCTTTTAAGTCGAAAGGAGAAATTTCTAATTTAGTTACTCAAACAGATATTGAGACTGATAAACTAATTTATGGAAAAATAAAAGAAGTATTTAATGATCATAATATAATTTCAGAAGAACTTGGAACAAACAATAATCACTCTGATTATACGTGGTATGTTGATCCAATTGATGGTACAAATAACTTTGTGCACAATTATCCATCATTTGCTGTTTCAATTGGAA
>CABZMF010000011.1 GCA_902526795.1 uncultured Fidelibacterota bacterium
ACTTTACTAATTTACAATGAAGCTTGAAGAATTACAGAACATAATTTCTAAAAAAATTTCGGATGTTATTACTGTTGAGTATATTAACGTTTATGATTACACAGCTCAACATGAAAATCATGCGACTTTTGAAGGGAATTATCATTTAAGTATGACTTTAGTAAGTCAAGACTTCGAACGTATGAGCCTAATTGAAAGACACCAGCTTGTTTACAAGGCTCTTAATGAATACATGCACGGTGAAATTCATGCTTTAACAATGAAAACTCTTACTCCTCAAGAGTATGAAAAAAGTCAAAAATAAATGAATTCACTTCTGATTGTTCTTGGAAATCAATTATTTGATAAAAAGCATCATCCTAATGGCGTAAGTGATATTTTTATGTGCGAAGATTTTAATCTTTGTTCTTACGAAAAACATCACAAAAAAAAGATATCATTTTTTCTTACTTCAATGAGAGAGTATAGAGATGAAATGTCAGATTCAGGGTACAAAATTCATTACAAAGATTTTAACTATCAGTTTGAGTCTTCTTACGTTTCAAAACTAGAAGAAACCATTAAAACTGTCAACCCTGATAGAATATACGTATATGAAATTGAGGACAAAGAGTTTGAGTCAACATTATTGAATTTTTTGGATAAACAATCTATCGATTTTGAAATACTTCAGTCCCCAATGTTCATTCATGATAGAAACTATTTTAATAGTTACCAAGAGGGAAAAAGAACTTTATTACTTGAAAACTTTTATAGAAAAACTCGAAAAGAATTAAATATTCTTATGGATGATGGAAAGCCATTGGGCGGACAATGGAATTATGATGAATTAAACAGAAAAAAAATACCCAAAGGCCTTGAAATTCCAGCAGCTAAAACATATTCAAGCAAATATCTTTTAGATGTTAATGCATTTATCGAAAGAAAGTTTGCTGATCATCCTGGAAAAACAAAAGAAGACTTTTGGGTTCCTTTTAATCGAAAAGATGCGCTTAAATATCTTGATGAATTTTTTGAAGTAAAATTTGAACTCTTTGGTCCATATGAGGACGCAATCTATTATAATCACAGTTTTTTATTTCACTCTGCAATTAGTCCTCTGTTGAATATTGGACTTCTTACACCAATGGAAGTGATTGAAAAAGCTATAACGTTTAGTAATAAAAATAATGTTTCTCTTAACTCAGTTGAAGGCTTTGTAAGACAAATAATGGGTTGGAGAGAATTTATAAGAGGGGTTTATCAAAATAGAGGTCACAAGCAAATTGGTTATAATTTCTTTAAAAATGGACAAAAATTAACCAAAGATTGGTATGATGGTACAACTGGTATTGATCCCTTAGATGATGCTATTAAGCTTACATTAGAGCATGGCTACACACATCATATCAATAGATTGATGGTTATTTCCAATATTATGAATCTTTCAGGAATTCATCCAGATGAAATCTACAAGTGGTTCATGGAGATGTTTGTTGACTCATCTGAATGGGTTATGGTACCAAATGTATACGGTATGGGAACTTTTGCTGATGGAGGAATCTTTTCAACTAAACCATATATTTGTGGGTCCAGTTATATTATGAAAATGAGCAATTTTAAGAGAGGTCCATGGTGTGATATTGTTGATGGGCTTTATTGGTCTTTTATCAAAAATAATCTTGAATATTTTAAAACTAATCCTCGCTTAGCTGTAATGCCAAGAGCACTTGAAAGATTGAAAGAGGAAAGAAAGAAATTAATTTTCAATGCTTCTGAAAATTTTTTAAAAGAAAAAACTATTTCTCTTTAAGTTTCTCTAAAATCTCTTCTAAAAGAGAATTCGTTTTTTCTTGACGAGTAACATAGAAATAAAGTGGATAAATACCGAACGAAATTAATGATAACAAAAGAAATTTGATAAAATGCCACATATTTAATCCAAGCTATAATTTGGTGAAGGTGAAATTCCCAATGAAATCTCAAGTAAATCACTTTCTAGAGTTGCAGATTCTGATGAAGGCGATTCAACAATTCTACCCACTTCAACATCGTTATTTCTTACGATAAGGGTAGGAACATATCGAATATCTTTGCCTTCTTGTTCATTATCAGGACTTACTTTATCTCTGTCAACTGTAATTATACTCAATTGATTAAAATCAATCCCAAGCTCAATGAAAATTTTTTCTAATCTTGGCACTTCTCTTCTGCTATCACCACACCATGTTCCAAGAAAAAGTTCATAGTTATATTGGTTGGGATTTGAAATAGCATCTAAAAGCTCAGTATCAGTGTCATAATTATCGAATTCTTCAAAATACCAACCGGTAAAAGGTTCTTGTTTTAATTCATCGATTGAAACTTTACCAAGTAACATTGGCTTTCCAGTTTTAGGATCTTCAAACATCCCTTCTGGAATATGCGAAGAATTATAAAAAAAATACGCTAATACAAAACATGAAATTGCAAGGCATAAAGAAAATATTTTACTTTTCGAGTTCATTATAGTAATTAAATATTAAATAAGTACAAATTATGGTACAAGATAAAGTAATTACAGATCCCTCAATTCCAAATGCTCCTCCTGAAACGATATCAGGAACATTACCAGTATTTTCATGACTAATCATCTTCCATGAATCAACATTGATTCCACTAATTTCAAAACCAAAAAGTCCTTGAAAAAAGTTCCATCCAAAATGAAAAAATGTTGGAAACCATAAATTTTTAGTGAATGTATAACCTATTCCAAGAATAAATCCTGCAGCAAATAATTCAGTCATTGGTACCCAAGTACTCCAAACACTTGGATTACCAGAATGTAATAATGCAAATAGTAATGAAGATCCTGCAAGCGCAATCCATCTATTGCTTGTTGAATCCATCATGTTATTTAAAATATATCCTCTAAAAATTAATTCTTCATCAAATGCAGCCATAAACAACATCATGCTTACGATAAATACTCCTGGCTTAAATCCAACATACCCTGTAATATTTACTGCTCCTATCAACAATAAAATTAAAAATAATCCTCCGATAAAAAACAAAGCAAAGCCTAAACCAACAAGCATTTCATTAGCTTTATCTTTTACAGATAATCCAATAGACATTAAAGGTTTTCTGTCTATAAACTTGGTAGCAAACCACAGTGTTGCAAAACTTCCAAGAAGTGAAAATCCTGTTAAAACTAACATCATGGGAGAGTCAAAACTATAATCAACATAAAAAGCTTCTAAAGAATCAGGGTTTGCCATATCTACTCCGGAAGCAACCATGACTGATAAGACTCCAATAGACTGAACAAAGACAATAACTATAAACCACATTGGCATAAAAATTATTGCTCGTAAAAATCCATTTTTTATTCTTGGTTCCATTTTATTTTTCTCTTTTTGTCGGTTTACCATTTTTGTATTCTACAACCTCAATTAATTGGCCTTTGTCGTCAAAAAAAGATACATCACCATTTAAATTTCCTCTCCTATATTTAACCTGTACATAAACCTGTCCATTTTCATGGTAAAAAGTATACAGACCATCAAATTTACCGTTTCGATAATTCGCTACTGTTCTTTTCGCGCCGCTTTCATAAAAATCTTTATATGGACCGTGATTCATTCTACCTTTGACTGTTCGAATCATTTTAATTCTAACCTGCTTTTCATCGTAATATTCTGTATAGATTCTTTCATCAGTATTTCTATTAAGAACATTGGATTCAAAACCACCATTTGTTACCTCTTGTCCATTCACAAAAGCTAGAAAGAGACTTGAATAAATTAGCTTTTTCAATTCTACTCTTCTCCCATTATAAATATTTCTTCTAAATC
>CABZMF010000012.1 GCA_902526795.1 uncultured Fidelibacterota bacterium
AAATAAATCATGAATTTTATCTCTTGATGGTTCCAAATTCTCTCTTTCTAAAACTGGTCTTATATTTTCTACAATATCTAAATCTGAAATTTTGCCGAGAGTTTCTCTAATTGATTCTTGAGCTTTATTATTTCCTGCATAAATAACTGGTAGTTTATAGTTTTGACCTAAACGAGGCCTTGGGTTTGCAGCAGCAAGAATTTCAGCTAATTCCATCACATGCGTGGTTGTACCACCATCAGTACCACCTGAAAGTAATATCATATCGGGCCTTAGCTGCCTGATTCTTGTTATTTTTTCATGAGGAAGCCTGCCATCGTTTGAAGCGAGTACATCCATAACAATAGATCCAGCTCCTAAAGCTGCTCTTTCTGCACTTTCTCCTGACATCGACTTAACTACACCGGCAACCATCATTTGAAGACCTCCTCCTGCAGAGCTTGTTGATACATAAATATCAACACCATTTGAACCATTATCAGGAGTAATAATCTTATCACCATCTAATATTATTCGTCCAGATAACTCTTCAACCTCCATTACTGCATTTAAAACACCTTTTGTTACATCTTCAAAAGGAGCTTCAACAGTTGTTGGTGCCTCTCCTCTAAAAGTTAATCGATATCTATCTTCATTCCATTCAATTAAGATAGCTTTTGTAGTAGTACTACCACAATCGGTAGCTAAAATTGATTTAATTTTTTTGCTCATAAGTGATACGCAATAACATAAAACATTGTGAATGGAGTTGTCAATATTAAAGAGTCTAATCTATCTAACATTCCACCATGTCCAAGAAGCAACTTTGAAGAGTCCTTAATGTTTGCTTTTCTTTTAATGAACGATTCAAAACTATCTCCAAAAAATCCAATAATATTAAAAACAAAAATTAAAAATATTTTATCCATATTTGTTAGATAAAAATTGGTAAGTACATCTAAAAAATATTTATCAATCAGAAAAATAAACATTATAGAACCAAAAAGTCCTCCTATTAAACCTGCATAAGTTTTATTTGGGCTTATGTTTGGAATAATTTTAGGACCACCAAGAATTTTACCAACAATGAAAGCCATCGAATCATTTATCATTACTCCAGCAAACAATAAAAAAGTGAATGGAGAATTTAATATTAAATCAATACTTCTAAGATATATTAATGAGATCATTCCTCCAAAAATATATAACACCCCAAAAATTAACCAAGAAAGTCTGTTAGAAAACTTGCTAGTAATTTTTGCAAATTCGATAAAAGCTAAAGAGAAACAAATTATTACTATAATATTGAAAAAAATAATGTGATTAAAAATAATATAAATAACGGATGGAAAACCAATTAATCCGATTAAAATTCTAGATTTTAGAGCAGACATTCATCAAACTAATTATAAATTACTTATATCAAAAGATTAATTGCTTTTGGTATTACCGAAACTAATGCTTTTTGGCTATGCACAATATCTCCATCAATATTGTAAAAACTATCTTTCCCAGCGTCTAAAGAAAAGGACTCAGCTTTTATATTTTTGACATAAGGAAGATTAATATGTGTTCCTTGATACACTTTTTGAAATACTTTAAAAACTTGAAATCTATTTACATTTTTATCAACAGTAATAATATCAATTTTTCCATCGTAAAAACCCCCTTTTGGTGCAACAATCATACCTTTTCCAGAATGTATACTATTACAACCAACTATGAATGCACATTCAAGTGTTTTTTTAACACCATCAACAACCATTTCAGCTTTATGTATTTTTTTCTCAAGCAAAGTTACAATTGAAGCAATATCGTATCTAATTGGTCCTAAAAATCTTAACTTTTCAGCTCTTATATTCCCGAAAGAAAACATTCCCCAACCCAAAACGCTAACACTTAAAGTTGAAAAAGAATCAAAATTTACTTGATTAACGTCCATCTTTATTACTTTTTCACCTAGACACTTTTTAATTGCAATATCTAATTTTAATGATCCAATGTCATGAGCTACAGAATTACCAGAACCAGTTGGAATGATTCCCAGTTTAAAATTATCAAGATTATTTGAACTATTAAGGCCGTTTACTACCTCATTTAAAGTACCATCTCCGCCAAAAATAATAATCTTATCAAATTCATCTTTATTAATTTTTGATGAATAATCTTTTGTGTGATTTGGATGCTTTGATATAAATAATTCAAGTTTTGTATTTGTTGTTTTAAGTCTATCTTTTACTTCATTAAATACTTTAAGTGATCTTTTTAAACCACTAACTGGATTAACTATACAAAGTAAATTTTTCATTTATAATACTTGTTGTCACCCAATCTTATTACATTAATTCTTACCTTAGTTGTTCCTTGGTTCACAAAGTCTAATTTTCTTGCGGCTCTATATGAAAGATCTATAATTCGACCTTTTACAAATGGTCCTCTGTCATTAATAACAAGCTTGATAGACTTTCCATTTTCAAGATTTGTAACCCTCACCTTTGTACCCAAAGGATAAGACTTATGAGCAGCGCTTACTTTATACATATTGAAGATTTCCCCATTAGCAGTTCTTTTTTTATGGAACTTTTTACCATAATATGAAGCAATCCCAATTTGTGTTTGAGGATGTTTTTTGATTGATTCAATCTGTTTTCTTGACCAACCAGTTGTGTCAACATAATCTCCATAAGCAATGCTTGACCCACATGAAACAATAAACAAAGCAAATATTAATATAAATTTAATCACTTGAAAGCCTGTGGTTGATTAAAGGTATTTGAAATGGATCTGTTACAAGTAATGTTGCTACACCTGTTAATGAAGCGCCATTATCAAGAAGCTCTCTTACATTATCATATGAAGATACTCCTCCTGTGGCTATAATTGGAATATCGTACTTAGAAGATACAAGTTTAACAAGCCTAAGGGTATTACCATAAAGATTTTTCCCACTTAATCCTCCTCCGTCCATAGAAAATGATTTACTTGATAAACCGACCTTATCAGCTCTGACATATTTTGAATTTCCAATATTAATAGCAGTTGTAGGAATTTGAACCAAAATATTACATATTTCAATAATATCATTATCTGGACTATCGGGAGAAACTTTGACAACAATTATTCTTGAAGACGTATTTCTAAACTTTAATAATAATTCTTTTAAATTTTCTAAATCATCACTCAAACATTTTCCATCAGATGTATTAGGACAACTAATATTTATTTCATAAAAAAAGTGTGCATAATTTAAAGAGTTTAAGTGATGTTCAATTTCTTTAAATACTTCAAAATACTCTTCTGGATTTTTGCCTCCAATGCTTATTCCTATTGGACGATTAAAGTTTGTCATTTTTTTACTTACAAATGAACTTATGAATTTTTTTACACCTTTTGTAGGTAAACCTAAGGAGTTTAGAATTGCATAGTCTCCCTTATATCTTACTTCTTGTATTCTAGGCCTTAAATTGCCCACAGAAGGAGATTTTAGCACAGTTTTATATGTCACACCTCCTATACCAACTAATTGCCATTGGAGAAGCGAACTAATATCATCTTTGAATGATGCGGAAATTAATGGACTTTCAAACTCTAAATCATACAATGATGCTTTTATGTTTGAGGGTATAGAAAATTTAAATAAATATCTTAAAGGTGTTATCATAATCAAATGATTTAAGGAATCACCAAATATTATAGCTCTTTCTAAATCTTTTGGTATTTTTGATAAGAAAAAAATAACAAATCTCCTAATTGATTTAAATTGGAAGGAAAGTATTTTTGCTCTTAAGTTATTTAGCATTAATTACCTCTAATCTTTT
>CABZMF010000013.1 GCA_902526795.1 uncultured Fidelibacterota bacterium
AGATGACCTACTTATTAAATATGGAGTTAATAAAAGTATAAACTATTATGAAATTCCAATGTTGGGTGGTCAATATAAAATGGCAAGAAATTGGATTGATGGAGGAATGAGAGGTGGGGTCCCAAAATTTCTTCATGATTACACTGTAACTTATTACGGTCCTTTAAGATCTTATTTTAAATCCTTAGATATTCAAGATAGGGGTGATTGTTACATGTTTGTTTTAGATAGCAAAGGCGTAGTTGTCGAAAGATTTACAGGATATAGCTCTCAACAAGATTTAAAAAAAATGTATGAGCTAATTGATTTACTAAATGGATAAAGTAACAGAAAATTTCAATTTATATTTGAAAGCAACAGAAGCTGCTGCTCTAGCAGCTGCAAAATTAAGAGGAAACGGAGATGGTAAAGCTGCTGACAAAGTTGCAACAGAAGCAATGAGAGCTGTTTTACAAAATTCAGAAATACATACTCGTGTAGTAATTGGCGAAGGTGAAAGAGATGATGCACCAATGCTATATATCGGCGAAGAAATGGGAAATTCTAATAGTAGCTTAAAAATAGATATAGCCGTTGATCCTTTAGAATGTACTAATCATTGTGCAAATGACCTACCAGATGCATTATCTGTATTAGCTGCAGCTCCCAGGGGTAAATTATTACATGCTCCCGATACTTATATGAATAAATTATGTGGGTCTTCAAAGCTTTTAGGTCATGTCAGTCTTTTAAATTCAATAGAAGAAAATGTATCATTAGCAGCTGAAGCCTTAGATAAAAATATTTCAGAATTAAAAATTATAATTATGGATAGGGAAAGACATTTTGAGTTAATAGCAAAAATGAAAGAGCTAAATATCGATCCAATACTTATTGGAGATGGAGATGTTTCAGGAGGATTAAAAGCTGTTGAAGGAAATGTAGATTTATTATACGGCATTGGAGCTGCTCCAGAAGGAGTTATTACTGCAACCGCTGTAAAAGCTATGGGTGGATTTTTCGAAGGAAAACTTCATTTTATGGATGAAGCATTTAAATCTAGAGCAGTCAAAATGCTTGGGAAAGATATAAATAATTTATGGTCAGCTGATGACCTTTGCCAGTCAAGCGATTCATTTTTTGTTGCTAGCGGGGTTTGTTCAGGTTGGATTCCTGGTGTTAGATTTACTGATGATCAAGCTATTGTAACTTCAAAAATTATTTTTGGTGATTCTAAAGAATCAAAAATTATTACTAATAAATATAGTCTAGGAGATTAAAATGTCAGAATTAAGCATCGTAGCACATAAAATGGTTGAAAAAAATAAAGGAATTTTAGCAGCTGATGAAAGTACCCCTACATGTAATAAACGTTTTAAAAATTTAAAAATAGAATCAACTCCAGAAAGTAGAAATTTCTATAGAAATTTTCTTTTTACTTCCTTGGATATAGAAAAATATATAAGTGGAATTATTCTTTTCGATGAGACTTTTTATCAAACTGAACTCTCATCCGGTATGACTTTTCCTGAATACTTAATTTCTAAAGATATTCTTCCTGGCATTAAGGTAGACAAAGGATTAGAAGATTTTGGATCGAGCGAGAAATTAACTCAGGGCCTAGATGGATTGTCAAAAAGGCTTGCAAAATACTATTCTTTAGGAGCACGTTTTGCAAAATGGAGAGCAGTAATAACACCAGGTGATGGAATCCCAACTGATGATTGTATTTTAGCAAATGCAAAAAATTTGGCAAAATATGCTGTCAAGTGTCAGCAAACTAATTTAGTACCAATAGTAGAGCCTGAAGTCTTAATGGATGGCAGTCATACTATAGATGATTCTTTTGATATTACCTCAAGAACGTTAAATACTGTATTTGACCAGCTTCAAAAACATAAAGTTAATTTACAAGGAATTGTCTTAAAACCTAATATGGTTTTGTCCGGATATAATTGTTCATATCAAGCTGATATTACTGAGGTTGCAGAAAAAACAATTAATTGTTTATCAGCTCACGTTCCTGCAGAAGTTCCTGGTATAGCATTTCTTTCTGGTGGACAACCAGATGAAGATGCTACGATGCATTTAAATGAAATGAATAAATATGAAACCGATTGGAATCTAACATTTTCTTACGGAAGGGCTTTACAACAACCTGCTCTTAAAGCATGGTCTGGAAAGTTAGAAAATGTAGAAAAAGCCCAGGCAGTTTTCATTGATACAGCTAAAGCTAATAGCTTAGCGACTGCTGCTGGATTATAATTTATCGCACACTCTGAAAAACAACTAAGTTTGATGAACTTCTTAAAGTGAAATTACCAGCTTTTGAAATATTTCTGACTGCATTTGCAGAGGGAAGAAGTTTATATCTATCCAATTCATATTCTAAATTTTTGGAACTAACTATTGACTGATTATTAAGAGCAAATAAACTAACTTTCTGTCCCTTGAAAGAATTAAAACTTTTTTCTCCAATGGATGGAGATATTATTGAAAAGTCACTATAAGCTCTCCAATTGATTTTATCAGAATATTCATTTAAAATGTAAAGACTTCCTAAAAAATGATCTTCGTTCATACCAGAAATAGCAAATATTGAAAGAGATTTAATATCGTTTTTAACACACCAATCTAGCGACTTTTGAAAATCAGTTTTTGATTGATCTATTGTTTTGATTATGTTCAGTTTTCTATTTTCATCTTTTTTAAAAGAGTCAAGATCACCAATAACTACATTTGGAATTAAAT
>CABZMF010000014.1 GCA_902526795.1 uncultured Fidelibacterota bacterium
TTGAGGTAAATGATTTTTCCTGGAAATCATCTAAATATTTTGAAAAATCCTCAAAATCCTTTTCTTTAATTTTATTTTTTAGAGAAGATTTTAAAGTTGTTACATCAAGATTTTTAGTATCTATTATATTTTTTTGGTAAAAAAATTTAGTTATTATTCGTAGAGCATCATTATTTATTGATTTACTAGATTGTAGACTATTTATAGCACTATTTAACGCTGATTTTTGTGATAAAAAATTAAGTATTTTATTTTTCATAGAAACTAAATAAGACTCAAATAATGGAATTACAAATAGCACAAACGAAAATAAAAGTATATATATTATTTTTTTTTCAAAAAGAATTTTCGATGATGAAATCCATTTTTGTTTAGCAATTCTGTTGTATCTAATTACATTAGATTTTGATGAAAGCAAATCTTTGTCACTGCTGTCAAAAATTGAACTTTTATTGACTTTAAAATCTATTTTATTTGAAAATGCTTTTGACCAAGAATTTAAATATGAATTAAAATATGGAATTTCAATTGATTCAATTGAAAAAAAACCACTCTTTCTTGGTATTAAATTATATTCCCAAGTTATAGAACCAGACAAGCTATCTGAAATTTTTTTATCAATTATTGTTTCACCTTCAAAAATATCAATATTTTCAGGAAAGTTTATTTTTGGTCTACTAATATTTGAAAGGTTCCCTTTTCCATCCAGAGTCATTTTAAAAACTACTGGTGATCCTTCATCTATATTTGAATTTGATAAAGATGAATTAAGAGTAAATTCACCGACCGCTCCTGTAAAGTTTTTAGGAATATCCTTCAATGAGTAAACTTCGATAGCTATTGGATCTGAAATTAGAATTTTTGCTTTTGTTCTTTGTGAGAAGGTATCAAAAAAAGGGTCATCCCAAAATAATCGGCTAAATGAAGAATCCTTTTCCTTGGTTTCAACTTTCATTATCATTGATTCTAAGTCGTAAATTCCCTCTTTTAATGGAAAGATAGCTACTTCATAAATTTTTAATAATTTATAATTGAATCCATCTATCTCAACATCTTCCCAGCTTTCAGGTGTAAACTGTTTACCAACTGGATCAAATAGTTTCTCAACCCAAAAATCACTAAAATTAGGAAATTCTGTCGATATTACTTTTGATGCTACTCTTGTATAAAAAGTATATGTAATTTTTACTTGTTCACCAACAACAACTTTATCATCGCTAACTTTTATTTCAAGAAATAAATCTTTTGAAGCATCAGATGATTTTTGTTTGGATACTTGAATTTGGTGAATTTTAGTATTGAATGATTTATCTCCAACTTTAACTACTAAAGAAGGAATTTCAAGGAGTCCATCTTTAAGCGGAATTAATGTCCAAGAAATTGATCTTGAAGAAGATTTACTTCCATTAACAAATCTATATTCACTACCAATATTTGGTCCAGAGATGATGGAAAAATTTTTTTTAATTTTTTCAAGATCAACTGAAGGATTACTGTCAATGTCTTTAATTTTAATAGTAAAAATTATTGATTCAGTCAATCCGATTTTTTCACTAGAAATAGTCGATAGTAATTGCTGCCCAAAAATACAGCTTATTGAAAAGAGAAAGATGAATATATTTTTTACCACTCTTTTCCACTTTCATTTGAATAATTATTTTGCTTTCTCTTCTTATTTACCTTTTCATTTTCTTTCATTGCATTAAGAATATTTTCAACATTTTGGTCAATACTCATTTGTTGATCTTGATTATTTTGCTCTTTAGGTGTTTGTGAAGAATCCTGATCTGTTGGTCCATCATCATTATTATTATTTTTAGGATTCTTATCAGTATTGTTTGACTTACTATCCTTATTCTCATTGCCCTGATTTTGATCTTCATTTTGATTATTTTTATTATTCTCAGGTTCTTGGCTTTCGTCATTGTTATCCTGATTTTGCTGCTGATTTTTATTTTTTTCATCAATCTCATTTTTTACAAACTCATAATTCATTCTCGCTTCATTATCATCTGGATTTTTCAATAATGCATCTCGATATGATTTTAAACTTTCTTCAAGGTTACGTGATTTATAAAACATATTCCCACGATTATAGCTTAAATCTGCTGAAGGATTTAAACTATCCTGTAAAGCAAGATTAAAATAGTCTTCAGCTTTTTTAATACTATCAATTGATGAGTAAATGGAAGCTAGGTTATA